>JAIDSX010000016.1 GCA_029060985.1 Clostridia bacterium | reverse complement strand
TTTACTTGGAGTTACAGACGATTAAAAATTCAAAGACCCCGAGCTCTTTGTGAGCGGGGGCTTTCTTATAATTCTTATTGGAGATCAAAAGCTATCGCCGTCAAGTCATCGCTGAACGTTCCGCAGAACGCCGTAATGGTCGCCCGTAAACTTTCGATAAACGATTCCGCGCTCGCGGCTTTTCGGAGCAAGTCCTCCACGCGTTCGAGGGAGAACATCTCCCCCTTTTGGTTTTTGCTCTCGATAATGCCGTCCGTCATCATAACGAGAATATCGCCCTTGTGATAGCTGATAAACTGGTCCTCGTAGCCGAAGTCGGGAATCCAGTTGGAGACGGGCGGAGCGTTCATTTCGATTTCGTCGATCCCCGCGCCGCTCTTCAAGAGCATTGGCGCGTTGTGTCCCGCAAGCGAATAACGGATCTGCCTTGCCGTTTTGTCGATTCTGATCGCCGCGGCGGTCACGTAGTTGCTCTCGTCAAGGTTGAGCTCCTGAAACTTGGAATTGAGTCCGCGGAGCGCCTGCGAGGGCGATCTGTCCGATTTGTTCCAGCCCGCCTTGACGAATGCGGAGAGCATTCCCGCAGAAATGCCCTTGCCCGAAACGTCGGCAAGGAAGCCCATCGTATCCCCTTCGAGCTGGTACACGTCGGGAAGGTCGCCGCCGATCGCGCGGCAGGGTATGTACATATAGGAATAGGGCGTGCCGTCCCAGTTGTGCGGGGGCGGAAGCAGCTTTTGCTGAATGGACTGCGCCGTATACAGCTCGCGCGTGATCTCCGCCTCGTGCGCGCCCTCCATCATGGCGATCAAATATTTTTTGCCCATGGGCGATACGCGGAAGGGACAGGTGATACGCGTGCCGTCCTCCTTGGCATTGAGAACGATCCTGCGGAACGCCGTGCCCTTATTGTTCTGTGCGGAGAGAAAGAGGCGGCGCAGCTGACATTCGCGGCAGCGTTCGCCCGTGCCGCAAATCTTCACGCGCTCGTCGCAATAGATGAGATCGCGCATTTCCCCCTTTCTTTTTTGCGTGCCGAAATAGTCGAGCAGTGCGCGGTTGGTAAAGCGCACTCTCAACTTCTGGTCCACGACGATCACCGCCGTCGGGATTTTATCGAGCACCGTTCTGAAAAATCTCCGCATTTCAACCTCGGAACATTTTCAATTTTCCGCTTACGATTTCTACCGTAAGCGATTCGCAAGCCTTGATTTCACCGTCGTACTGCGCGACCGATTCGCTTGAAGGCGTTATGATACGCGCCGAAGTACAGCTGACTCTATGCGTAATGGGCAGGGTCAGAATTTTTCCCTTCATGAGCTTTATGAGCGCGCCGGGGATTTTATAGCGGGGCGGGCAGTCCGCCACGACTAATTCTAATTTACCGTCGTCGATGACCGCGTCGGGACACATGGGGATTCCCCCGCCGAACTGACTGCCGTTGCACACGCACGCAATGAGCGATTGATAGTGCACGGGCTCGCCGCCGTCCGCGGACACTTCGAGTTCGATCGCCTTATAGTGCGCGAGCGACGAGAGCAGACTGAAAAAGTATTTGCTCTTGTTCCCGCCGTGCTTTTTGCGGGCACAGCGCTGTAAAATATCCACGTCGATCCCCATACCCGCGATATTGATGCTTCTGTTTCCGTCGTCGCACTGGATATAGTCGGTGGGCTTGGGCTCTGTATTCAAAATCAAATCGAGCGCCGCAAGTCCCTTGGGAATCTTTGCCGCAACGGAAAAGTCGTTCCCCGTGCCTGCGGGAATGAGTCCGAGTTCGCAAGCCGAGGGGTCGGACATTCCGTTTAATACTTCGTTCAACGTGCCGTCGCCGCCGAACACTACTATCTTTTTCGCTCCCGCTTCGGTGAGCGACTTCGAAAGCTCGATCGCCTCGCCCGGTCTCGTTGCGATATGTACGCAGTAATCCGTTCCGTTCTCTTTGAGACGGGATTCGACGGACGATAATAATTTACGTCCTTTCTTTTTTAACGTTCTTTGATAAACAATAATATCGAGCATTCCGTCCCGTTCCTCTTTTGCGTTCAAGTGACTTGCCTTTTTATTATAATATATTTTTTCGGGATTTGCAATTTTTTCGGAAAAGAGTTATAATGATTTTTGAAGAAAATTTTGACA
>JAIDSX010000159.1 GCA_029060985.1 Clostridia bacterium | reverse complement strand
CGAGTATGCGTGACGTAATACTAAATAAACCGTAAAAAACCGCCCTTTACGGGCGGTTTTTTAAGCTATATTCAGTAAATTTTAGATTTCCGTCACGCTCTTAATGGCACGAGGCAGAGTCGCAACGACGTCCGAAGCGGTGGGCGCGTATTGCCCGAATTCCTCCTCCGCAAGCTCCCCTGCGCGCCCAAACACATAGCACGAAACGCACGCTGCGTCAAAGGGTGAAAGTCCGCGCGCGCACGTTCCCGCAAGGAATCCCGCCAGAATATCGCCGCTCCCGCATTTCGCAAGTGCGGGCGAGCCGGTACTGTTGATTGCGCTGCGAACTCCGTTCGTAATGATCGTTCTGTTATTTTTCAAGACAAGCGTAACGCCGTATTGCGCAGCAAACTTTTGCGCAATGGGAACGGCGTTTTCAAGCACTTCTTTCACGCTTAAATTACACAGTCTTGCAAACTCCTTCGGGTGCGGCGTTAAGACGACTTCACAAGCTTTCGTTTTAAGGGGTTTTAAGCCGAACTCCGCAAGCGAGGTGAGTGCGTCCGCGTCCAACACAAGCGTTCCGCGATAGCCGCTTAAAAGCTGCATAACGATGGAATAAAGCCCTTTCGAAACGCCCGATCCCATGCCGATCGCCAACGCGTCGGAGGATAGCATTCCGTCGTCGAGCGCTTCAAACTCCTCTACGATACAGGAGGGAAGCACCGTCGCCGCCGTAACGCACAAACGGTCGGGCACGCGCAACGTGGTATATCCCGCGCCCGAACGGAGCGAAGCGGACGCCGCAAGCATTGCCGCCCCCATTCTTGCGCCGCTCGTCACGATGCAAGATTTGCCGAACATTCCCTTGTTTACGCTGGACTGCTTTTTCGGGAAGAACATTTTTACGTCGCTATCTTCCCAAACTTCCACACCCCCTTTCCCATATTTTACACCGATGTCCGCAACCGAAATCTTTCCCGCATGATCCGCGCCGTCATTCAACAAAAGCGAACTCTTCATGCAGCCGATCGAAACCGTTTCGTCCGCATACACGCAGGGAGAAAACGTCATACCGTTTTCCGAGAGCCCGCTCGGTAAATCGCAGGAAATCACGTAGCTCCCCTCCGCATTGATCAAGGAAATCAATTTTGCGTATTCTCCTTCAGGCGGGCGTTTTAGCCCCGTGCCGAATACGCAGTCCACGACAAGCGGAAATTTTTTCTTGGGAATACGCGTAAAAATTTCCCCTTTATAGCGAATCTTCACAAGCGCGCATTCGGGGGAAAGTTTGTCCGAAAGGCAAAGCACTTTTACGGCTCTCGACTGCTCCATTAAAATACGCGCCGCGACGAAACCGTCGCCCGCATTGTTGCCGTAACCGAGGACGAACAGCACCTCTTGTACGTGAAGTCTGTCCATCGCCGCGGCAACTTTTTGAGCAAGCGCCTTGCCTGCACGCTCCATAAGCTCACGCGTTTTAACACCCGAAGCGACCGCCTTGCGGTCCGCCTCCCATGCTTCTTTGTTCGAATATGCTCTATACATTTTTTACGCTCCTTTTTCAAATTTTCAAACTGATTTCAGCCGCCGAAAGAAGAATATTTACTCCTTCGCGCTCTATTTCCAACCTGCCGTCCGCACAGATTTTAACAGCCTTTGCACGATAGTTCTCCCCCCGCTCCGTCACCATAACCTCGCGCCCCAAAAAGCGCACGCGTTCAAGATAGTCGTCGAAGGAAACTTCGTTTTGCAGATTCTCAACGAGAAGCTCCCGCGCTTTCTCGCACGGAATCGTTCTTCCCGCAGCCTCGGAAAGACTGACTGCAATGCTTTTCAATTCCCTCAAATCGTTACATACGTTGAGACCAATGCCGACGATACTCGACTTTACCCTGTCGCCGTCAAGCGAATTTTCCACGAGAATGCCTGCGAGCTTTTTCCCCGAAAGGTACACGTCGTTCGGCCATTTGATTTCGGGAGAGAGACCGAACGCCTCCGCCGTCTTGCATACCGCAACTGCAGCGCGCGCCATGATCAAAAACGCGTCCCTTGCGGGGAAATCACGGTAGAAGGTCAATGCGGACAAATATACGCCGCCTTCGTTCGAGAGAAAGGAACGTCCTTTCGTTCCCCTTCCGCCCGTCTGTCTTTTGGCTACCACGATCCGATCCTCGCCCGAAGAAAGATACCGTTTCAAATATTCGTTGGTGGAATCCGTTTCATCGAGATATTCAATCACCATTTTTCAAACTCTCTATCGCCGCTTTGCAGGTATCGTAATCGAATCCCTTGGAAAGAAGATTGCGGTACGCCTTTTGAAGCGTAGCCTGGTCGAAGGGCTTTCCGCGCATATACTTTTCAAGACACCGCTTCGCGCTCTCAGTTTCATCTGTAAGCGCAGAAAGCGCCGAGTCGATGATTTGCTCGTCCACCCCTTTTTGCCTTAATTCGAGCTGAATAAGCCTGCTCCCCTTGCGTTTCGACGCGCCCTCCGTATACGACTGCGCATACGTTTCGTCGTCGACGTAGCCGTAGTCCTTCATTTTTTCGAGCACGTAGTTCGAAACTTCCTCTAAGTAGCCCTTCTTTTTGAGAAAGGCACGGATCTCCTTTTCCGTTTTCATAGATACGGAAATATGTTTGAGCGCCTTGTCGAGCGCAGTCAGCTTTTCGCTTTCGAGCTGTAAATGCGAAAGGAAATCAGTATCCACGCTCATGCCGACTTTCAGCCCGCTTGCAAGCACGGTATCGAGCTTCATTCCGCAATAAAACTTACCGTCGATTTCGATGTTACAGCGGGTCTTATCTCTCTGCTGCGGCGTAATGGAAGTGATTTCCGGCATACTATACTCCGCTCCAAGTGCGGTTTTCTTTGAACCACGCCGTTTCTTTGAGAATCGTCGTATTATTGGAGCACCAGAGTTTAAGGGATTTTTCCGCTTCCTCTTCGCTCTTTCCGTAATAGAACACAATGTTGCCGTTCATGGAAGTAAAGTTCTTCGTGGAGTAATCCTCGTTCAGAATACCGAGCGACGTAACGTAAATATTTTTGGTATGTTTGCTCATGCGGTCAATCGCTTCCTGCGTGGGGAAGGTATTCAAGTATCTGTCGGGGTGATCCGAATCGGGTTTATCCGCATATTCGTAAGTTCCCGCGCAGGTGCAGATGGCAATATTTTCGGGCGTGATCTTATTGAGCAACACGTCGTTTGAGGAAGTGGACGAGCCGTGGTGTCCGCCCTTAAAGAGCACACAATGCGGCAAATCGGGATTGCTCTCGACAAGCGATTCCTCGCCTTTCTTTTCCAAATCGCCCGTAAAGAGATAGTTATTGGAAACCGTTCCGATTTTTTGCGTTAAAAGCGTACAGACGGAATAATTGTTTTCTCCGCCGCTATCCTTGGTTTCATAATACTTCTGATAGAGAATATTGAGCGAAATACTCTGCACTTCGTCAAGATAATAGGTTGCCTTTGCGCCGTTCTCGCCCTTTACACATTCCAAAGCCGTATAAACTTTTGTGCCCTTTGTCTCGCAGTATTTCACGGCGGCATCGTAATTATTATAAATTTTACTCGTTGTATTGTGCATTGCGAACTGAATAATCGTGCCGATTTTGTACTGATATAAAAAGCCCGTACGTGAATCCCCGCTCTCCTGTCCTACCAAACCCGCGATATGATCCTCATGCGCGTGCGTTGCGACAACGTATTCTAAGACGCCGTCCGTGCAATAGCTTGCAACGTAATCGAGCATTGCCTGCGTAGGCGCAGAGGTGCTCTTTGCTCCCGCATCGATAAGGACTTCCGTGTTGCCAACTTTGATAAGTACGCAGTCGCCCGCGTTATGTACGCCGAGCTCTAAAAAGTGAATGGACAAATCTGCAGACGAAATTTCGGCAAGATTTCCAACCCCCAAGGGCGTAGTGGGAACATCCTTCTTCTTTTTATAGACCAAAAAGTACCATAAAAGACCCGCGACGATTATGATGATCAGTAAAACCACAACGATTGCAATAAATACTTTCGGATTCTTTTTCGCGGCTTCTTCGGCGGCTTTTACTGCTTTTTTCGCCGTTTTATCGGTGTTTTTCTTCTTGTTTGCCATAACTCCCTCTTAGATAAGATTCAAGCCCGAAGCGATCTCCACGACTGCCCTATCGATATTATGCAAAAGCCGGTTGAGCGCAGTTTGCGCGCCTTCGTCGATTTCGCCGTTCTCGGTCGTCCTCAAAACCGCGATGATCATATCGAAATTTTTATAGATAATTTCGCATTCTTCATGCAAGGGAGCAAGCGCAGGCTCGTTTCCCGCCGACTCGATGCGGTGCAGTTCTTTGATGGCAAGATTCATCTCGGTAAAGAGCGCAAGATTTCCATTTTCAAAGAGCTCCTTCATCGTAGCGTTCAGCCGCACGAGCTGTTCGCAAAAAAATTGTAAATCGTTCGCCATTATAATTCCACTCCGTTTTTCTTTAAGAGCGCTCGCGCGGTTTCCACGCTGTCAACGCCCGTTGCGTTTTTGACGGGAGCAAACTCCCTTTCCCGCTCGACCTCGAAGGGTAAACACCCGTTCAAAAGCCGAATCAAATCCAAAATCAGCGTCTCATACTTATAGGCGTTTTCCGTCTGCGGCGCGACGAGTTTTTCTCCGTCGTAATAACTCACCTTCTTTTTTACGCGGTGCACGGGGAATTTACGGAACGCCACCTCTTCAAGTGCGGAAATTTGAAACAGGTAATTGAGAATCACGCCGTTGCCGTAAAGAAGCTCCCCTTCTTTATCCCGCGCGTTCGCCATTTCTTCGTCGAGCTCGTAATATTCAATGATATCGGGAAAGCCGCCGCGCTTACACAGAACTCCTACCCGCTCTTCGGGAGAATTCTTTCTGACCGCTTTTGCGCCGCAGGCGTTTCCGCTCAGATACGTTGCGCCGAGGAACACGGGATCGGCAATGCGCTGTAAAACGTTGTCCACCGAAAACGCATTCAGCCATTCCACGCCCCGTTTCTTCATTTTTTCCACGAGTCCCGCGCGCTGCATGGACGAAAACCACCCGCCGTTGCCGTTGGGCGAGAGCGCAATTTTGCCCCTGCCCTCCAATAAAACTTTTCCGTTGAAATCGGTGCAGGGCGCCATGTCTTGCGTAAAGAAGAAAAGGTCCTCTTGGGGATAGCCGAAATATGCGTGCTCTTTCAAAAATTCACGCGTTGCGCCGTCGTTTTTGTCGCTCGTCATAATGAGGAGCGGAACGCGCGCAACATACTTATTCACCACTTCCAAAAGGTTTTTGATCTGGCACTCGAAGATATACACGGGTTTCGTAAGTCCCAAATCGTAAGTCCCCTTGGGTGCGGAAGAGCCGAGCCGCGTACCCTGCCCGCCCGCGAGCATAACGGCGGCCGCCTTCCCTTCCCTGAGGAGCTTTGCGCCTGCCTCTTCGAATTCTTGATAGCGGGATTTTATCTCTTTGAGCGTGAGCCCCCAAAGCGGCTCGACTTCGCCGTTTCTCTCCACGCTCTTCTCTTCGAGAAGTTCCCAATCGATTGCGGAAATCCCCTTTAAGAGCTCTTCCTTTTCGGTTTGATCGAGCGAATCAAATCCGTTTAAGAGGTGTTCCTGCCCCTTCGTTTTCAAAAGTGATTTTATTTGTTCGTAATTTTTCATCATTTTATCCGTTCCGTTTTACCAAAAGGAAAGCACCCGCCGTAAAAGGTTTGCCGTAAATGCGCAGTACGCCGTCCTCTTCTTCGTAGTCAAGGTCGGTATAAGTACCATCCAAACGGTATTCTTTCAGCGGAATTTCCACGACGTTTTCTTTGCCGAGGAAGTGCGTTATAACGAGCTTGCTCCCATTATATTCTTTTTGGTAAATCTGCCGTCCGACGGGGTCGCGGTAAGAGCTTATGTCGCAGTCGATATCCGTAATGTCGCCGTAGCGGACGATGTCCTTTACTTCGGAATAGAAATTCAAGCCGTTGAGAATCAACTCCCTTTTCTCCTTGGTCAGTCCCACGACGTCGCCCGAAAGGCAAACTCTGCCCATAAACGCCGCGCACAGGGAATAGACGGTGCGCGAATCGGACTCGTTTTCGCGTAAGACCGCCCAAATTTGCGATTGACGGGCGGGAATCACGCGCGAGACGTTCGCCGCCACAAGCGGGATCTCGTTGCATTCGTGCGCGTCCGAGAAGGAACACATGGACGAGTGATTCATGCGGTACGGCTCGATACGGCTACCGCCCGAGGAGCAATTCTCGATAATAATTCCGTTCTCTTTTTGCAAGAGGTCAAACCACTGTAGACTCTCCTCTGCAATCTGTCTTCCTGCTTCGCCCAAGGATTCCGCTCCGTCGCAGCCCAAGCCGTAGGCGTCGTTATAGTCGATTTTAATATATTCGTAGCCGTTTTCTTTGAGGAAACGGAGTACTTTTTTCGTGAGGTATTCCTTGACTTCCGCTTTGCGAAGGTCGAGAAAACGGCGGTTTTTGCAGGTAAGAACGCTTCCGCCGCGTTTTAAGAACATATCTTCATTGTAAAATACGTCGCTGTCTCTGCCTGCGATTTCGTATTCAAACCAGATACCCGCCTTCATGCCCGCTTCGTTAATGCGCTTTGCAACACCTTTTAATCCTCCGCGCGGGAAAATACTCTTGTTTTCGTTCCAGTCGCCGATGGCGTTGCACCAGTTCTTATCCTCCGGCTTATACCAGCCGCTGTCGATCACGAAGTATTCAATCGGAAATTCCTTTAACGCGTCGAGCATTGCGTCGATCTTATCCGCCGTGGGATTTCCCCAAGTGGCGCAGTACTCGTTGTAGAGTACGGGCATACTCTCCTCGCTTGCGGGAACTTTCAGCCGCCTATCCTGATAATGCACGAACGCGTTGCAGACGGCGTTCACGCCGCCCCCCTCTTTTACCGTAAAATACGCTTTATGCGTTAAAAAACGTTCGCCGTTTTTGATTTCTTTGCGCCAGTGCCCCGCCTCGTAATCGGCATGCCCGCCCGCAAGGGATACGCCCGCGCGTTCAAGCGAGACCTCCATCTGCCAGGAGAAGGGCGCTTCGATATTCATTCCCCAAATGACGCCGTCGATATCCTCGACCGCCGCAAAGGGATAGAATCCGCGGTTCGGCATACTGCCGATACAGCCCCATTTTTCGCTCTTTAAGCCGTAGTTCGCCCAGCTCGGCTCGAGACCGAGTTCCCAAAACCCGTCTTTTTTCAGTTTGCATTCGCGCGACCAGGCGCTCGTCATGCGGTAGAGCGCAAGTTTCTGCGCACCGTCCAGGGGCGCGAACGAGATACAGCCGCTTTGAAGAAATTCGAGCGTTTTCGTCTTGCCCGTCTTGTTCTCGTAAAGTACGGTTACGGAGAATACGCCCGTTTCTTTATCGTAGCAAAGGGAGTGCGTGTAATAGTTCCCCTTTCCATCCGTCAAGAGCGTTTCAACGCCCTCTTTATCCGCTGTCTGCTTTTCAACGGAAAGAAGCGTGCTCTCGCGGTTTTTCATACTGATTCCGCGCGAATAATCAAGGAGCGAACGATCGCCCGTAAAAGCAACCTGAACGAGCGGATCGGGCATAAACTTCGTCTCGTCGAACTTTCTCGACTTCGGCAGAACGGTAAGTCCCACGCTCTTTTCGTCGGCAATTACCGTCTCGGTAAAATAAATTGCGGTATCGCCGAAAATGTATTTTTTACTATACATAAAACCTCACAAACCGCGAGGCGGGGCGAGGCTCTAAGCCCCACCCCGTTGCTCGTTTTTTACGACAAATTATAATTTCGTTTTCCAAATCTGATCCGACCAGGCGAGCTGCTTTTTGAACTCGTCGATCTTGGTGTTTTCATCGATGAGAACGACTTCCATACCCCACATATTGCCGAGGTCAACGAGCTCCTCAGCCGTCACGACGGAGGACACCACCGTGTGGTGCGCGCCGCCCGCATAGATCCAAGCCGCAACGCCTTCCTTGAAGTTGGGCTTATACTTCCACATAAGACCGCCCGTAGGCAGGTTGGGCATCTTCTTGGGATATTTTACAAGCTCAATCTTCTGCACGATAAGGCGCATTCTATCGCCCATATCGATCATGGAAACCGCAACCGCTTCGGGGGCTGCAATTCCCTCGAATACAAGGCGTGCGGGATCGGACTTGCCGCCTATCCCTAAGGGGTGTACCTGAATTTCGGGCTTCGTCGCCGCAAACTGAGGCGATACTTCAAGCATATGCGCGCCGAGGCAGAGCCCGTCCTTCAAGTCGTAGGTGTAGTCCTCCATGAGCCCCGTGCCCTTCTGATCCGCCATGTACTGCATGACTGCGCCGAGCGCCGCGATCTTCCAATCGCCCTCCGCGCCGAAGCCGTAGCCCTTGCCCTGTAAATCCTGAATTGCAAGACCGGGAAGCTGATTGAGCCCGTGCAGAGAGCCGAAGTGATCGACAATTCCGATATAGCCGCCCTTGTCCTTGCAGAACTTATCCATTGCGATTTCGTATTTCGCCTGCTCGCGCACAACGTCGACGCGCTTCGTCGCCATCGTATACTTTTTATCGTATTCCTTCATGAGCGCGTCCACTTCTTTATCGGTCACCTTTTCGATATAGTCTACAAGGTCGCCGATCGGATAATAATCGACCTGCCAGCCGAGGTTGATATGCGCCTCGACCTTGTCGCCTTCCGTGACTGCAACGTCGCGCATATTGTCAGAGAAGCGGCAGACCTTGACCGTTTTCGAGAACGCGTAGCCCGCGGCAACCTTACACCAGGAAGCAAGCTCCTTCAAGGCTTCGGGGTCTTTATAGTAGCCCACGACTACTTTATTGTCCATTCTCAGGCGCGTTACGATATAGCCGAATTCTCTGTCGCCGTGCGCCGCCTGATTCTCGTTCATGAAGTCCATGTCGATCGTGTCGTAAGGCAGCTTTTCGTTGTATTGCGTTGCAAAGTGGCACATGGGCTTTTGTAGCATTTTAAGTCCCTTGATCCACATTTTCGCGGGCGAGAAGGTGTGACACCAAGTGATAATACCGATACAGTTTTCGTCCGCATTTACCTTCTTGACAGCCTCGACGACCTCGTCGCTGCTCTTGCAGGTCGTAAGGTATTTCACCGTGACGGGCATATGCTTATCGACGTAATTTGCCATTTCCTCGGAGTGCGCGGCAACGTGTTGTAAAACGTCGTCTCCGTAGAGCGTTTGCGAGCCTGTGAGCCAATAGACTACTTTTTCTTTCATTTTAATATCCCCTTTATAAAAATTTTATATTATTTTTTTGTTTGACCGTAATATGCGTTCTTGCCGTGCTTGCGCAGATAATGTTTATCCATCATAAACTTGTCCGCACGCTTCACGTCGGGATTGACCGCCTCGGTGATCGTCGCCATTTTTGCGACTTCCTCGATGACCGTCGCGTTATATACGGAGTTCGCGCCGTCCTTGCCGAACGCGAATACGCCGTGACTCTTGATGAGAACGCCCGGCACTTCCAAGGGATCGAGCTTATCGTTTTTGAATTTTTCAATGATCGCAAGTCCCGTGTTCTTTTCGTACTCCCCTTCGATCTCCTCTTTGGTAAGGGAGCGCGCGCAGGGAATGTCGCCGTAGAAATAGTCGGCGTGGGTCGTTCCGTAGAAGGGAATGTTTCTCCCCGCCTGCGCCCAAGCGGTCGCAAACGTGGAATGGGTGTGCGTGACCCCGCCTACGTTCGGGAATGCCTTATAAAATTCGAGGTGCGTGGGCGTATCGGACGAAGGACGAAGATTTCCCTCCACCACTTTTCCGTTGAGATCGACAACGACCATATCGTCCGCCGTCATGCCGTCGTAGTCCACGCCCGAAGGCTTGATCACGACGAGCCCGCTTGCCCTGTCGATTTCGCTCACGTTCCCCCAAGTGAAGAGCACGAGCTTATTTTTAACGAGGTCGAGATTTGCTTTGAGTACTTTCTTTTTGAGTTCTTCTAACATATTTCACCTTTCAATCCATATTTTCGACTGCTTGTCTTACGATGGGAAGTCCCCTTTTATAGCGCTCGGTGAACGCTTCAAAGCCCTTTTCGTTTTCGGGATCGGGCGCGAGCGTGATACCCTCCTGACCTGCGAATACTTTCTCTTCGAGATAATCCGAAAGCTCTTCGCCCTTTCCTTTCTGAATGAGGTAGTTCGCAAGCACCGCCATGCCCCAAGCGCCGCCCTCGCCCGCCGTCTTCATAAGCGTTACGGGTACGCCGAGCGCCGCCGCGAGGAAGCTCTGCCCCACGCGCTCCGTTTTGAAGATACCGCCGTGACCCGTGATCTTGTCGAGCTTTACGCCCTCCTCTTTGAGCATGATATCGCAACCGACTTTGAGCGTTGCGAACGCGGAATAAAGGTGTGAGCGCATCATATTGGCAAGCGTAAACTTCGAATCGGGCGTGCGCACGAAAAGCGGACGACCCGCGTTCACCTCGGTAATATTCTCGCCCGATACATAGTTATAGGAGAGGAGTCCGCCGCAGTCCTTATCCCCCTTTTCACCCTCGAAATAGAGCAAATCGTAGAGCTTCCACTTGGGAATATCGAGCCCCGCAAGGGAAGCAAATTCCCCGAACACGTTGACCCATGCGTTGAGGTCGGAGGTACAGTTATTGCAATGCACCATGCCGACGAGATCGCCCACGGGAGTGGTTACGAGGTCGATTTCGGGATAGGGCTTTGAAAGCTCCTTTTCGAGCACGATCATAGCGAATACGCTCGTTCCCGCAGAGACGTTGCCCGTGCGGGGCTTGATGCTGTTCGTTGCGACCATGCCCGTGCCCGCGTCACCTTCAGGCGGGCAGAAGGGAATGCCGCTCTCCAAATCCCCTTCGGGATCGAGGAACTTCGCGCCACTCTTTGAAAGCGCGCCCGCATTCTCGCCCGCAACCAAAATTTTGGGAAGGATATCTTCCGCCTTAAAGGGAACTTTGCCCTTGATAAGCTCGTTGAACTGTTTGAGCATTTTGGGATAATACTGCTTGGTCACGGGGTCTACGGGGAACATACCCGAAGCCTCGCCCACGCCGATGACCTTTTCACCCGTCAAGAGCCAATGCACGTAGCCTTCGAGCGTCGTTTGGAAGGCGATATCCTTGATATGCGGCTCTTTATTTAAGATCGCCTGATACAGGTGCGCCACCGACCAGCGCGCGGGAATATTATAATTGAAAAGCTCCGTAAGCTTATTCGCCGCCTCCGCCGCGTTGTTGTTGCGCCAGGTGCGGAAGGGAACTAACAGCTTGTCCTTTTTATCGAACACGAGGTAGCCGTGCATCATGGCGGAGATACCCATTGCGCCGATCTTTTTGAGCGTTACGCCGTATTTCTCCTTCACGTCTCTTTTGAGCTTTGCGTACACGTCTTGAAGTCCCGCCGCAATATCCTGTTCGGAATAAGTCCAGATTCCGTTTTCAAGACGATTCTCCCACTCGTGACTGCCCGAGGCAATCGGCAAATTGTTTTCGTCCACCAAAACGGCTTTAATACGCGTAGAGCCGAATTCGATTCCGAGCGCGGTTTTTCCGTCCTGAATGAGTTTTTTGATTTCCATAAATCCCCCTTTTATCCGCATTTTACCAAGCTAATTTTATTATAAAATAAATTCAAGTAAATTTCAATAGTTTACGGAAAATTTTTAAGGGAAAATAACAAGAAAAAAGTCCCCTCTGCACGTTGCGCAGAGGGGACAAAAATTTATTTTAGAGGAGAATACATATTACGCCGCCCTTCCCTTCGTTCACGATGCGCGTGACCGTCTTGCGCATCTTCTTTCTCACGTTATCGCCCATCGAGCGATTCTTGATAAACAGCTC
>JAIDSX010000158.1 GCA_029060985.1 Clostridia bacterium | reverse complement strand
CAACGATTTTTTAGTCTTTTTTGTATTCATAAGCCACCTCTTTTTGCGGTTTTCTCGTATACATTATAGTATGCCGTATACAGTGATACATTATTATAGTACATCATTTATAAATATTTGTCAATATCTATACGCAACCGTTTGTCCTCTTTTTTTTGCTTTTTTTAACATTTTTTGCTATTTTACTCCCTTTCTTCTCCGCACAAAACAAAAAACCCGCCGAAGCGGGTTTTTTTGCTTTTTTCTTTACGCCATTTGACTGTCAACGCTTGAAACGGAACGGTCAATAGCGCTCTTTGCAAGCTCCAACGAAGAAGCGTTTTCCACGCGGACCTCTGCCCTGCCGCCCCCTGCGGGATAATACAGCACGGGCGCGTCGTCTTTGATACTGAGCTTGAACAACGTCCTTCCGCGGTACTTGAACAGCACGGCATACCGTCCGTCGTTCTGACTCGTTCTCGGCTTGCTCATGATATAGCTACCGATTTCGTAATATGCCCGCTTGCCTTCGTCGCTCAATGCGCCGTAGGACTCTTCGAGCGATACCACCTCGTCGCTCTCGCCGAGCCACGAAATATCGTCAACGGGCTCTTCTTCGTAAGCAGGAGCGCTTTGCTGCGCCTGCTGATTCTGCAAGAGCTGATTGATAAGCTCCTCCTGCCGCGCTAATCTTTCAAGAAGCATATCTTCCTTTTGCGAACGCGCGCTGTCAACGGGCGCACTGTAACTCGGTTGTGCGTAAGCATTCGGGTCGCTTTGTGCGGGCGGGAGCGCCTGCATCTGCTGCATTGCCGCGGGAAGAAGCGCTTGCATGGTTTCCGCAAGCATACTGCGCATATCGTCGTATTGGAAAGGAGCCTGCTGATATCCGCCGCCCTGTTGCATTGCGGCAAACATCATCTTCATTTCGTTGTCGCGGCGCGCCTGTTCTTCGCGGTGCTGTTCTTCACGGCGAAGCATTTCTTCTTCGCGTGCGAACTCTTTCTCTTCCGCAATACGCGCCTGCTCGCGTTTCACGACGAGCTCAGCTGCCTTGCGTTTTTTACTGAGCAGGAACAACGCCACTGCCGATACGAGGAATAAGCCGAGCGCCACGAACGCAATGATCGTCCAGGGCGTTTCCTCCAAGCCGAGGAAGGTCGAATCCGAAGCCATTGCAAGCAACCCGAGGGGCGCAAAGCCGTAAGTCGTCGCATAAGACTGGACCGCAAGCTCTTTGGCTTCCTTCTTAGCCGCTTTCAGCTTGCCGTACTCGCCGAACGCCTTCAAGGTACAGAATACGAAAAGTACTGCCGAAGCGCCGCCCACGATCAATTGCCACAAGGGCAGGTTTAAGGTATCCGTTCTGTTCTTATCGCCCTCGCCATCGTCGTCGGGCTTTTGAACGGTATTGGGATCGTTCCCCTCGCCCGCATCGTTCAGGTCGATCGAATAAAGACAGGTGGGATCGCCCTTCAAATAATAGTTACTGCCGGGGCGCATGCTGACCGTAACGGTATAATCCCCTTTCCACCTGGTTTCACTCAGTCCGTCGTTATAGCTGAATCTAAATTCACTTGCGTTAATTTGTTCGGTAATATCCACGCCCGATACGTTTTTGATTCTGAATGAGGGTTTTTGCGCCGAACCGTTAAATTTGAAAATGGTATTCGC
>JAIDSX010000157.1 GCA_029060985.1 Clostridia bacterium | reverse complement strand
CGTGGTGGAGAAGTTTTCTGAACAGGAACAAATAGATGAGTCCCTTGGGCACGATCTTGCCCATTTTGTAAATTTTGTGGTTGCTTTCGATTTCGTCCCAGTACTCCTTCACGCCGTCCTGTTGGTAGTGGAAGAGATTTTCAAGCTCGTCCCCGTCCGCAAACCACACGCCGTGGAAGTTGCGCGCCGCCATCCAGTTGGGCTTGAAGAATTTTTCCGTAGAGCCGCCGATCATCTTGAAGCCGTCGTTAAAGGTGTCGTAGCCCGTCTCTCTGCCGCGGTAGCCCGCGCCGATATTGTAGATCTTTTTCCAGAATCCGTCCACTTCGCCCTTAGAATCGCGCTCGAAGATATGCTTTACAAGCCGCCCGCTGTCGCGCGAGGTAGACCATTCGAGGGGCGCGTTGATTGCGGTGTGGAACATGAGCCCGTCCTTGATGTTCGCCGACATCATTTCGGGATAGAGCATGGCAGTCTGACGCAAAACCGCCCAGCAGTCGAGCCCCGCTTCGAGGCAATACCGCTCCCCTTCGAGCTTGTGCATGGCGTACGCGTCGAAGGGACTAATGAGGAGCGGATCGCCTACTCTGCCCCACGGGTGGCTTTGATCGCGATTGCCGTAGAGTGCGACCGTGGAAACATGAATATATTTTGGTTGCTTTTCCTGTGCCTTGACGGCGTTCACCATATTGACCGCGCCTTTTAAGTTGCAGTCCTCGCTCCAAGCAAAGCACTTGTCTGAAGCGGGCGGAATGACCGCCGCCATGTGAATGACGTAATCGGTATCCTTTACAAGTTCCAAACAGGCGTTCTCGTCCTTAATAGAGCCGCGCACGATTTGAATGCGCTCCCCGTATTGCTTTTTCAGCTTTTTCGCGAGCTTGTTATTTTTCTTCTTTAATGAGAGAAGTACTCTCACCCATTCTACGTTTTCAAGTTCGAGGGTCTGTTTTAAGGCTTCGCGCCCCATGTTCCCGCTCGTCCCCGTCATTGCGATTTTCATAATTTCTCCTTAGTAACGGAAGAAACCGTCACTTGGGATTATACTAAATCCCGCCTAATCTGTCAACTGTGTAATAAAATATAATGACATTTTTTGTCCTTTCATGCCAAAAATCATACAAAAATCCCCTCCCGGTCAAGGGAGGGGATTTTGATTTACGCTTCTTCGAATTCGTTTTTGCCTACGCCGCAGAGCGGGCAGGAGTAGTCGTAGGGAACGTCCTCCCACTTGGTGCCGGGCGCAATACCGCTCGCGGGATCGCCCGCCTCTTCGTCGTATTCGTAACCGCATACGCTGCAAATATATTTCATAGATACCTCCTTTTATTTTGTTAAATCAAGTGCGATATCTTTTGCAAGTCTATAAAGTTTCTCCTTCGAATCCTCTTTGACGGACGATAGCATCGTAACGCCCTCTCCGATCTCGCGCATTCCTTTGAGCGAAGCGAGCTTTTCGCGCATGAGCTTATTTGCCTGCGGCGCCCAGCTTCCGTTCTCGATCAAAGCGAACGCTCTATTCTGATAGTTATGCGAAACGAGCTCGTTTAAGAACTGCTCCATACTGACGAAAATTCCGTTATTATAGGTGGGCGCGGCAAAGACGACGTGCGAATAGCGGAACGCCTCGGACAAAAGCTCGGAATAGTGCGTGAACGAGGTATCGTAGGTTTTGACGGGAACGCCGTTCTCCGCCAGAGCGGTTGCAAGAATTTCCGCCGCATTGCCCGTGTGTCCGTAGATACTTGCAAAGTATACGGCGACCCCCTTTTCTTCGGGCTCGTACTTACTCCAAATATCGTACTTGTTCAAAAACCAGGAAAAGTCCTTTCTCCAAACAGGACCGTGCAGGGGACACACCGTTTTAATGGGGAGCGTTGCCGCCTTTTTCAAAACGTTTTGGACCTGTACGCCGTACTTGCCGACGATATTGAAATAGTATCTTCTCGCGTCGTCAAGGAACTCCTTTTCAAACTCGACTTCGTCCGCAAAGAGACTCCCCGAAAGCGCGCCGAACGTACCGAACGCGTCTGCCGAAAACAACGTGCCCGTCGTTTCGTCAAAGGAGAGCATGACCTCCGGCCAATGCACCATGGGCGCAAATACAAAGCGGTGCGTATGCTTGCCAAAAGAGAGCGTATCTCCGTCCTTTACAATAATAAGCTCGGGCAAATCGCACGAAAAGAAGTTTTTCAGCATCGCCGCGATCTTCTGATTGACGACGACCTTCACGTTCGGATAGCGGCTTACGATTCCCTCAAAGCTCGCCGAATGGTCGGGCTCCATGTGGTGGATCACAAGATAGTCGAGGTTTCTTCCACCCAGCACGCTTTCGACGTTCTCGAAAAACACTTCCGAAACCGATTTATCCACGGTATCGAAGAGCGCCGTCTTTTCGTCTAACAATAAGTAAGAATTATAGGATACGCCGCGGGGCACGGGATAGGCGCTCTCGAAGAGCGGAATGCGCCTGTCGCTCCCGCCTACGTAATACAAATCTTTTTCAATCAAAACGGAATTTTGCATAATACGATTATTTCCAATTCGTCAAAAATTAAAGACACATTTTATAAATTTCTTCTACGTCCTTGGGGGTCAGCGTTTTGGGACCGTCAATAACTTCCCCGCCGCACGCGTGCTCCGCCATAGCCTTAAAGTGCGTTTCGTCGATATTCAAATCGGAGAGATTCTTCTTTAAGCCGAGCGTTTCGAAGCAGAATTTTTCAAGCGCTTCGATCGCCGCCTTCGCACCCGCGAAAGCCTCCAACCCCTCTTTGAGCCCGAACACCTTTACGCCGAGGCGGTAAATCTGGGGAGCGGTCTTTTCATCTAAAATATAGGTGAGCCAGCGCGGGGTAACGATCGCAAGCCCGTGACCGTGCGTGATATCGTAGTAGGCGGAGAGCTCGTGCTCCATCGCGTGGCAGGCGCAGCCGTGCACCGTGCCCGCGTCGAGAACGTGGTTGAGCGCCATTGAGGAAGCCCACATAAGGTTCGCCCGCGCCTCGTAGTTGTCGGGCTCTTTCATAGCGACAGGCGCCCACTTGACGACGGCGCGCATGACCGCCTCCTGAAATTCGAGAATGAGATCGAATGTCGCCTCGCCCGCAAGATAGTAATTGTCTAGCACGTGATTGAAGATCTCGAATGCGCCGCAAGCCGTCTGAGACTCGGGAAGCGTAAAGCTGTATTCGGGATTTTCAAACGCCGCTTTGGGAATGAGCCCCTCGCCGCCGATCCCGATTTTTTCGTTGGTATCCATGTTGGAGATGACCGCCCACTCGTCCATTTCCGAGCCCGTCGCCGCATTCGTTAAAACGGCGATAAGGGGCAAAGCCTTCTCTACGGAAGCGCCGCTCTTTACAATTTCCCAGATATCGCCTTTCTTAGTGAGAGCCGCCGCGGCGACCCCCTTCGCACAGTCTATGGTCGAGCCGCCGCCCACCGCGAGAACGACGTCCACCTTGTTGTCTTTGCAGATCTTCGCGCCCTTGTTCGCCGTCGTGTGGCGGGGATTGGGTTCTACGCCCGAAAGCTCATAAAGCTTTAACCCGCTCTCCTTGACCGCCTTTACGACTTCGTCGTACAAGCCGTTCCTCTTGATAGAGCCGCCGCCGTAAACGAGCAGGACCTTCTTACCGTATTTTTTGAGCTCCGCGCCAAGGTAATTCAGCGCGCTTTTACCGAAGTAAATTTTGTCGGGATTGTGATAGATAAAATCGTTCATAACGTTTCTCCTTTTTTATTTTATTATAAACCGTTTTTTCATGAAGTCAAGAATCGCTTCACCGCATGACATCTGAAATATCTTTTCTCTTTCCCCTGCCGTTAAGGAACCGTTACGCGTTTTTGCCGAGCTCGTACGCCTTTTCGGGGAAAGCAGTATTGTTGATTTCTCCCTTATCCGTTACGCCGATACCGCGGATAACGCCCTTTAAGCATACTCCTTCAAAGCAGTCGATCCAGCCCTGAATATCCTTGACCGCACCGTCCATCGCGCTCTCCTCGTCCTCCGCCGCCGTTGCAAGCAGGTATACATCCTTGAATTTGTTTTCGCGGGGATAGAGCGGATTCAGCCTGTCGAGAAACGTTTTGAGCTGTCCGCAAACCGCGTAATAGTACACGGGGGTTGCGAAAACGAGGACGTCGGCGTTCTGGAATTTTTCGTACAGCGCGTTCATGCCGTCGTCAAGCACGCACTTGTCGTGCGTACTGCAATACATACAGCCCGTACAGAACTTTAAGCCAAGATCGCGCACGGCAACGAACTGCACGTCGTTCCCCGCCGCCCTTGCGCCCTCCGCAAATTTTTGCGCCAACGTTTCGGAATTGCCGCCCTTCCTCGGCGAACTTGTTACCACGATAATTTTTTTCATTATATTGACTCCTTTTTTCGTATTTTCAGATCTTATCAGCTCTCTAATCTGCCGTATTCTTCGTCGGTGACGGGCTCGCACCATTCGGTTTTGCCGCTCTCTGCGGGAACTTCTATCGCAAGGTGCTGAAAAAGACTATCCTTTGCCGCGCCGTGCCAATGCTTTACGTTTGCAGGAATGTTGACGACGTCGCCCACCTTTAACGCGCGCGGCGGTTTGCCCCATTCCTGATACCAGCCCCTGCCCGCGGTGACAAGCAAGATTTGCCCGCCGCCCTTTTCTGCGTGATGGATATGCCAGTTATTTCTGCAACGCGGCTCAAACGTAACGTTGCCGATCACGACCTGCTCGGTAGAAAGCATATTCAGATAGCTTTGCCCGATAAAGTATTTTGCGTATGCGTCGTTCTTATCTCCTACGGGGAATACGTTCAATTTTTCCTTATCCATATTAACTCCTTTTTTAGATCATATCACAATATTTTTTGCCCGCTCGGCAACCTTATTTTCCGATTGTGCCGCTTCCGCACTCCGTTCGTATTTCGCTTACGCTCTTGAAAACGAACGTCGGTTTTATTTCGCTCGCCTCGATATCGTCAAGCGTCGCTTCGCCGCTCAATACGCACACGGTATCCACTCCCGCATTGACGCCCGAAGCAATATCGGTATAGAGCCTGTCGCCGAGAACGAGCGTCTGTTCGCTTGTCATACCGAACTTTTTCATAACGGTATTGATCATCGTAGGCTCGGGTTTTCCGATAAAAACAGGCTTCTTCCCCGTTGCCTTCTCGATGCCGAAGCACATACTTCCGCAATCGGGAATATAGCCGAAGTCAACGGGACAAACCCAATCGGGATTCGTTGCGTAGTAAGGAATATCGCATTTCGTCAAAATTTCGCAGGTCGTGCGAAGTTTCTTTCCCGAAAGCTCCGGATCGAAGCCGACGAGAACGGCCGCCGCATTCTCCGTATAGCGTTTCGTGACGTTCAGACCGCTCTTTTTCAGCTCTTTATAAAAGGATTTCGTCGCCTGCGCATAAATCAAACGGTTGCCGAATTTCTCTTTTAACAGCATGATCGCCGCCTGTCCCGAAGTAAAGAAATTCTCCGCGCCGCCTTTAACGCCCATTTTGCGGACTTTCTTCACGTAATCCATGACCGATTTCGAAGAGTTGTTTGTGATAAAGACGTACTTACCGCCGGACTTTACGATTCCGTCAAGCAGTTCCAAAACGCCGTCAAACAACGCGTTTTCTTCGTATATCGTTCCGTCCATGTCGAACAGAAATAATTTTTTATGTTTGAGCGCGTCGGCGTTTTTGCCAAAGTAGTCTAACATATTTCTTACTTTTCAAAATTCCCCGTCGCAACGAGATCGATATTCTCCGTAATATTTTTCAAAAGAACATCACCGATACGCACGGGCAGTTCGGGGTGAAGCGCGTTGATTCTTTTCATCACTTCGAACATTTCAGATTTTTTCACGGGCGCGTTCGTCTTTACGGGAATCATCACGCCGTTCTTTGCGCGGACGGTGGATGTGATCACCCGCCGCGGGCACACCACCTCGTTTTCCGCATACAGCTTTCCGCGCGGGCAGGTGTTTCCCTTTACCGAAATAACTTTATCCCCTTCCGTTTCCACCTCGATAGAGCAACCCATGGGACACTCGATACAGGTCAGATTTTTCGTGTTCATTCGCCCACCTCCAAGGATACCGTAATAGGACTTTGCGCCTTTTTGATTTCTTCGTATTTAAGAACAAGCGTTTCCATTTCTCCGGGCGCTACGATCCGCTTTTTGCGCTCTATGATTGTCTTGCCGCCGCACTCGACTTTGACGGTACAATTCTTAAACGTATTACTTACGCGGAAGAACAGCTTGACGTCCCCTTCGATATTTTGATCGATTTTTTGCGGAAGCACGTAATTGATATTTTTGCCGTTCACAACTTCGATTCCGCAGTGCGGCTTCGTGCCCTCTTTTACGTACCTTGCGGCGGAGAGCCCCGCAAGCTCCGCTTCCTCCGAAACGAAGTCAACAAGGTCGTGCACCTGCAACACGTTCCCGCAGGCGAATATTCCGCTCACTTCCGTTTCGCGGTTCTGATAGACCGCCGCGCCCTTGGTCTTTGGGGAGAGCGGAACGTCCGCGCCTTTCGTAAGCTCGTTTTCGGGAATAAGACCTACGGAGAAAAGCACGGTATCGCAATCGAAATGAATCTCCGTTCCCACGATCGGTTTCTTGTTTTCGTCCACCCTCGATACGACGACGCCCGTGACGCGCTCCTTTCCCTCGATCTTCGTAATCGTATGATTGAGATAGAGCGGAATCCCAAAATCGTCAAGGCACTGCGCGATATTGCGCTTTAATCCGCTCGAATAGGGCATGATCTCGCACACCGCGTGCACCTTCGCACCCTCCAGGGTCATACGCCTTGCCATGATAAGCCCGATATCCCCCGAACCCAAAATGACGACGTTCTTTCCCGGAAGGTAGCCTTTGATATTGACGTACTTCTGCGCCGTGCCCGCCGAATAAATCCCCGCGGGTCTGCTCCCCGCGATATTCAAAGCGCCCCTGCTCCGCTCTCTGCAACCCATTGCTAATATGACCGCTTTTGCGCTTACCGTAAACACGCCGTCCTTTGCATTGATTGCAGTGATTTCTTTCTCTTTGGAAAGAGACAGAACGGTCGTTTGGGTAACGACTTCGATTTTGCGCTTTTCCACTTCTTCAATAAACCGCGCCGCATATTCGGGTCCCGAAAGGCTCTCCTTAAAGCGCGTCAAACCGAATCCGTTGTGAATGCACTGATTGAGAATCCCGCCCGTCTTTTCTTCCCGCTCTAAAATCAAAACGTCCTTTACGCCGCTGTCGTAAGCCGCTACTGCCGCGGCAAGCCCCGCAGGTCCTCCGCCGATCACGACGATATCGTAATTCTTTTTCATTTGCATTCCTCCGTCACAAGATTCGACCCCTTCCCGCATTTCGTAACCTCTTCAAACGGGATATTCAGTTCTCTTGCAAGTATCTCCGCTACGTGAGGCTGGCAGAAGCCGCCCTGACATCTGCCCATGCCCGAACGCGTTCTGCGCTTGACTGCGTCGACATCTCTCGCGGGGGGATTGGTCTTGATCGCCCGTACGATCTCTCCCTCGGTGACCTGCTCGCAGCGGCAGACGATCTTTCCGTATGCGGGATTGTTTTTAATATACTCGTTCTTCTCTTCCGTGGAAAGCTCTTTGAAGAAGTAGTCAGATTCCCTGTGTCCGTTAAAGGAAGGATTCTTTTCAAGAGCGATATGCGCCCCCACGAGCTCCTTTACGACGTACTCCGCGATTGCAGGCGCAGAAGTGAGCCCCGGCGATTCTATCCCCGCACAGTGAATAAGCCCTACAACCTCCTTGCTCTCTTCAATGACAAAATCGTGTCTGTCGGAATAGGCACGCACGCCCGCGAAGGAAGTGATTGCATTATAAAGCGGAACGCTCGGGCACATTTCCTTAGCTTTGCTCTCGACCGCCGCAAGTCCTATTGCGCTCGTTTCGGTGAGCTCGTTCTCTTCCGCGGTCGGACCGAGGATGATATTTTGATCGACGGTCTGAGAAACTAAAATCCCCTTTCCAAGTTTCGTGGGCGTAAAGAACAGCGTGTGCGAAACCAAATCGCCGCTCTCTCTGTCGAGCAGTATGTATTCGCCCTTCCGCGCGCCGATATGAATACTGTGATCCCCTGCGGCCCGCGCAACCCTTTCCGTGCCCAAGCCCGCGCAGTTGATAACGAGTTTTCCTTTCACTTCCTTTCCGTCGCGCGACGTAACGCGGAAGCAATCTTTTTCACGCACGATCTTTTCCACTTCGAAATCGGTAAAGAGCCCCGCGCCGTTGTCCATCGCGTTCCCGATTGCGGCAATCGTAAGCTCGTACGGGCAGACGATCCCGCCCGTAGGCGCATAAAGCGCACAAACCGCTTTATCCGATACGTTGGGCTCTAAACGCTTTAACTCTTCTCTATCGACAATCCTAAGATTTTTAACGCCGTTTCTCTCTCCCCGCGCTTTGAGCGCAGTAAGCGTCTCTTTCTCTTCTTCGGAAAAGGCGACCACAAGTGAGCCGTTCTGAATGCACTTTACCCCAAGCTCCTTCGCGTACCCGAACATCATTTGATTGCCGAGCACGTTGAACTTTGCTTTAAGCGTTCCCTCTTGCGCGTCGAATCCCGCGTGCACGATCCCGCTGTTCGCCTTGCTCTGTCCCATCGAGACGTCGCCCTCTTTTTCCAAGAGACAAACGCTCAAACAGTATTTCGTGAGCTCCCTGAGAATTGTGCCGCCGACGACCCCTCCGCCGATTACGATTACGTCAAACATATCTTCTCCTATAATAAATCTTCTCTTATATAATTTCTAAATCAAAGGCTAAATTTCCTCTTCGTACGGAATACGATCCAACAAGGCAAACGCCGGCGAAACAAAGACGGGAAGTTCATATTCTGAACTTCCCTTTGATTGTTGCCTCATGAAAAATCAAATTTTTTCAAAGCAAAGACTTATACAAATTGATAATATCTTCTTTCGTAGGGTCTTTGGGGTTACCGGGGCGGCAAGCGTCGTCCATTGCGGACTGGGCAAGGAAATCGATATCTTCTTCCTTGACGATACCTTTTAAGGACTGCGGAATACCTACGTCCTTGGAAAGTTTAGCAACCGCGTCGCAAGCGGCTTTTCTTGCTTCCGCCAAAGTCATTTTGTCTACGTTTTGAACGCCCATTGCCTTTGCGATATCGCGGTACTTCTCGCCCGTCGCCTCGGCGTTATATGCCATGACCGTGGGCAAAAGGATTGCGTTTGCAACGCCGTGCGGCGTATCGTACACTGCGCCGAGCGCGTGCGCCATCGAGTGAACGATTCCGAGCCCCACGTTACTGAATCCCATTCCCGCAAGGTATTGCCCAAGTGCCATTCCCTCTCTGCCTTCCTTTTCGCCGTTCACCGCGCCGCGCAAACTTCTTGCAATGATCTCGATCGCCTTTAAGTGGAACATATCCGTCATTTCCCACGCGCCCTTCGTGATATAACCCTCGATTGCGTGCGTGAGCGCGTCCATACCCGTGGAAGCGGTCAAGCCCTTGGGCATCGTGCTCATCATATCGCTGTCAACGATTGCGACGACGGGAATATCGTGAACGTCCACGCAGACAAACTTACGCTTCTTCTCCACGTCGGTGATTACGTAGTTGATGGTAACTTCCGCCGCCGTGCCCGCCGTAGTCGGGACGGCGATAATAGGAACGCTCGGTTTCTTCGTAGGCGCAACGCCCTCCAAAGAGCGCACGTCCTCAAATTCGGGGTTGTTGATGATAATGCCGATCGCCTTTGCGGTATCCATGGAAGAGCCGCCGCCGATTGCGATAATATAATCCGCCTTGCTCTTTTTATAAGCCGCAACGCCCGACTGTACGTTCTCGATCGTGGGATTGGGCTTAATATCGCTGTAAAGCTCGTAAGCAAGATTTGCGCCTTTTAATACGTTTAATACTTTATCCGTTACCTTGAATTTCACAAGGTCGGGGTCGGAACATACGAACGCCTTTTTGAGTCCTCTTCTTTGAACTTCAAGGGCGATTTCCTTGATACAGCCCGCGCCGTGATAACTTGTTTCATTCAATACGATTCGATTAGCCATTTTTTTACTCCTTATTTGAAATTCAAAAAATCTTTGCGATTATCTACGCCAAATTATTATAGCACATATTGCCCTGTGTGGAAAGTATTTATCGTTTTGTCGGGTAAAATTATTTCCGCCGTAACGAAACAAGCGTCTCGACGTGTTTGGTCTGCGGGAACATATCGAAGGGCTGAACGGAAAGGATTTCGTATTTGCCGTTCGGGGCGGCGGCTTTTACAAGATTGCCCT
Organism: Clostridia bacterium; assembly: GCA_029060985.1. Classification (GTDB taxonomy): domain Bacteria; phylum Bacillota; class Clostridia; order Christensenellales; family Borkfalkiaceae; genus Gallimonas. The sequence goes on along the minus strand of JAIDSX010000157.1, from coordinate 1,441 downwards.
TTTCGTCCCAAACAAGCGTGCCCGTGAGAAGTCCCAAATCGCGTGCAAGCGTTGCGGGATTGCACGAGATCATCACGATCTTTTTGATATCGCTTTCGAGAAGCGCGGAAATGACGCTTCTGTCTACGCCCGCGCGGGGCGGGTCGAGCGTTACGGTTGCGCCGTTTTCCTTATGTAAAATCGCGGGGAGTTCCTCTTCCACCCGTCCCGTGATATTGAACATTTTACCGCTCAATCCGTTCGCCGCTTTGAGCCGGTCGGCGCACTCCACCGCCTCTTTAATAAGCTCGATTCCGTACGCTCTTTTGCACTTCTTCGCAAACATAGCGGTCAGTAAGCCGCCGCCCGAATAGCAGTCAATCACTATTTCGTCCTCGCCGACGAGTGAAAGCGCGGCTTCGTATAACTTTTTGCGCACGTTCTCGTTGACCTGCACAAAGGTCTCCGCGCCCGCTTCGTAAGAAATCCCCGCCTCCTCCGCGGTATAAGTGGAAACGCCCTTGACAAGGCGGTATTCCTTGCCGAACACGACGTTCGTCTTTTGCTCATTGAAATTCAGGAAAAAGCTGTATTCCTTAAAGATACCGTCCAAAAGCGAAACGAAATAGTCCACGCCCTTGATATCTTCGGTGACGACGAGCACGACGATAAACTTTTTGCCGAGCTGTCTGACTGCGATATGGCGGAGCTGTCCTTTGCCCGTCTCCTCGTCGTAGCCGTCAAGCCCGCACTTTTCCGCAAAATTTTTCACGGCGTAAATGATTTTATCCGCCCACTCCGTAATGGGGCATTCCTTGGTTTCGACGATCCTGTGCGAACGCTCCGCATAGAAACCGACAACCGTTCTTCCGTCACTTTGCCCGATGGGAAGAATCAATTTGTTGCGGTAGCCGTACTCCTTATCGCTCCTTATGCAAGGCGAAACTTCCGCCGATATCCCGCCGATTTTTTTGAGCGTGTTTTTGACAAGCTCCGTCTTAAAGACGAGCTGGTCGCGGTAGCGGATATGCTGCAGCTGACAGCCGCCGCACTTCCCGAACACGGCGCAGGCGGGACGCACGCGCGCTTCCGCAGGCGTAAAGAGTTCTTCCACCTTTCCGTAGGCGATTTTGTCCTTGACGGCAAGTACTTTTACAAGCGCCCTCTCCCCCGTAAGAAGCTCGGGAACAAAAATAGTCGTTCCCTCGAAAGAAGCCACTCCCTCGCCGTTCGAGCCCAGCCGTTCGCAAGTGACGGTGATCAAATCGTTCTTTTTCATATTACCTCCGAATCCGCTTGATGAGCGCATTCACGGAATGCTGACAGAGAAACATTAAAATATCGTATGCGACGAAGATCGCAGCTCCCCCCAGCCACAAAACGTAGTGGAAGTACTGCATCACCGATTCGTACCCGGTCGCTTGATCGAATCCGAAAAACTTGACCGCAAGCAGTTCAAACG
>JAIDSX010000156.1 GCA_029060985.1 Clostridia bacterium | reverse complement strand
CTGGCTGTACACCGCGATCCCGCGGGCGAAAAAGAAACTTGTGATTTTAAGATAGAAAACTTGCCATTGCTTTTATAAAAAGTTAAAATATAAGAAAACGCTTTCAGAGGAAAAACTATGTTTTTTAGAACGCACACCTGCGGGGAGCTTCGCAAAGAGGACGCAGGCAAAAAAGTAAAACTTTCGGGCTGGCTCGACAGTAAGCGCGACAAGGGCGGCGTGCTCTTTGCAGTCCTTCGCGACTTCTACGGCACGACGCAGGTCGTCGCGACGGAAGAGCCCTGCCTTTCGGCTTTAAGGGATATCCCCACCGAATCGACCGTGAGCGTAGAGGGGACGGTTGCGCTCCGCTCCGCACCCAACGAAAAACTCCCCACGGGACTTATCGAAATCATTCCCGAAAAGGTGGAGGTACTCGGCAGACGTTCGGTGCAGGCGTTGCCCTTCGAGGTCAATCACTCCCTCGACGCGGGCGAGGATATCCGCCTTCGCTACCGCTTTCTCGATTTGAGAAACAGCGCGGTGCGCGATAAAATCATTCTGCGTTCCAAAATCGTTGCGGAGCTTAGAAAGCTCATGACGGAACGGGGCTTCTATGAAATCACGACTCCCATTTTGACGAGCTCGTCGCCCGAGGGCGCGCGCGACTATATCGTGCCCAGCCGCCTCTATCCCGGCGAGTTCTACGCGCTTCCGCAAGCACCCCAGCAGTATAAACAGCTCTTAATGTGCTCGGGCTTCGACCGCTACTTCCAGATCGCTCCCTGCTTCCGCGACGAGGACGCGCGTGCAGACCGCTCCCCCGGAGAATTCTATCAGCTCGATATCGAGCTTGCCTACGCAACGCAGGAGGACGTGTTCGAGGTTTTGGAAGGCGTGCTTCCGCCCGTGTTCGCAAAGTTTTCGGGAAAGCAAGCGGACAAGCCGCCTTTCCGCCGTATCCCTTACCGCGAGGCTTTGGAAACGTATGGCTCGGACAAGCCCGATTTAAGAAACCCGCTTATCATCAAAGACGTTACCGACCTGTTTGCAAAAAGCGAATTTACGGCGTTCCAAGGCAAGATCGTTAAAGCAATTTCCGTTCCCGATTTCACGGGTGCGAGAA
>JAIDSX010000155.1 GCA_029060985.1 Clostridia bacterium | reverse complement strand
ACATTATAGTATGCCGTATACAGTGATACATTATTATAGTACATCTTTTATAAATATTTGTCAATATCTATTCACAACCGTTTGTCCTCTTTTTTTTGCTTTTTTTAACATTTTTTGCTATTTTGTACTCTTTTCCCCGTAAAGTTATTGCCCGCCGTGCAAGCACGGCGGGCAATAACTTATAGATAGAGGTTTTTGTATGATCTGTTTTATTCGGGTTTTTTGCTTTCGCCGGAATCCCCTTTCGGTTTACAGCGGGAGCAATGCGCGCAAGTAGTACAGCCGCAGTCGCAACCGCCTTTCCCCTTTTTCTTTCGGATGATCTGCCATATGCACACGCCCACAACGAACGCCGTCGCAAGCACGATCACCAAAATTTCATACCAATTCATATGGGTTACTCCTCTTTATCCGTTTCGTTATCTTCCGTGACAGCCGCCTCGTTTGCGACTTCGCCCGCGGCTTCCGTTGCCGCTACTTCCTTTTCCTTCCACGGGTGCTTTTTATTCCAAAGCACAATTCCCGTGATTGCCGCAGCCAAAACTGCCGCAACGATGAACGCCGTCCACCACCAACTGCCCATCAAGTAAATCGCCGTACTCACAAGATAGCTCGCCGCTACCCAGAAGAGAAGCGTCCACTTGAACTTGCCCTTGGGAAGCTCCGCCCTTGCCGTGGCGCAAGCCGCAAAGCAGGGAATCGTGAGCATATTGAACGCGATAAACGCGATCAATGCGGGAACGGTGATACCCGTCTGTTGAATGAGGAATATAATTTCCGTAACGCCCTCTTCGGTTGCTTCGAACTCCACGCCCGCGCCCGCCGCGATCGTCGCGCACAGCACGGAGAAGGTCGCAATCACGTTCTCCTTGGCAATGAGTCCCGTGACGGCGGCAACCGCAAACACCCAGCCGTACTTCGTAAGCTGCGAGCCGCAGCCAATCGGCGTTAAAATGGGCTGAATCAGCATACCGAGGCTCGCAAGAATACTTTCGCTCATTTCTTCGTCGGCAAGGTAATGCCAGCTCCAACTGAAATGCGACAAAAACCAAACAATGATCGTCGAGGCGAGAATGATCGTAAACGCCTTCTTGATAAAGTGTTTGAGTTTATCCCAAAGGTGGATCATCAAGCCCTTGAAGAGCGGCTTATGATAGGCGGGAAGCTCCATAATGAACGGGGGAACTTTACCGCGCATGGTCGTGGAACGCATTAAAATGACCGCCGCGATCGCCACGATGATTCCCAAAAGATACATTCCGAGTACGATCAAATCGACGTTGGGTGCGTCCACTGCACCTAAAATTCCGCCCGAAATCGCCGTTAATATGGGGAGCTTTGCTCCGCACGAGAAGAACGGGATCACCCGTATCGTCGCCGTGCGCTCGTGCTCATCGGCAAGCGTTCGCGTATTGATGAACGCGGGAACGGAACAGCCGAAGCCCATGATCATGGGCATGAACGCTCTGCCCGAAAGACCGAACTTTCTGAAAATGCGGTCGAGGATAAACGCGATACGCGCCATGTAACCGCTGTCCTCCAAAATCGAGAAGAACAGGAAAAGCGCCAAAATCTGAGGAACAAAGCTGAGAACTGCCGCAAGCCCTTCCCATACGCCGTTCACGATAAAGCCGCTTAGCCATTCGGGTGCGTTTGCGCAAGCCGCCTCCAAGCCCATGCCGACGAGGTCGGTGAGCCAGCCCATGATATTTTGCAGCATGACGCCCGGTGAGAACAGCGTTCCGTCGTAGAAGCAAGCTAAGAGCTGTACACCCACGTTTTCCGTATCCATGCCGAGCTCTTCGAGCGTGGGCATCCAAGCCATGCTACTTGTAAACCCGTTCAGATATAACAGGTTTTCCGAAAAGGTCAAATGGAAAATCGCAAACAATATGACGATGAAAATCGGGATACCCCAGATTTTATGCGTTAAAACCCTATCCGCCTTATCCGATTTCGTCAGCTTTTCACCCGCTCTATTCTTACGCTCCAACACGGAGGAATAATTCGCAGATATGTATTTATACCTCGCGTCGGCGACGATCGCCTCGAAGTCCGTGCCGAAGGTGTCGTCCGAGAAGGTCGCCTTGAACGCGTCTACCATAGGCACGAGTTCTTCGTGCGCCTTTGCTTCGATTTCGTCCATTTCGCACAGCTTCACCGCGTGGAAGAGCGGCGCGTTCACGTCCTTCTGCGCGCTTAGCGCAATCGAAACGTCGCGGATAAGATGCGCGATCGGCGAATCCTTTAACACCGTTTCGCCCTTTCTTTGCTCTTTCGAGCACTTGATCGCCCTGTCCATGAGCTCCTTGATCCCCTCCCCTTTCAGGGCGGAAATCTTGACGACGGGAACACCGATCTTCTTTTCAAGCTCCTCCGCGTCCAGCCTGTCGCCGTTCTTTTCGACTGCGTCCATCATGTTGAGCGCGATGATCATGGGAACGTCGATTTCCATGAGCTGCGTCGTCAAATACAGGTTGCGCTCCAAGTTCGTCGCGTCCACGATGTTGATGACGCATTCGGGCTTTTCGTCCAAAATAAAGTTGCGCGAAACGACTTCCTCGGGCGTGTAGGGCGAAAGCGAATATATCCCCGGAAGATCGACGATCTTTACGGGCTCTTCCCCCTTTTTATAAGTGCCCTCACGCTTATCCACCGTAACGCCCGGCCAGTTGCCCACGTACGCGGTCGAGCCCGTCAAAAGGTTGAAGAGCGTCGTCTTGCCGCAGTTGGGGTTGCCCGCCAATGCAAAATGTTTCATTCCTTGACCTCCATGCTAACTGAGTCCGCCTCCGTCTTGCGGAGAGTCAGCTCATACCCTCTTATCGTCACTTCGAGAGGATCGCCGAGGGGCGCTTTTTTTCTCAAATAGACGTCCGCGCCGGGAGTTACGCCCATGTCGAAGAGGCGGCGGCGAATCATACCTTCGCCCGCGACCGTTTTAATGACGCCGCGCTCCCCCACTTTGAATTCACTCAGTTTCTTAACCATATATGCTCCTAAAAATTTTTTTTACCGATTTTTATGCGACAAAGATATGCGACGCGACCGCCCGATCGAGCGCGAGCTTGCCGCTCTTAACAAGGCAGATAACGCTGCCGCCCGAAGCGGAAAACACCGTGATGTCCGCCCCTACCAATACGCCGAGGTTTTGAAGGTGCTTTTTCGTTTGTTCGTCCGCCACGATTTTTACGATTTTTACCGCTTGGTTTGCGGGTGCAAGCATTAACGGCATATCATTTTCCTCCGTCCTTTTTTTGAAGTTCGCATACGCGAACTTACGTCCTTAAAAATTGTCCGCCTGCCTTCCCCAACTTTGGTTCGGCATTGCGAACTTAAATCCTTAAAATTAGTTCGCTATTGCGAACTTGATATGATTTTATCACTTGCTTACTCCTTTGTCAACTGTTTTAACGCAAATTTTTTCAAAAATTTTACAGGAATCCAAAATGTGTAAATGTCATAAATATTGTTGACAAAACTTAATATATGTAATATAATCGGTACATACCTACGAGGGAGTATGTTATGATTGAAATAAAAGAAGTCAAAACGCGGAAACAAGCAAAAGAGTTCTTGGATTTTCCGTTAAAGTTATATAAAGGGAATCCCTATTTCGTTCCCCCTATCTATTCCAACGAGAAAAAGCTGTTCGGGAACAACCACGACTACTGCGATCAGGCGGAATCTGTGTTCTATCTCGCCTACCGCGACGGGAAAGTTGTGGGAAGGATTTCGGGAATCTTACAAAAGGCAAGCAACGAAAAATGGGGACAAAAGCGCGTCCGCTTTACGCGCTTCGATTGCTTAGACGATCAGGAAGCTGCAACCGCACTCTTTTCCGCCGTCGAGAACTGGGCGAAAGAAAAGGGAATGCAGGAGCTCGTCGGACCTTTGAACTATTCCGATATGGAGCGCGAGGGACTGCTCGTCGAGGGCTTCGACCAGCTCAATACCTTTGAGGAACAGTATAACTACGACTATTACGAAAAGCTCGTTACCGGCTGCGGATTCGAGAAGGAAGTCGAGTGGGTGGAATACCGCTTGACCGCGCCCGATCCCGAATATATGGAAAAGATGAAGCGCGTATCCGACAAGGCGATGGAGCGCGGCGGATTCCACTTCGGAGAGGCAAAAAACACCAAAGATTTCTTAAAGAAGTACGCAAACGACTTCTTTAACATTATCGACGAAACCTACGCCCACATTTACGGCACAGTTCCCTTTACGGAAAAGATGAAGAAGTCCATTATGAAGGATTTCGCTCTCATCATCAATTTAAGATACGTTGCCGTCATTCTCGATAAAAACGACCGCCCCGTCTGTTTCGGGCTTTGCTTCCCCGGATTCGGAAAGGCGCTCCAAAAGTCGGGCGGAAAGCTCACGCTTTCCACCATTTTCAAAGTACTGCACGCCGTGAAGAAGCCCGAATCCATCGATTTGGCGCTGATCGGCATTCTGCCCGAATACCGCCACTCCGGTATCAGCCACGCGTTGTTCTATAAAATGTCGCAGCTTTTGACCGATGGCACGGCAAAATACGCCGAAACCAATTTGATGCTCACCTACAACTACAACATTCTCAACCAGTGGAAGAACTTCAACCCCGTTCTGCACAAGCGCCGCCGCTCTTACATTAAGAAGATTGCGGACAGTGCCGTCAGCGAAGAGACGAGAGTTCCCTTTGTAAAAGCGGACGAGCTCGAACAAGAGACCGCTGCCGCCGCAGAATAATTACAACAAAAAAAGCCCGCTCAACGAGCGGGCTTTTTATATTATTTTTTTCTTATCACTCTCGACGAGAATGGAGCAAGGGTTACTTCGCGTAGAGAAAGCGTTTCGCCCGAAAGCAGGTCGTCCCCCTCCCCTTCTGAAACGTAGAAGGTCACGGGGCTATCCGAAATGTTCGCCGCCGTAAAGATTGTTTCCCCTTCCGCCGCGCGCTGAAAGCAGAAAAATTTATTCTGCAACACCTTCTTCTCGTAAGCGCCGTAGGCAAGCGCGCGGGACGAGGTGCGGATACCGCACAGCTTTTGGATATGCCCGAACAGTTCGGGATACGCGGTTTTATCGATCTCCTCGATCGCGGGGCGCAGGTGGATATCGCCGTCCCCCTTTCCGCCCTCTTTGCCGTATTCCGAGCCGTAGTAAACGCAGGGAATACCGGGCATCGTAAACAGCACCGTATAGAGCGCAAATATTTTACGTTTGTCTTGAAGCTGCGTCATGAGGCGCGGCACGTCGTGGTTGTCCGCAAAGGACAGCAAATTTTTCCCCGTATACAGACACCACTGCTCCCTGCCGAAGAGCCTCGTGAGCGAATGCTCGATTTCAAAGAGGTTGTCCGAATTGAACGCCGATACGAGCCCCTTATAGCACTCGTAATTGGTAATGGAATCGAGGCGGTTGGGACTGATCGCTTCGCGGAAATTCCCGATATGAATGACCTCGCCCACGAGATAAAAATCGGGCTTCAAGGCGCATTCCGCGCGGAGGCGCTCCAAAAACCAATAGGGCAGGCTGTAACAGACGTCGAGGCGAAGCCCGTCGATATCGAACTCTTTGAGCCAGAAGCGCACCGCTTCCATTAAATAATTGACTAAATCGTTATTTTCAAGGCGCAGCTTGACGAGCTCGGGATGCCCTTCCCAGTTATCGTAGTTAAACCCGTCGTTATAGGCGGAGTTGCCGTAAAAGTTGATATTAAACCAAAAACGGTAGTCCGTGCCCTCGCGCTTCTCCCTTACTTCCCTGAACGGGAAAAACTCCCGCCCCGTATGGTGGAACACGCCGTCTAAGATAACGCGGATTCCCGCCTTATGAAATTCGGAGACGAGCTCCTTGAACTCTTCGTTCGTGCCGAGACGGCGGTCGATCTTGAAAAAATCGACGGTATCGTAGCCGTGCCGTTCGCTCTCGAACAGAGGATTAAAAAGCACGGCCTTTACGCCGAGCTCTTTGATTTTGGGAATTTCGTTTTTGATTTTATCAAGGCGGTGGCGCGTTTCCTTAAAATCGTTCTCGCGCTCCGCACCGCAAAATCCAAGCGGATAAATTTGATAAATTACGCTTTCGTCAAACCACATATTGTTATTCCTTAATTTTTACATAAACCTCGCAGGCGTTCGGATCGTCTACGCCGGGCTCTTTGCGCGTTTCGAAGCCCAAGCCCTCCAATAAAAGCGCAAACTTTTTATAGCCGTAGTTGCGGCAATCGAAATCGGGGTACTTCTTTTGCAGGAGCTTCCCCACCTTTGCGGCGTACATCCACCCGTCGTCGTTGGAATTTGCCTCGATGATCTTGCAGATGGAATCGACGAGCTTTTGGTTGGTTTTCTTTTTGCCGTCTGCGGGAGTCGCTTTCTTCGTTGTCTTTTTGACGGTTGCCTTCTTTTCTTCCTGCGCCTCTTTGGAGAGAAGGTCGAGGTACTTGAACTGATTGCAAGCGGTCACGAAGGGACGGGGCGTCTGCTGTTTGCCCATGCCGATGACCGTTTTCCCCGCTTCCCTTAGCCGCATGGCGAGCTTTGTAAAGTCGCTGTCCGACGAGACGAGACAGAAGCCGTCTACATTGCCCGCATACAGAATATCCATAGCGTCGATGATCATCGCGGAATCGGTGCTGTTCTTGCCCGTCGTGTAGCCGTACTGCTGCATGGGCGTGATCGAATATTCGAGGAGCGTATCCTTCCAGCCCTGCAAGTTCGGACTCGTCCAGTCGCCGTAAATGCGGCGGTAAGTCGGAACGCCTAAATTCGTGATTTCGTCTACGATCGTCTTGATGTATTTACTCGACGTGTTATCCGCGTCGATCAAAAGTGCAAATTTCTTATCTTCCATACTTCTATCATATAATAATTGCCGATAAATTGCAAGTGATTCAATCGGAAACGAGGATTTTTTCTAACGCTTCCTCTTCCGGATAGCGTGTAAAGAAGTCGCGCGGGTACGGCGCGGGTACGGGAATATCGTCTACGACCTTCCCGCCCTTTATGACGATAGCGCGGGAAGCAAACAGCGCAGCTTCCCTCACGTCGTGCGTGACGAATACGACCGTCTCTTTTCTCTCTAAACAAAGCTCGGTGACGAGCGACAATAAATCGCGCTTTAACGACAGGTCGAGCGAGGAAAACGGCTCGTCCATGAGGAGCGTATCGTGCGGAAACAAGAGCGCGCGGGCGATTGCGACCCTTCTCTGCTCCCCGCCCGAAAGCTCGTGCGGATAGCGCTTTTCTTTGCCGCTAAGTCCCACGCGGGCGAGCATTTCCGCCGCCCTGCCCTGCTCCTCTTTTTTCAAAACGAATTTTACGTTCCCCTCCGCGCTCAGGTGCGGCAGAAGGCGGGAATCCTGAAACAGATAGGAGACGTTCCCCGCTTCCTCGATCGTTCCTTCGTAACGGGTAAGCCCCGCGATCGCGTTCAAAAGCGTCGTTTTGCCCGCGCCGCTCTCGCCTAAGACCGCAGTCACCTTCCCCTTTTCGAATTCGACGCTGATATTGTCGAGCGCAACCGTATCTTTATAGCGCTTTGTAAGGTTTGTGATTCTCATGCCCGCCACCTCACGATCAGTTTATATGCTAAAAGGCACAGTCCTTCGAGCGCAAAGCCAATCAATACCGTTAAGATAGTCAAAGCAAGAAGCTCGGGCATCTGCACGAACGCTTTTGCCTGCTGCATGAGCCCGCCCAGACTGCGGTAGGTGGAAGCGAGCACTTCGCCCGAAACGGTAATTTTCAGCCCCATAGAAAAGATACCGCCCGCCTGCTTTAAGACGGGAGGCGCGGCAAGCGGGAGATAAATCTGCGTGATACGCTTGCCCAAACTTACGCGATAGGCGCGCGCCATTTCGTCGTAGCGCGTTTTCACGTCGTCAAGCGAAGCGAGCACCGCCGCGTACACCGCAGGCAGGAGCACCAAAACGCTTACCACCACGGGCGCAAACGCGGGCGTCGTCCACAGGAGCAGCACGAGCACGATCGCCATTGTCGGCACGGTGCGCAGGATCGAAATGATCGGCGCGAAAAAAGCGCGGATGCCTTTATGCAAAAGCGCCGCTACCGCAAGCAGAGTTCCGAACACGAGGGAAAACGCGAACGCCCCGAAGGTGCGCAGAAGCGTATTCCCGAACGCAGTCCAAAAGCTCCCGCTTGCAAGCAGTTTCCCCATTTCCGAAAAGGTCGCTCCGATCGACGGAAGCACATACTCGTTCTTAACGCAGTAGTATGCGATGAGCCAAAAGAGCCATAGGAACGCTATCGAAAGAAGGGAAAACAATATGTTTTTGTCGAGCCGAAATTTTTTCATTATCCGAGATAGTAGAAGCCGTCCGAAACAGAATTAGCGGCGTTCGCATTGACCGCAATGAGTTTTTCAAGGAACGCGTTGACCGCACTCTTGCAGTCCTTCGCTTCCGTATAACGGACGGAGCAGTTTTGAATGACCGTACCGTTTAAGTTATTCTGATTGAACGCAGGCGTAAGCCCCTCCGTGCGCACGCTGTTAAGAAGCGAAAGCACCGCCGCCGTCTCCGCGCCCGCAAGATATTCTGCATTCCCCTTGAAATAGGAAACGAGCTTATCAACGCTCTCTTTATCCTTTTCGATCACGCTCTTTTTCGCAACCAATACCGCCTGCGGATAGCCCTCTTCCCCGCCGTAGAGAGATTGCAGATCCCCCGCGAGTTTGAAGGGCTTGGGGGCGCTTGCCGTGCCCTTTATTTTTGCCGCAACGGCAGGCTCGGGGCAGAGGTAATAGTCGCACCCGCGATCGGGCGTGACGTTCGTCGCGTCCGTACCCATCTGCAAAAGGTTGACCTTATCCGCCGCCTTTTCCTCCTGCATACTCTCTATCGTTTGATAGGGAATATCATTTTGTTTCAGAACGACCTGCAAGGTGAGACCGGGAACGTTCGTAAGCTGCACCGCCCCCACCGTCTTGCCGACGAGAGAAGTCAGATTTTCCGAGGTAAGCAAGGCGTTGTCGCCCGTCGTTAAAAAGAATAGATTCCCGTGCGTCACCGTGCCGAGCATTTGATAGCTGCTTCCCGTGCCGAGCAGTTTGCTCGCAAGATTTAAGGGCAGTACGCAAAAATCGGCGTTCGGATTTTCGCCCGTCACCTGCGCCTGCACCGTTCCGGAATCGATTACGTGGTATTCAAACGTTTCGTCCTCTTTTAAAATGCCGTTTAACAGTGAGAGCGCGGGCGCACCGTCCGGACAGTAGACCGAATATTTACCGCCGTCTTGTTCCTTACAAGCCGCAAACGCCGCCGTAGTTAAAACTGCCGCCGCGCAGACCGCGGCAAAACCGAGTGATTTTTTCATAATATATTCTCCTTAAATTTTTCCGAATAAAGTTTTTGCCGTCACGCCGTCGAGCGAGCCTATTTTACCCGTCAAGGCGTTGATAGAAGCTGCGGGCGCGTCAAGTACGACGCACATGACGAATACGCCGCGCTCCCTGTACGGTATTCCCATTCTGCCCACGATACATTCGCCGTATTCCGAAAGATAGGCGTTGATTTTTTCTGCCATAGCGCGGTTTTCCGCCATAACGGAGAGCACCGCAAGCCGTTTTTCTTCCATAATAAAAACCCCTTGCCCCGAACGGGAGCAAGGGAAAAATACGCCTTTGTAAAGCGCTCTTTTCGTATTTGCCCTTTGCCGTCAGAGTGACTCTTCCCGTTCAGGTTTATTTTGATGATTCGATTATAACACCGTTTCAAAAAAAAATCAAGCGGAATAATCGCTTTTATTTTCCGCATACTGCGGATATGAAAAGAATTCTGAAAACCATTCCTTGTATTTTGGTATCCGCATTTACTCTTTTGGGCGCTTGCGCCTGCACCAACAGCGTAAGCGATATGCGCGGCCGCGAACGCCAGCTCCGCGAACGCCAACGGCAGGAACAGCAACAACGCCTCTTAGAACAGGAGGAAAAATCCTTACAGGAGGACATCGATCCGGATTTTACGGTCGATCCCGGCTGTCCCGATTGCCCCGAAATCCCCGAAAAGCCCGACGATAACGACCGCAAAGAAGGCGACGAAGAAAAGCCCGAAGAGCCCGTCCCTCCC
>JAIDSX010000154.1 GCA_029060985.1 Clostridia bacterium | reverse complement strand
GCAGAACGCGGCTTCCGTCGCCTCCACCCTTTTGACGACGGAATCGATCGTGACCGATATCCCCACCCCTCCCGCTCCCCCTGCACCCGCAGGCGGCATGGACGGAATGTACTAATTGATGTACTAATATATAGCCCGCTATCTTCGCTTGCGAAGTTTAGCGGGCTATAATTTTTTTAAGTCTTAAATTTATTGGGTTAATCTTTACTATTAAGATTGCCCAATGCTTCGGCATTGTTTGATATTACCATACCGACAGTTTGACAGCCGTTCATTGCCGAACAGTCGCCGCAGGTTTCGAGAGTCTTACCGAGCGCACATTGTCTTATAGGACAAAGGCTATCGCAAAAAGGTGTTTTGACTCCGTCCACGCGACAACCCTCGCAGTTTATCATTTCGGGTGTAATTTCTACTCCATTCATCTCTGACCAAAGTTTCGCAACCTTTTCGCGTAAAGCATTATCTTTATTAAGCGTAGCTATTCTTGCATCACATTTTTCGCAATCAAGTCCGCAATATGCTATAAGTTTTTTCATAATCGTTTTAGCCTCTAAATTACTGTAAATTGTATATTATATCAAAAGCAAGGATCGTTAATCCTTGCTTTTACACTAACCGATTTTATTACTTTTTATAAATTTTGATATAGTGGCGGGAACGGCGTTTCTTTTCAGGCGGAAGCTGCATATAATTGCCGAACGTTGCTTCCAAAAGCGTATCCCAGTCGCTGACCGCCATAAACTTTCTTCCTTCGAATTCCAGCTCGCAGTAGTTCTCGTAGACGTGTGTTGGAGCGTGCTCGGTAGGATAACCGAAGTTATGACAGCCTGCCCATTCCGTTTTACCGAACTCGTATTTTTGCGCAAGCTCGTTCATTTTTACAACGCAACGGGAACGCGTGACGAAAATATTGCATCCGAGATAGAACCACCAACCGATGATATAGGCGATAAAGCCCCACCACCTGTCCATCGTATACCATTGGCAGATACCCGATTTCACGACCCAAGAGCGCTCTTTCTTGAATTGCGCCGCCCGCTCTTCTTTGGTGTCCGCCGAGCCGTCAACGGGGAAAATGTCGAGAAAGAGATACTTCACTTCCCTGTGATTGGGTGAACGGAGCGCGTATCTTTTATCGAGAATTTTTGTAAAACAGTAATACGTCCCCTTTCCACGATCTTTGGAATACGTAAGATATTCGGGCAGAACGCCCTCTTGCGCAATGATTTGCAAAAATTTTTCGTAGTCGGGTCTGGGCATACAGACGTCGGCGTCGTCGTCCCAAGGAATAAAGCCTTTGTGTCGCACTGCTCCCAAAAGCGTTCCGGCGGCAAGAGAATAACGGAGTCCGTGCTCTTTACAGATACGGTCAAAGTCCGTTAACAGCTCTAAAAGAGCGCCTTGCACTTCCGTCAGCGTAAGTTTTTTCATATGCCGTCTTCCCGTTTATTTCTTTTTTCTGAGCATTCTTCTTACAAAGGGAGGAAGATTGGATTCGTCCGAAGCGTAGCCGCTCTCGTTCGTATCGTCCTCTTCGGCTTCGAAATCGTCCGCGGCGTGATAGGTTTCGTTCACGGGCGCGGGCTGCGGCGTTACGGGCTGCCCGTAATTGGGCACGTACGGCTGCTGCGCCGCGTATTGCGAGGGCTGCGCCGCAGACTGAGGCGGCACGACGGGTCTTTGCGGAGGCATATAATAAGGCCTCTGCGTATAAGGCAACGGCTGATCGTCGCCTCTCACCGCCTGTTGGGGGCGCATATTAGGCTGTCCGGGAAATTGAAGCGGCATTTGCGTACGCGACGCCGTCTCCGGCTTATTCAATTCCTCTTCCGTATCGGGGAAGCCCGTTGCGATAACGGTTACCTCCACCTCGTCGCGGATCTTCGGGTCTATGCACGCACCGAAAATGATATTTGCGGAATAATCGACGACGCTATGAATGAGCTTCGCCGCCGTTCTGACTTCGTCGAGCGTTAAATCGTTGCCGCCGACGACGTTGAGGATAACGCCCGTAGCACCCTCGATCGTCGTTTCAAGGAGCGGACTGTTTACGGCGAGGCGCACCGCCTCTACGATACGGTTTTCGCCCTTGGAAACGCCTACGCCCATGTGCGCGAGTCCCCTGTCTTTAAGCACCGTTCTGACGTCCGCGAAGTCGAGGTTGATAAGCGCGGGCGTTACAATGAGATCCGCGATCCCGCGAATACCCTGCTTTAACACCTCGTCGGCGACCCTAAGAGCGTCGGGGAAGGACGCGTTCTTGGGAACGACCTCGCTGATTTTTTCATTGGGAATAATGATGAGCGTATCGACGAACTTTCTCAGGTTCTCGATGCCCTTTACGGCGTTGTCCATTCTGCGCTTGCCCTCGAAATCGAAGGGCTTCGTAACGACTGCCGCCGTGAGAATTTTTTTATCTTTTGCGATCTTTGCGATCACGGGAGCTGCACCGGTACCCGTACCGCCGCCCATGCCCGTCGTAATAAACAAGAGGTCCGTTCCCTCGATTGCCGCGGCAAGCTCCGCCTCGGATTCCTCCGCAGCCGCCCTGCCGATTTCGGGGTCTGCGCCCGCGCCAAGCCCTTTCGTGAGCTCTCTGCCGATTTGAATGCGGTTTTGCGCCTTGCTGAGCGCAAGCGTCTGCGCGTCGGTATTCACGACGATATATTCCGCGCTCATGATACCGGCGTCTATCATGCGGTTGACGGCGTTGTTTCCCGCGCCGCCCACGCCGATCACTCTGATTTTAGCCTTCCCCTCCGTGTTCGGACGGGGATTTACGGGAGCTTGTCCGTAATAATTGTCTTCGTACATAAAATTAACCTCCGAAACCGTTAAAAATACGATAGAGGAAACCGCTCTTACGGTTGTCCTCGCTAGCCATGTCGCAAAGAGCCACTCTCGAACTCATGGCGGGTTTGTTGTAGTAAGGAAGATTGGGCGCTACGGGCTCCAAAATACGGTTGAGCCGTTTGGAGATATGCTCGATCGCACCGCGGATCGCAAAAAGTCCCTCTCCCGAAACGTAGAGCGGCTTATAATCGAGCTCCCGCTCGTCGAACTCTTCCAAAAATGCCTCCGCTCTTTCGCAGATCCTGTCAAGTCCCTCTTCCACCGTTTCTGCAAGCAGGGCGGGCGAGTACTCATAGGAATCGCCGCGGTAGAGAAGCTGCGCATACCCTTGATTCTCCTCCTGCTTTGCGAACAGGTTGACCCTGTGTAAAAGCGCGACCGCTACGTCGTAGGAAACTTGAAGCCTCTCCATCACGAGAAAGGCGACGTGTATTTTTCCTGCGGAGAAGGATTCCTGCGCCATTATGCCGTTTCCGAATACGATACTCAGCGTTGACGAAAGATTTCCCGCGTCCAGGAAGAGCGCGCATTCGTCCCGCATTTCGGAAGGGATCAAATAGGAAGCCATCGCAAGCTGTGTGGGCAAATATTTCAAGTTGATCTTCAAGTCCTTCACGACCTCTTCGATCGTCCGGCAGAAATATTCGCTGACGTAAAAATAAGAAATGCAACCCGTAAGTCCCGCCGTTGAAATCCCAACGGGATCGACGACGCGCTGCTTGTCGTTGGTCACGTAAATCATGCTCGACGCACGCATAAAGCGGTAGTCCTTTATCTGCTCCTTGCCCGCTTCTATGAGCGTTGCGCGGTCTTTTTCGATGATTTTACGCTTTTTGGGGAAACCCAGATCCTGTTCCTTTGCGATCACCTTCGTAAAGTCACCCGGAACGCCCACGTAGAGCGTACGCAAGCGTTCGCCGCAGACCTGCTCCACCGCAGAAATCGCGCGAAGGATCGCATCGGATATTTTTCCGTCACTCTCTTTGTAAAACGCTCCGTTTTCATAACCGCCGTAGGGCTCTGTTCTGCTCGCCTTAAAGACGAACGTATCGTTTACGCTGCGTTCTCCGACGAAAACCGTGACCTCGGACGAGCGGATATCGAGTACCGCCACACTTTTTTGCGCCATGATATTTGACCTTTGTATAGATTCTTTTTTTATTATAACAAACACGCTTGATTTTGTCAACAGAATACGGGGATTTTCACAATTTCCCTTTCCCCATTATATTGCAAAACTTAAAAATCAACGCAAAAAAAGGACGCCCGCAGGCGTCCCTTATAAATTTGACGATTTACGCGTCGTGCTCGACGCGGTGCTGCATATAAGCCGCGTTGATCGTGCCCGGTGCGCCGTTCACTTCCGTGACCGTAATACAGCCGTACATTCTCGTAACGTCGCCGAGCTTATCGTATTCCTCGATCGCGCGCTTTGCCTTTTCCTCCGCATAGGAGAGCGGATTGTACAGCTCTACGAAAACCCCTTCCTGCATTTCGATATTGAAGCGGTTCGTTAAGGGATTTTCCTCGTCGCCGCTTCCGAGAAGCGTCACTTCACGAATGTTCGTCCTGGCGTCCGCTATGTATGCCGCAAACCCCGAAAACGTTTTCAAAAGCGCGTCGAAATAATCTCCCTCCGCCCTCTCGCCTACTTCTACGTTAAGGCGGAAATTCTTCAAAATAATATTCTCTCCGCCCGTGCGCGACACGTTCTCGTCGCTCACGCGGATACATTGCCCCTCCGAATCGATCATGGCGTAATTTCCGTCCTCCGTCTTGTAGGCGAAAAGCTCCTTTCGCTCCTTGACGACGACTTCCACCGTTTTGGGGAATTTTTTGTTTACGCGCTCCACACGGAAGCAGGGATACTTTTCCACCGTTTCCTCGATATCGGAAAGATCGAGAAAGGTCATGCTGTCGCCCACAAATTCGTCGAGTTCCTTTTTGAGCGCCTTCGCCTCTTCCTCTCCCTGAACGGAAATCGTAGAGAAACTTGCGTCGATATACGTAACCGTGAAAATCACGTTCAACCCCGCCGCAACTACGGCAAGGAGCAACAGGAAGGCGACCGAAGTCATAATGAGCGCTTTTTTCATTCGTATATCTCCTATGTATTTTGTCGTTAGACGCGCACGCGTTTGATCTGAGCGCCTAAACTTTTGAGCTTGCCCTGTAAATCGTAATATCCTCTGTCGATATGGCTTAAATCGAGAACTTCGCTCGTTCCCTCCGCGCCGAGCGCCGCCAAAACGAGCGCCGCACCGCCTCTCAAATCGCCCGAGGTCACGGACGCGCCTCTCAGCCGCTCCACGCCGCGCACGAACGCGCTGCGGCCGTTCACCTCGATATCCGCTCCCATCTTTCTCAATTCGGGAACGTATTTGAAACGGGTTTCGAACAGATTCTCCACTACGAGCGCACCGCCCGAGGATACTGCGTTGAGCGCGGTCATCTGCGCCTGCAAATCGGTCGGAAACCCCGGAAAGGGCATTGTTTCGATTCTGCGGTTGCATTTCAGCCTGCCGCTACTCTCGATTACTATTTTATCATTTTTTACGTGTATTTTGCAACCGTTTTCACGCAATTTATGTAAAAGTATTCCCACAAAATCGGCTTTTACGCCCACGACCTCCACTTCGCCCCCGCATATCGCACACGCGATCAGGAAAGTCCCCGCCTCGATACGGTCCTTGACGGGCTTATAAGTGATCCCGCCGAGGCTCTCGACCCCTTCGATTTCGATTTGATCCGTGCCCGCGCCCGTAACCTTTGCGCCCATGCCGTTGAGGAAATTCTGCAAATCGACGATTTCGGGCTCCTTCGCCGCGCCGCTCAAAAGCGTTCGTCCCTTTGCTTTGACTGCGGCGAGCATGATATTTTCCGTCGCGCCAACACTCGGAAAGTCGAGCGAAATATCCGCACCTTTCAGCGTGTCGGCATGGCAGAAAATGCAACCGTCCCGCTCCTTGATATCCACGCCCAACCGCTTTAATGCGTTCAGGTGCAGGTCTATGGGTCTGAGTCCGATATCGCACCCGCCGGGGTATGCGATCTGCGCCTTATGGAAGCGCGTCAAAAGCGACCCGAGCATAAACACCGAGGAGCGAAGCTCCTTCGTGAGACTCGATGAAATTTCGTGACAACAGGCGTTTGCGCTGTCTATCACAACGTCGTTCCCGCGAAACTCCACTTCCGCGCCCAGCTCGCGCAGGATCTGCGCCATGCACAGTGCGTCGGAAATCGGAGGCGTTTCCCGGATTATCACGCGTTTCTCCGTTAAAACAGACGCGGCGAAGAGCGGCAGAACGGAATTCTTCGCCGATTGCAGGCGAACGCTGCCGTAGAGCCTTCTTCCCCCGTCTATCATAAATTTATCCATATTTACCTCTCGTAAAAAAAACGCCGAAATAAATTCGCGTTTTTATTTTAGGCGAGCTGTTACAAGTTCGAACAAGTTTTAACGGGTAAATTTTGGTTTTTACTGCGTCAAAGCCCTTGATAATCCGTCCTTGGATTGTCTGCGGGCTTTTCCTTGTCTAAACGAGAAATTTTCTCCGTTAAAACCGCCTCGCTCCTTAGCGAGTGTATTTTCATTTGATTTGTGCGCGCGGCGACTGAGGCGTATAGAGACATACACCGAACGGAGCCGCGCACGCAAAGCGGAGAAAAGACGCCGCTAAGGTTGTTCAGACTTTGTAACAGCTCGCCTACTATATCTTATGAATTTGCGCGATTGGTTGTGCCTTGACACCCCGTACACGACGCCCATTCCGCACATGGTGACAATAAGCGAAGTGTTTCCCGCGCTGATCAAGGGAAGCGGCAAGCCCGTGGGCGGAATGCACCCGCTCACGACGAGCGCGTTGAGCGCGGACTGCACGGCGAATGCAAGGATGATTCCCGATACGAGAAGATAGCCGAAAAAATTATCGCAGGAGTTGGCGATCTTGAATCCCCGCCAAACGACGAATCCGATTACGATAAATAGTATCAACACGCCGAAAAAGCCCGTCTCCTCCGCAATCACGGAGAGGATAAAGTCGCTCTCCGAAAAGGGCAAAAAGCGGTATTTCTGGCGGGAATTGAACAGACCCACCCCGAAGAAATTTCCGTTGCCGAGCGCGTACAGCGACTGAATGAGCTGATACCCCTCCTCCTTCGGCGAAGCCCAGGGATTCATAAACGCGGAGAGCCGCTGTAATCTGTAAGGCTCTGCGGCAATCAGAACGGGCACTAACAAAAGCGCGGGCACGCAGATCACGGCGAGCGCCTTATAGGAAGTCCCGCTCAAAAAGAGCATTCCGATCATGAGCGCGGCAACGCACATCGTGACCGACATATTCGGCTCTAACATGATGAGAACGCAAATCAAAAGCCCCGCGCCGAGGACGGGAAGCGTTCCCTTGAAGGTGCGCATTCTTGCGGGATTCTTTGCAAAATATCCCGCCGTGAACAGGACGAAGGCGTACTTTGCAAGCTCGGACGGCTGAATGGTAAACGACCCGAAGCCGATCCAGCGCGTCGCCCCGTAGTTGCTCTTTCCGACGCCCGGAATAAACACGAGCGCAAGAAGAATAAGTGCGACGACGAGCGCGGGAATGCCCGCCTTTTTGAACTTCTGGTAGGGAACGAACGCGATCCCGACCATTCCCGCAAGCCCTAAGATAAAGCCCAAAAGCTGCTTTTTGAAGAAGTAGAAGGAATCCCCGTACTGCACTTCCGCATTGTAGGAGCTTGCGGAGTACACCGCAACGACCCCGAACGCCGCCAAGAGAAGGACGGCGAAAAGGAAGAACAAATCCCCCTTTCCGCCGCGCGTCCGCTCCCGCGGCACTCGAAGCGCGGAAGCGGCTTTTACATTACTCGTCCGTGTCTTCACGCGTTGCCCCCGCCGCGTCGTCGGCATTCTCTCTCTCCTTTAAGAGAATTTTATAGATTTCACGGAATTTGTCGCCGCGCTCCTCGTAATTTTTGAACGCGTCGAAGCTCGCCGAGGCGGGAGAGAGTAGAACGCTCTGCCCCTTCTTTGCCGTGAGATAGGCAACGCGCACCGCAAGCTCGAAGGGACGGCATAAGGTGACCGCGGTAAATCCGCTCTTGACTGCGGCGTCGAAAATGCGGAAGGCGTTTTCTCCGTATAAGACGGTATGTACGACGCCCGATTTTTTGACCGCTTCGAAGAGCGGCTCGTAGGAATAGCCCTTGTCCTTTCCGCCGATCAAAAGCACCGTCTCCCCCTTCACGCTCTCGATTGCCTTGATCGCAGAATCCACGTTCGTCGCCTTGGAATCGTCGATAAAGTTCACGCCGTTCACCGAGCCAATCTTTTCGAGGCGGTGACGGATTCCGCGGAAGCTCTTGAACGCCGCGATAATGCTCGCGTTGCCGATTCCCATGATCTTAGCCGCCGCCAGAGCCGCTAAGGCGTTGGCGGTATTGTGTTCGCCGTCGAGCGGAAGCTCGTCCCTGCTCATGACGCGCTCGCCGTTGTAGCAGAGCCAGTTATTTTCAATGTACGCGCCGTCCACCTTCTCTTTCAAGGAGAACCACTCCACGACCGCTTTCGTCTTATCCTTGAAGGAGCGCACCACGGGGTCGTCGTAATTGAGAACGCAGTATTCGCTCTCCGTGCAGTTCTTGATGAGGCGGGATTTCAAGAATATGTAGTTCTCCATGTTGTAGTGGCGGTTGAGGTGATCCTCCGAAATATTTAAGACCACCGCCACGTGCGGACGGAGCGAGGTGAGCGTTTCAAGCTGGAAGGAGGAAATTTCCGCAACTGCGATCCCCTCTTCGCCGAGCTCCTTCACGCAAGAGGTAATAGGCTTGCCCACGTTCCCGCAGGCGATCGCGTTCTTGCCCGCGGCGCGGAACACGCTTTCGAGCATGGTGACGGTCGTCGTCTTGCCGTTCGTCCCCGTGACTGCGACGACGGGACATTTGAGCGCGAGCACTCCGAGCTCCGATTCCCCGATAATGCGCTTGCCTGCGCGTCGGAAGGACACGGGCAGCGCGTGATCGACGGGGATACCCGGACTCAATACGAGAATATCGCACACCTCCGCCTTCTCGAACAGCTCGTCCTTTTTGACGGGAATACAGCCGATTGCCGAGAGTCTGCGAGCGGACTCCTCCACCGTCTTGTCCTCCACGTCGTCGTACACGAACACTTCCGCGCCGCGGTTTCTCAAATACTCCGCCGCCGCGATCCCCGAACGTGAGAGCCCCGCAACCAAAAAAGTCTGTTTTTCAAAATACATACTTCCCTCCTATATTAAGCAAACGGCAATAAAACGGCTGCGCCCAGCGCTGCGGTAACGACCGCGTACACGAAAGAAATCTTTCCCTCCGAATGCCCCTTCTCTTGGAAGTGGTGATGAATGGGCGCCATTAAAAAGACGCGTTTGCCCGTTTTTTTATAATATATTACCTGAATGATGACGGATATGCTTGAAAGGACAAACATTATTCCCACGATCGGAATAATGAGCGCGTTCCCCGAAAAGAGCGCGACGGACGAGGCAAATCCGCCGAGGGACAACGAGCCCGTATCCCCCATAAACAAGCTCGCCCGATTCTGATTGAAAATCAAAAATCCGAAGAGCGCGCCCGTCAGTGAAAAGCTCAATAGCGCAAGCGAGGTATTCCCCTTTTGCAAAAACAACAATGCGCCGAAGGCAAAGAAGAACGCTGCCGAGGTAGAGCCTGCAAGCCCGTCCAGACCGTCCGTAAGGTTTACGCTGTTTACGGTCGCTACAAATACGAAGATCCCGATGGGCATCATTCCCCAGCCGATATCGAAGGAGAGCGTCGTAAAGGGAATCCTCAAAACGGTCAGCGAGTTCAAACAGCAATACAGCGAAGCGACGATCGCAACCGCCGACTGAAAGAAAATCTTCTGGTAAGGTTTTAAGCCCAAATTATCCTTTCGCTTCTTTTTGAGAAAATCGTCCAGAAAGCCTACAAGAAGATACCCCGTTCCCACGGCAAGCGCGACGAGGAAGGGCTTGTCCTTAAAGCCGCAGGCGGCAAGCGAAACGGTGAGCGCCGCCAAGATAAAGGCGAGCCCGCCCATTGTGGGCGTTCCCCCTTTGTTTTGGTGCTCCTTGACGTAGTGCAGAATGTTCTGTCCCGCCCTCAGCTTTTTGAGGAGCGGGATGAGCGCAAAACACAGACACGCAGAGAGCAAAAAGGAAAATAACAGACAGACGATAATTTGATTCATTGTAGCTTCCCGAGAACGGACTTTATCACATCTTTGTCATCATAGCTGTATTTTATTCCCATGATCTCCTGATAGGACTCCCCGCCCTTTCCTGCGACGAGGAGCACGTCCCCCTTTTTGAGCTGTTTTACGGCGTACTCCGTCGCCTTCTCCCTGTCCTCAATGACGACGAATTTTTTCGAAACGGGACGGAAGCCCTCTTCGATTTCGTTCAGGATTGCGCAGGGGTCTTCGTAGCGGGGATTGTCGGAGGTGAGCACGGCAAAATCGGCAAGTCTCGCCGCAGTCTCCCCCATTTTTTTGCGCTTTCCCTTATCGCGGTTTCCCCCGCAGCCGAAGAGAACGCAGAGCTTTCCCTTGCAGTGCGCCTTCAACGCGCCGAGCGACTTTTCAAGTCCGTCGGGCGTGTGCGCGAAGTCCACGAAGATATTCGCGCCCGCGTGCGAGGCGACCCATTCGAGCCTGCCGTTCACACCCGCCGTGCGGGAAAGTCCGCGCGCGATCGCGCCCGCGTCCGCGCCCAGTTTTCTTGCCGACTCCGCCGCCGCCAAGGCGTTCGAAACGTTGTACTTCCCCGTCATCGTAAGCTCCGTTTCTATAAGCTCGTCGTCCAAATTCAATAAAATTCTGCTTCCCCTCATGCTATCCGATTCTATCACCGCAAAGGAATCAGCGGGATTATCGATACCGTAGGT
>JAIDSX010000153.1 GCA_029060985.1 Clostridia bacterium | reverse complement strand
GTGCGTATCGAAGTAACGGATAGGCAGATCCTGCATTCCGTTGAACATCTGCGTGCGCATTTTTTTGAGATAGCCCTGCGTAATGACCGCCAAAAGCTGTTTGTCAACTGCACCCGAAATGAGCGAAATTACGTAGAGCCCGATGAGAATACACATAGGCACGGTCACGGACTGCCACGCCTCAGACCAGGCAAGATGTCCGTCTACTGCGGCGGCAATCGCGTTATAGACCGTCTGCATAAAGAGAGACGGCAACGCGCTTATCACCGCATTGAACACGATACACACAAGGGCGATCGTGTACATTCTGGGATAGTAATGGAAAACCGATTTAATGACCCTTCCGAGTACGCCCTTCGTATTCGGCATTTGTTTCATGGGAAGATTATTCTTCATCGCTCTTTCCTCCCTTGTTCTGGGAAGTATAAACTTCCCTGTAAATGTCGTTGCTCTTTAAGAGCTCTTCGTGCGTGCCGATTCCGTTGATTTTTCCGCTCTCCATGACGAGAATACGGTCGGCGTCCTCCACCGAGGAGGTGCGCTGCGCGATAATGATCTTCGTCGTTTCAGGAATGTATTCCTTGAACGCCTTGCGAATGAGCGCGTCCGTCTTGGTATCAACTGCGGAGGTCGAGTCGTCCAAAATGAGGATCTTCGGCTTCTTCAAGAGCGCGCGGGCAATGCAAAGGCGTTGCTTCTGTCCGCCCGAGACGTTCGTGCCCCCCTGCTCGATATAGGTATCGTATTTATCGGGGAAGCCCTGAATAAATTCGTCCGCCTGCGCAAGACGGCACGCTTCTTCAAGCTCCTCGTCCGTCGCTTCTTGATTGCCCCAGCGGAGATTTTCTTTGATCGTACCGGAGAATAAGACATTCTTTTGAAGCACCACCGCGACTTGATTTCTGAGGGAATCCAAATCGTACTCGCGCACGTCCCTTCCCCCTACCATAACGCTCCCCTCGCTCACGTCGTAGAGACGCGAAATCAAATTGACAAGCGAGGTCTTCGAGGAGCCCGTTCCGCCGATAATGCCGATCGTCTCGCCCGATTTGATATGTAAATCGATATCCTCCAAAACGTTCTTTTCGGCATTTGCCGCATACTTGAAGGAAACGTCGTTAAAATCGATCGAGCCGTTCTCCACTTCGTGAACGGGGTTTTCGGGATTGTGCAGGGTGCTCTCCTCTCTGAGCACCTCGTCGATACGGCGGGCGCTTTCGATCGACATGGTGATCATGACGAACACCATGGAGAACATCATAAGCGACATTAAGATCTGCATTCCGTAGACGATCAGCTGCGTCAGCGTCCACGACATATCGTTGCCGTTTTTGATACTCAGATAGCTGCCGATAAAGAGTACCGAGGAAAGTACGCCGTAAAAGAACAGCTGCATGACGGGGTTGTTCCAGGCGAGAATTTTTTCAGCGCGCGTGAAGTCCGCGCGAACGTCGTCCGCGGCACGTTCGAATTTCTCCTTCTCGTATTCTTCGCGCACGTAGGATTTGACGACGCGGATACCCTTGATATTCTCCTGCACCGATTCGTTTAAGTTATCGTACTTCTTGAACACGCGGCGAAAAATGGGCATCGTCTTTTTCATAATGATCAAAAGAATGATCGTGAGCGGCGGAATGACCGCAATAAAAATCCAGGCAAGGTTGCCGCCGATAATGAATGCCATGACCACGGAGAACACGAGCATGACGGGACAGCGGAACGCAAGGCGCACGATCATCATATAGGACATCTGCACGTTCGTAACGTCCGTCGTCATACGGGTGACGAGAGACGGAGTCGAGAATTTATCGATATTTTCAAAGGAAAATTCCTGAACCTTATAGTATAAGTCCTTACGCAAATTCTTTGCAAAGCCCGCCGAAGCCTTGGCGCAAAACGCGCCCGCAAGCGCGCCGCAGGCAAGCGAGGCAAACGCCATTGCAAGCAGAATGATTGCGTACTGTCCGATTCCGAGCGTTTTGATCGTAGCCCCCGCGAGCGGTACCCACATAGTCACGTCGTTTTTGATCGCGTCGCCGAGCCACACGATCACGAGCGGGATCAGACATTCGAGTATAACCTCCATAATGACGAAGAGCGGCGACAAAATCGAAGCCGTTTTATATTCGCGAATGGATTTTGCAAGTCTTTTCAGCAAACGAAAACCTCCTTTCTATACGTATATATAGGAATAACTCATGTACACAAATACAATTTATTGTAATAGTACTATTTTCTC
>JAIDSX010000152.1 GCA_029060985.1 Clostridia bacterium | reverse complement strand
GAGCCCCGCGCCCAGCGACATACTCTCGACCTCGTTCATTTTACAGCCGAGGGTGAACACGCACGCCTTCATTTGAGTTCCCCCGCAAAGTACGCGGCAACGCTTAAAAAGGCGATCGCCGCCGTCTCCGCGCGCAATATCCTCTTGCCGAGGGTCACGCCCTTGAAACCCTGCGCCTTCGCGTACTCGAATTCCTCTTTGGTAAACCCGCCTTCGCTCCCCACAATCAGCGCAACGCTTTTTCCGATTTCGCTGATTTCCCTTTCGCTCTCCGTAATAAATTCGCACGCGAAGAGCTTATCCTCGTACCCTTCCGCAGAGGCAACCGCCTTTTCGAAGGAATCAAAATAAGTAAGCTCGGGAACGGTTGCCCTTAAACACTGCTTGCTCGCCTCCACCGCCACGCGGTTGAGACGGGAAAACTTGTTGTCGTTCATATACGCCGAACAGTACTTAGACGAGAACACACCGATTTTTTGTACGCCGAGCTCGGTCGCCTTCTGTACGACGAGCTCCGTCTTGTCCCCTTTGAGCGCGCCGATAAGCAGATACAAATTCGCCTTAGGGTCGCGTTCGGAAACGCCCTTCCTTACGGTGTGCAGCACCATTTCCGACTTGCCGATTTTGGTGATGACCGCACTGTACTCCGCGCCGCTCCCGTCAAAGAGAGTGACCTCGCTCCCCTCAAAAAGCCGCAAAACGTTTTTGGCGTGGTTGAATTCCTCGCCCGAAAGAATTGTTTCCTCGCTGATATTCTTGACCAAAAACCGCTTAGGAGCGCTCATACCCTGTCCCCCTTGCGCTTCAAGACGAGCGCGAGCCAAGAGCCCTTCTCCCGCTCTTTGATTACTTCGAAGCCCACCTTTTCGTAGGTCTCTTTGACCGCCTGCAAGCGCTCTTTGATAATGCCGCTCAAAATGAGCACGCCGTGAGGCTTTACATGGTTGATGACCGTGGGCGCAAGCAGAATAAGCACTTCCGCCGTAATGTTTGCAAGCGTGACTTCCGCCTGCACCTTTGCGCCGTCCAAAAGATTTGCACCCACGACGGATACCTTATCCGCAACGCCGTTGCGCTTTGCATTGTGCGTTGCGCTCTCCACGGCAATCGGGTCGAGGTCGGAAAGGTAGCAATACCCCGCGCCGAGCTTCGCCGCGGAAATTCCCAAAATGCCGCTGCCGCAGCCCACGTCGATACAGGTATCGCCCTTTTTGAGATATTCCTGCAAAAGCTCCACGCACATGGAAGTGGTTTCGTGCTCGCCCGTGCCGAACGCCATGTTCGAATCGAGCAAAACGGTTTCCTCGCCCGCCTCTTTTTGATAGTTGATCCATTCGGGCACGACCACGATTTTGTTGAGGTGAATAGGACGGAAGTGCTTCTTCCACACCTCGATCCAATCGTCCCCCTCGATTTCGCGCTTCGTGTCTTCGAGCGTGCCGAAATTGATAACACCACCCGCGTTCTCTTTGCGGATATACAGCTCCTGCATGATTGCGGAAAACATCTCCTCCGCGCAGTCGGGCTCGGAATAGCACTTGACTAAAACGTCCTTTTCGGGAGAAGACAGCCCGTCGTCCATATAATCCCAAAAGACGGAGCTATCCCGTTGGAGCGCAATAATATCGTTCGCGTCGCACACGGTCACGCCGTGCGGCGAAAATTCCCACATGGCGTCGGCAACGAGCTCGCTCGCCTCGGTGGTAGTATGTACGGTCAATTCAACAAATTTCATAACGGAATCATTATAGAATACCCGCACGCAAAAGTCAAGTCAGACGTTTCCCGTATAGTTATAAATTTATTTCTCATACTTGTAACGTGCAAAATATAACGGGAAACTTAAAACAAGATCAGGAAGCGCTGAAAAAGCTGATTCCTGCGGAGGATATCCTCGACTTCTCCTTTACGACGGACAAGGGCGGGGAATTTGTCATACTCTTCACCGACCCCATTACCGATAAGGAGCTTTTGGGGCATTTAGTCGTCATTCCCCTTCAAAGCTACGACGGAGAAATGAAGGCGGAAGAAATCGGAAAGCGGCTCTCCTTCCCCGAGCTTCGAATGGAAAAATCCCTTGATAAGCTCGCGGAAGAAATTCTTGCCGGAAACCCCGTGCTCCTTTGGGAGGGCATGGATCAAGGTTTGATCGTCGGCACGAAAAAGGTGTTTATCCGCTCCATTGCAGAGCCCCCTACCGACGTCACCATTAAAGGCCCGCGCGAGGGCTTTATCGAGGACGTGAAGGTGAATACCTCGCTCGTCCGCCGCCGCTTTAAGACGGGCGCGTTAAAGGTCGAGTACCTCAAAGTGGGCAAAATTTCGCAGACCTTCGTAGCAATTTGCTATCTCGAAGGGACGAGCGTGAAAAAGGTCGTCGAGGAAGTTAAGGAAAAGCTGAACAAAATCGACATCGACAACGTGCCCGACTCCTCCTACCTTACGCACTTTTTGGCGTCCCGCCCGAAGTCGCTCATGAAACAGGTGGGCACGACGGAAAAGCCCGATATCTTCTGCGCGAAGATCGCAGAAGGCAGAGTGGGTATCATTGTGGACGGCTCGCCCATTGCCCTTACCGTGCCCTATCTCATTGTGGAGGACTTTCAGTCGAGCGAGGACTACTTCGTGCCCCCGTACCGCGCGACCTTTACGCGTATCATTCGCCTGTTCGCGCTGCTCGTTGCAATCTACCTGCCCTCCTTCTACGTGGCGGCACAGCTATTCAAGCTGCAACTGTTCCCGGTAAAACTGCTCTTAACCATTTCGGGAAGTATCCGCGACTTGCCCTTCTCCCCCTCGCTCGAAATGCTGCTCGTCTTGATCGTTTTGGAAATTCTGAACGAGGCAAGTATCCGAATGCCCAAGTACGTAGGCATGGCGCTATCCGTCGTCGGTGCGCTCGTGCTGGGCGAAACGGCGGTGAGCGCGGGCTTCGTTTCCACGCCCGCCATCATCATTATCGCGTTCAGCGGGATCGGCTTATACGCCGTACCCAACCTCATCGAGCAGACCTCGGTCGTGCGCCTCGTCATGCTCCTGATCGCGGGTAGTATCGGCACGTACGGCATTATCCTTGCAACAGGATTTATACTCTTCTACCTCGTGACCACGGATACCTTCGGTTCTCCCCTCGTCGCGCCCTTCTCGCCCGTCGTGGGAAGAGATCTAAGGGACTCGCTCGTCAAATATAACTTGGGCGCGTTGCAGACACGACCCAAAACCATCGGAAGCAAAAACAAGAGGAGGCTTCGCCATGAATAAAATTTCCACAAGACAGCTCTTATTCTTTTTGGCGGCGATCGCACCCGTGGGAAAAATCATTTTAATGCCCACAAACCTCGTGCACTACGCGAAGAACGATCTCTTATTCCCCGCCGCCATGAACTTTTTGTTACAGGCGGGCGTCATCTTTCTCGTGCTTCTTTTGGCAAAGAGAAATTTGTCCCTTCACGATTTGATCGCAAACAAGCTGGGAAGCGTCGCGGCGAAAATCATTTTGAGTATCTTTTCTCTCTTCTTCTTTTTCGCGGCGCTTCTTCCCCTCGTGGAACAGAAGCTCTTCGTGCAGAGCGTATTTTACGATACGCTCCCCTCGATCGTCGCCTTCTCGTCCTTCTTTATCTTCTCCGCATATATGTGTGCAAAGCCCCTTTCGTCCTTCGGCAGAACGTGGGACATTTTAGCGCCGCTATCGATTGCGGCGTTTGCGGGAATCCTCTTCCTCTCGGTAAAATCGACGGACTTCGGCGCGCTCGCGCCCGCCTTCGGAACGGGAGCGAAGAGCGTATTCGAGGGCTTTGCCTACAACATGAGCTGGTTTTTGGACTCCGCGATCCTTCTCTCCTTCCTCGGAAAAATCGACTATAAAAAAGGTCTTCCCTGGAAGGGGCTCCTGTGCTATCTTGCGGGAGCGGCGGGCGTGCTCTTCTTCCTTGCGATCTTCTACGGTGTGTTTCAGGACACCGCCGTCAACCAACAGTTCGCGTTCACCAAAGTTGCGCGCTACTTTTCGGGAATCGAAACCTTGGGGCGGATCGACTACCTCTTCATCTTCGCGCTCGCGCTCGTCATGGCGTTCTACGCGATCCTTCCCCTGCAAGCGGGAATCGATTTTTTGAGGCAGTCCTTCGGGAGCAGGGAAAAACGCTTCTTCCCCGCTCTCCTCTCGGTGATCGTAAACGCCGTCATGCTCGGCTTGACGATCTTCCTCGATTACCAATATATCACGCTGAACGATGCGATCACGGTCAAAGTATTTTGGATATTCCCCGTGTTCTGCCTGTTATTGCCCCTGCTTGCGCTTTTACTATTGATAAGGAGACGCCGTGAAACAGAATAAATTTATCCGCTTTATAAAATCTATCCCCACGAAAATTTGGGTCGTTTTAGGTGCGGTCGTCGCGATTTTCTTCTTTTTGAACGACTTCGACCTTGTGGATATTCAAAAGACCGCAATCATTCTTGCGGCGGGAATCGACCGCAAGGAAGACGGCTATACGCTGACCGCGCAGATCGCCGTGCCCAAGGGCGTAGACCGCACGACGGGCGGCACTTCGAGCGTGAACTTTATCGCCGAGGGCGAAACGATTGCCGACTGCGTTTCCGATATTTACTGCAAGACGGGCTGGGTCCCTAAATTCGTATTCTGCAACTTGATCGTACTCGGCGAGGACACCGTCAAGGAAAACGTATTCGACGCGCTCGACTTCTTTTTAAGAAACGAATATATGTCCGACGGGTGCTACGTCGCCATGAGCGAGGGCTCGGCGGAGGATCTGCTCACCTCCACGAGCGCGATTGCCGACACTACCTCGCAGGCGATCGCAAAGCTCTTTTCCGACGCGAACGTCAATTCGGGCAAAACCATGAAGATGTCTTTACGGGAATTTGCGATCGGCTATCACGGGGTGACGAAGAGCGGCTATATGCCTTTTATCCGCCAGCATGAGCAGGAGAGCAGCGAAAACGGCGGAGGCGGCGGAGGACAACAGCAAGGAGGCGGCTCCGGTCAAGAGGAAGAAAAAATCTACTGCGCGGAGCGCACCGCACTCTTTTACGAGGGCAGGCAAGTTGCGCTTCTCGATCCCGAAGAGACCTTTGCTTTCAGTATGCTCGAAGGAAAACTCTTCAACGGCTACCTTTTGACGGAAGAAAAAGGCAAGCCTGTTTCCCTCACCGTATTAGACGATAAAGGCAGTGTTTCCCTCGATACGAAGGGCGCGCCCAAAGTGACGGTCAAGGTCGATTTGACCGTGCGCCTCTACAACCGCTCTATCCCCGCGGAGATGGAGGACGTCGCAAGAAACGAAGTCACCGACGAGCTCAAAGAAAACGCCAAAAAATACGTGGAAGAGCTGACGCAAAGGGTCTTTGAAAAAAGCCGGGAAAGCGGATGCGACCTCTTCAAACTCAATCAATCCCTCTACCGCTCGTCCGTAAAAAAATACGACGAATGGAAGGATACCCTCCTCTCCGTCGTCCCTACGACTTACGAAATCACCATAAAAACCGCCAAGTAAAAATTTCCAAAAAAATTTTTCCGAAAACTATTGACAAATCCCGAATTCGTGTTATAATGAAGGCACAAAAGAAAGAAACGAACAAAAATTGTTAGTTCCAAACAAAAAAGAGGACGGACCAATGCACACCTAATCGGGATCTATCAAACCAAAGAAACGGACGGGAAAGTTCGAATCGAAGGAATGAAGGAAAAATAAAAAACATATCGGGAGGTACAACGATATGATTATGTTGACGGGGCGGAAACTCGGTTAGCAGGAGGATAGACCAATGTACCAGCATATGATAAGGGCGGAAAAGTAAATCGGCAAACACGCAATCGTAAGCCGGCAGGGACGAATCGGAAATAATCCGAACATACAAAAGCCGAGGTGCGGAATAGGCCCGCACAACTGAATAAAGAAAATTAAATCCCCGTGCAAAAAGCACGGGGGTTTTTCTTGTCTGAAAACGAAATCGGCGTAAATTCAAAATTAGTCAAATAGCGACATTCTTTCTTTTGCTTTGCCGTACTAATATTTTTTATAATTGGCAAAAACGATTCCGAGGTGCCATTATGAAAAAAATAAAACTTCGCCAGGGCAAAATAAATCTACGAACGACGGCGCTCTATCTCTGTTTGATTGCGGGAATGGTTTTACTTAATTTTGCTCTGCCCTACTGCGAGCCGCTCGCCTTCGCGCTCCTCTTTGCCGCGCTCTCGGCGGGACTCAATCCCTACTTATTGGGCGCGGGCTATCTCGTAAGCGCGATCCCCGCGCTCAGTCTTTACGCCCTTCTTTCTGCGGGCGTACAGGCGGCGTTTTTGATTCTTCTCTTCGCCGTCTATCACCGCTGTAAAAAGAAAATCGGGCTTGAACGCGTCTTATACGCCGCGCTTGCGCAGCTCCCCTTTATCTTTTTATTCCCCCACGCGGGCTACGAACTCTTGCCCTTTGCGCCCGTTCTGCAAAAGGTCGTGCTCGCCGCCTTCATCGTGCTCCTGTCCTTCCTCTTCGAAAGCGGGCTTGGCGCGCTTTTATACCGCGTGTTCCGCTGCCGCCTGCCCGTAGCCAATCTTGTGGAAATCTGCCTGCTGTGCGTGCTTATAGGGCTCGGCGTTCTGAACGCCTTCCCCCGACCCGTGTTCATTGCGGTCAGTCTATTCGCGCTCCTCTTTACGGTGCTCTTCGTAAAGAACGCTTCCGCTCTCTGCGCCGCAATTGTCGTTGCCGCGCCCCTTGCGATTGCGGATAGCTCGCTCGTCCCGATCGCCCTGTACTGCCTGTACTCTGCGGGAGCGCTCCTCTTCGTGCCCTACGGAAAGACAGCGCCTTCGCTTGCGCTTGCCGCACTCTACCTGTGCGTGGAGTCCTTCACGGGGCTCTACCTTGCGCCCGTGACGGAAATCGTGTTCACGCTCCTTGCCTGCCTTTTGCCCGTTCTTATCGTGCTTATCGTTCCCGAAAAGTGCTACGCAAAGCTCAACCATACTCTGTTATTCTATAAGGAACGCTCCCTGCCCCGCATTGCCGTAAACCGTAACCGTAGACAAGTCGGGCAACAGCTCTACGAGGTCTCCTCTCTCTTCCGTGAGATCGAGGCGGCGTTCGAAGAAAAGGAAGCCCCCGACGACGGCGGGGATCAGATCAGGGAAAAGCTCGTGAATATTCTCTGCACCACCTGTCCGCACCGCAGAAAGTGCGAACACGACGATTTGTATTTGAGCCTCGATAAGCTCGTTGCGGTGGGCAAAGCCAAGGGACGCGTGAATCTTATCGACCTTCCAAAGGACGTCACCTCGCACTGCACGAACACGGCGGGAATGCTCTTTTCGCTCAATAAGCTGCTCGCGCAGTACCGCCGCTGCGTTGCCGATATCGAATCTGCGCGGGAAGGAAGAAAGCTGCTTGCCCGTCAGGCGCACGGGGTCAGCGAAATCCTGCGCGACATCGCGCTCGAACAGAGCGAGGAATATCTCATTTCCGACGGGGAACGCAAGCTCTCGCGCTCCCTCTCTGCGGCGGGGTTTATCGCTTCGGAAATCTTCCTGTACGGCGAGGGCGCAAACCTCACCGTGAGCGTGACGCTTCCCGCCGAAACGAACGCGAAAAAGCTCGTAAAGGTCGCAAGCCATTCCTTGAAGACTCCGCTTGCGCTTGCCGAAAAAATCCCGCTCACCGCCATGAGCGCGTGCTACGTGTTAAAGCGCAAGGCAAACTTCGACGCGGCGTTCGGCATTGCCTCCCGTCCGAAAAACGGCGAGACGGCAAGCGGCGATACGCACTCCGTCATGAAGATCGACGAGCGGCGTTTCTTAGTCGCCCTCTCCGACGGCATGGGCAGCGGTGAAGAGGCGCGCTCCGTGTCCGACCGCGCGCTCTCCCTTCTTGAAAGCTTCTATAAGGCGAAGATGCCCTCGGATACCGTGCTCGATACGGTCAATAAATTGATCGCGTTTTCTTCTGAGGAGAAGTTCTCCTGCCTCGATCTTGCCGCCGTCAACCTCGATACGGGCAACGCCGATATCGTGAAAATCGGCTCACCTGCGGGGTATCTCCTTTCGGGAGAGGAGCTCCGCGTTTTGGAGGGCGAGTCTCTGCCGATGGGTATGCTCGAAGCCGTGCACCCCGCCACCATGCAGGTGACGATGAAGGAAAACGACTTCCTCGTCTTTTTAAGCGACGGCGTATCCTCCGCGTTCGGGTCTTCGGCAGACCTCTTGGCGTACTTAAGCGCACTGCGCCCCCTCAACCCGCAGTCCCTTGCGGAAGAGGTATTGAAAAACGCCCTCGACCGCTATCACGGCAAGGCGGAGGACGATATGACCGTGGTTGCGGTTAAACTCATGAAATCGGCTTAAAACAAAGACACAAAAAAAAGCTCCCGAACAAATTGTTCGGGAGCTTTTACTTCATATTATTAAGTACGACAAATTGAAATTTATCTTACAATATTTTTTCCATACCGATTTTCTGTATATGCAAACCTATTTTTTCATAGAAAGCAACTGCGTTTTTATTATCCGCCCATACATTAAGTGTTACATTATAGCAACCGCATTTTTTGGCATACTCAACCACGAAATTATATAATAGCTTACCTATGCCTTTACCGTGACAAGTTTCGTCCACGCACAAATCGTCAATAT
The DNA here is from genome assembly GCA_029060985.1 of Clostridia bacterium. Classification (GTDB taxonomy): domain Bacteria; phylum Bacillota; class Clostridia; order Christensenellales; family Borkfalkiaceae; genus Gallimonas. The sequence goes on along the minus strand of JAIDSX010000152.1, from coordinate 44 downwards.
AAAGCGTTGTATTATCGGTATGCGACGGCTCGTCGCCGTTGTTA
>JAIDSX010000151.1 GCA_029060985.1 Clostridia bacterium | reverse complement strand
ATAGAACTCCGCGTCCTCCGTTTCGAGATTCCCCGCAGGGCTCACGAAGCAGTACTGATTGCCGCTTACGAAGTTCATGTTGATGCGCCAGCCCTGTTCGATATGACGGCGCGCCTCCTTTCTGCTCTCGAAATCCTTTTGGATTTCCTCTGCAAGCTGTTTTTTCCGTTTCGCCTCCGTCTCCTCGGCGATCTTTTTTTCCGTTTTATTCATTTCCTTCCTCCTTTAACCGTTTCAAAAGTTTTTGCTTTTCCGCTTCAAGCTCCTCGTCAGAGAGCGCGGAATAGTCCTTGTCGTCCATCAGGAGCTTGACCGCCTTCAAATCGGGCGGAATATCCTTTTTGGTCTCCTTCCGCTTGACGAGTTTGAGCTCCCCGTCCTCTACGCCGTACTCCTCCGTGACCTCTTCGAGCGAATAGCCGAGCGCGACCTTCATGATCGCCTCTTTGATGTCTTTTTCACTCACACGCGTCCCCTCCTTAATCTTCTTATCAATCTGTCCTTGTCCTTCGTAATTTCGCTCACCTCCGCTTTATACGCCTCCGCGGCGCGGGGGCGGGTCATGAGGAAATACCGAAGCTCGTCCATCGCATGGTCGTCCCTCTTTACGGGACTGTCGTTCTCACCCCAAAAGTAGCTCTTGAACTCCCGTATCATCTCCGTGCAACAGGAGAAGATATAAAGATCAGGCAGTCCGTTCTTAGGATTCAAAAAGCTCTTGACTTGCGCAACGCCCGAAAACACGTCCTTATTCACGCGCGGATTTACCAAAATCCCCCGTTCCGCAAACAGCTCCGAAACGCTCTTGCAGGAAGCAAGCGTACGCTGTCCCGCCGCGCTGTCGATCAAAGCGGAGATACGCTCCTTGGAATCCGTTTTCCAGCCCAGCCTTTGGGAAATTGTCTTTATTGCTTCCGCGTGGTAATCCACGTCCCGCCCCGCCGCGTAGTGCTCCGCGACGACGTACACGTTGCCGTCGTAATCGACGGCGTACCAGTGCGCGGAGAGCGGATTTTTAAGACCGGGGTCTATCGAAATCCCGCACTGCCACTCTTTGGGAACGGAAAAGGGTGCAATCACGTGCACCCCTTCGTCAAATTCGGGATAGACGAGCCCTTCCCGCGTGCAGAATCTGCCGTACCTGCGCGATTCCTTCGTCTCTTCGTCCAAAGTCGATTCAAGTAATTTTATCTCCCGCTTGGAGAGATAGGGATTGTCCGCCCACTCCATAAATTCGTACCAGATTTCGGGATTCTTGCGCCGATTGAGGTAGATCTCCTCGTAGACGAAGGTCAGCCCCTTTAAGGGGGTCATCGTGCCGAAGATATCGCCGCGCCTGTCGAAGACGCGCATCACGCACTCGTCGTAGATATCCTTGGGCGGCTCTTCGTCAAACCATACGAAGTCCAAAGAGCTCCCCTGAAAGCGCTCCCGCCCCTGATCGCAGCTCTTAAACCCTATTACCGAAGTCCCGCCGAAGGTGTTTTTCACGATAATTTGGTCGATGATCCCCGTTTCGGGGCTGTCCTTTCTGCCGCTCGTCATGACGATATCCTCGATCCAATCGGGGCGGAGATAGCGCAAGATTTTCTTCTGTGCGACGTCGCGCTGCACCTGCGCCGTGAGCGAGACCACCCAGCCGAACACGTTCGGCTTGTTCTTCCTGTATGGATGTATGCCGCGCGCGAGCCAAACCGCCTCGACCGCGCCGCACTCCGTCTTGCCCGAACGGTTTCCGCCGAACACCCAGCGATTGCGCTTTTTGCACTTGTGGAAGGCGAGCTGTTTTTTGTGGACGCGCTTGCCCCTATTGTAGCGCGCAAGCTCGTCGGTGCGCTCCCGCCGCTCCTGTTCCCGCTCAATGGCTAAAATTTTATACATGATTTCGTTCATTTTCGATAAAATAAATCCTTTCACTCAACTTTTTTTCCGTTATCATAGTCGGCATGAAACGCATATCTATCTTTTTTGCCGTATGGCTTGGCGCCGCACTGACGGCGCTCCCGATTCTCTTTTCCCCCACCCCGACCGCACTTTCCGCCAAAGCGGAAGGCGAACTCTATGCAGTCGCGGAAACCGAGAAGGTTTGGTTCTACGCAAGTAAAAACAGGGACGATAAACTCTTCTACATTCCCGAAAGCTACTACGTGAAGGTCATTTCGCGGGAAGAAGAATTTACCTTTTGCTCATACTTCAACGACACCGGGTCCTATAAAAGCATCACGGGGTATTGTTTAACGAGCGCTCTGAAATTCGTCGATTTCGTGCCCGAACGCCCCTATCTGTACCGCGAAGTGACCGCGCAGTACAAGCTCGACGGCGCCGAGTTCGGCAGCGGAAAATTTGCGACCGTGGACGTGACCTACGTCTATTACGGCTTCCATGACGACAGCGGAAAGCTCTATTTCTACGTGGGCAAAGACGGCGAGCGCGACTATATCCCCGCCGAAAAGAAACTTGTCTTCGAGCACAATACCGACTATCTGCCCGACCCCGCCGAGCCGACTGCGGCAAGCGGCAAGAGCTCGGGCGGGCTATCCGCCGTCCAAATCGTATTGATCACGCTCGCCGCCGTCGCCGTCCTCGTCGTCGCCGTGTTCGTGGCGCACGGTAAAAAGACAGCCCCGTCCGAAACCTTCGAGCCGTGAAAGCGGAGCGTTCTCTTTGCGCGGCGGGCGCAGATTTTTAGCTCCCCGCCGCTTAAAATCGTTCTGTAAACCTTCATAAGACAGACGGACTTTTCGAACGCCTTCAAGAAGTATTCCTCCGTCACGCCGTTCAAGGAAAGCTGCGCCGCGATTTTGCGGAGCAGTCTTTCTTGTTGTCTGAAATAATTCCGCTCCGAACAAAAGAGCTCCTGCCCGAATTTTGCAAGCGCTTTTTTGCGGCGGAAATAACGGTATTCCAAAAGAAAGCGCTCCTCTTCGCTCAGCCGTGAAACGAGCTTATCCGTTACATTTTTCAGGGAAATGAGCCGCTCCGCCAAAAAAACCTCCTCTGCGACCTCTTCCAAATCGTGCATTGCGTCAAAACGCGAGCGGTACGAAAGAAGAGCCTTGTTCTCCGCCGCCGCCCTTGCCGCGTCTGCAAGCGCGCCCAATGTCGGATAGACGTATAAAATTGCCTTTACGAAATCCACGTTCATCAAACTACCTCTTTTGATTTCCGAACAAATACGAACATTTGTTTGTGTCCTTATGATAGCATAGATAGTTGACAGACGGTTGCCGGTATGCCAAAATAATTTCGGAATCAAAAAAAATTTTTTGAAGATATTTTTAGTTGTCATTTACGCGTGCGCGTGTTATAATAAGGATATGAAACTGAAAAAGACTACGGGGCTTTTACTTGCCCTCACCCTATCGGCGAGCGCGTTTGCGTCCGTCGGAGTGAATATAGCGGCAACCGCGGACGAGCCTGCAACGCCTCCCGCGGCTGAATCGGCCGTGGAATTTAATACGGAGAACGCCAGCCTGCACCTGCCCGAAACTTACGAGCAGTATCTTCCGCTTGAAAACCCCTCGTATATTGCGCTGAACAAAAATCATATCGCGGTTGCCGATCAATCGCTGATGTACGTTTACGACAGGGAAGCGGGACGGTACGACGTTTACAGGCACTACGTGAGCGGCACGCAAGTCACGATCTCGAAGATCCAGTTTACAGACGACGGGAAGCTGTACTTCCGCGACATCAACAACCTCTACGAATATAATTTTACGACGGGAACTGCCGAGATCGTCAACAACATGGGCAACTACACCTTCCTCATTCAGGGCGGCTATCTCTACATGGCGCACTCCTCTCTCATCGGGGCAGGCTCGGTAGACTTCTCATACGTTCCCGTTGACAATATCAGTTTGGAGAATCGGGCGTTTCTCGTGCAGGATCTCACGGCGAACGACCCTCACATGGCGTACGCAAACGGCACGCTCTACTGCATCATCAACAACAACACGGTAAACGCTTACGACGGAGAAACGCACCAATACCTCGGCGACGGAAAGCTCGACAATTCGCGCCAGCAGATTTCCGGTTTGAAATTCGTCTGCGCCTATCAAGACAAATTCTTTTATACGGTAAGCGGCGCGGGCAGCACGCCAAACGGACTGTACCAAACCGACCTTAACGGCAATGCAAAATGTATCAAGGAAGGCGACGGCTACTCTTCGATCACCACTTATAACGACCGCCTGTACTGTGTCTGCGGGAAAACCATCCGCGAAATGGAAGTCACGGAAGACGGCGTAAGGGAGACGGGCTACGAAATTGCAGCGGCTTCCTCTTCCCGCCACCGCCTCAACGGCGCGGGTGAGACGGTACGCACCAAGGAGCTTGTGGCGATTGCCGATACGAATAACAACCGCGTTTCCCTGTATAACCGCTTAGAAAACAGCTACACAACGATAGATTGCATCGACGAGAACGGCGCGTTCGTTCCCGAGCATATTGCGATCGATAAAGAAGAAGTCACCGTAAAAGCAAACGACGACGTTGTGACCTCGAACAAGATCGCCGTTTCGAACGGGAACAGAATATACGAATACAATTATGAGCGCCACTCTCTGTATCCGGAGGAAAACGGGGTCACGGATAAAACTCCCTCCCCCTTCGTTGCTACGGACAGCGAGAAGAACAAAATAACGGATCTGACCTACGTATACGGCGAATGCTACTACATTACGGGCAACAACAACGGCTACGGCTCTACGGGCACGAATTCGCAATTTAACTTCTCCGTTGCGGGCAAAGCGCCCACCGCAATCACAAGCGACGTTTACGGCACGATTTACGTAGCGTTCGACAATCAGATCTACACCCTCTCCGAGAGTGATTTCAAGAACGGCGGAAACGAAACGTACTACCTCACCCTTTCGGAAAACGCCGCACCCGTCTATACAAGTCTCTCCGTTGATTACGAGGGGCACGTTTGGTATCTTGATTTCGAAGGCAAGCTCTATTGCAACAAAGAACTAAAAGCCCAAATCGACGGTAAAGACTTCGTATTCACGGGCAAAGATCAAGACACGGGAGAAGTGAAACACGACTACCCCTCCTCTTTTGCGATTTCGTTCGAGGACGACGAAATTTATTTCAACTTCCAAAACTACGTCGTCAAAACGAACGCCTATGCGCTTGAAAGCCTGCCCGCGCTCAATAAGATCCTTGCGGGCGAAGCGAAAACCAAGACCTTCGACCTTGCGGACTGCGATAAACTCTTTGTAAAAGTTCCCGCAAACTCCGTAGGCTTCCAAATCGACTTGAACAACTTAAAGAAGGATAAGAGCGAATTGGGAAAATACTTCCCCTACGAAAGCTATTTCCGCCTGAAAAACGAAACGGCGGGCGGTGCGGAAATCGTCTACCGTCAGGGCGCGCTCCTCTACGAGCCGCAGGACGAAGACGGATACTACGTCGTTGCGCTCTACAACGT
>JAIDSX010000150.1 GCA_029060985.1 Clostridia bacterium | reverse complement strand
TTCGTCGGCAGCGTCAGAAGTGGATAAGAGACAGGTGATACATTATTATAGTACATCTTTTATAAATATTTGTCAATATCTATTTACAACCGTTTGTCCTCTTTTTTTTGCTTTTTTTAACATTTTTTGCTATTTTGCTCCTTTTCTGCTCCGTACAAAACAAAAAAGCACCCGCGCGTTTCACGCGCGGGTGTCCTCTTTACGTTCAGTCCCCTCTTCATCGGTCCGTTTTTTCATATATCGCTCCGCATTCGAAAGTTCGTTTCTACACTTCAAACAAAGTTCGATTTCGCCGTTCTCGTGAATATAGATATTCTCGATAAGCTCGGTCACGATTTCGCGCGTAAGCGTTTTTAAGCCGCGGTATTTTTTGAAAGTCTCAATAAATCCGTTACGCCCCTCCGCACCGTTTTTATGGTTTTTGAGTTCCCTCTCCCCCTCTTCGATTGCCGCCTGTAATTTGACTGCCGCGTTTTCGTATTTCTCTTTCAAGAGAAAGTACTGCTCCTTTCCTATCACCCCGCATTTATAATCGGGGTACAGATCGGCAAGAATTTTATGCGACTTTTCCAGCTCTTTGCGCTTTGCGTTGAGCTCCGTTTGCAAGCGGAGCTCGATTCCGCTCTTTTTCTCCGCTTCGCTCATTTTTTTAAGCACTTCGTCAAAATCAACCGCAAGCGTGATATAGCCGTTAAGCGCTTCCAGCACGGCGGCTTCGAGAAGGTCGGCGCGAATCTGATGCTTTGTGCACGCGCTTTTCAGCTTCTTATGCGTGGAGCAAACGTAGTAATCGTAGGTTTTATAGGGCTGTTTGACCGTGCGCTTCTGCATTGCCCTGCCGCAGTCAGCACACTTCAAAAATCCCGCAAAGACTGATAGCTTGCCTTGATTGGGACTCGTGCGCGTGTCGCGCCGCAAAAGCGACTGCGTTTTTTCGAAATCCTCTTTTGAAATAATAGGCTCGTGCGTGCCCTGTACTTTGATTCTGTCCTGTTCGCTGACGGGCTTTGAAAGGTGGATCTTATGACTTACCGTCTCATTTTTCTTTTGAACGAGATTGCCGATATATATTTCGTTCGTTAAAATCCTCCGCACGGTCGCGTCGCACCATAGCGCGCCAGAACGGTTGCAGTTCAGCCCCTTTGAATTTTTATACGACGAGGGATTGGGTACGCCCCTCGCGTTCAACTCCCTTGCAATGCTCAGAATACTGTGACCCGAAAGGAATTTTTCAAAAATGCTTCTGACGAGGATTGCCGCCTCTTCGTCGATTACGAGTTTGTTATGGTCGCTTTTGTCCTTTTCGTAGCCGTACGCCGCAAACGAGCCGATGAACTTGCCCTGCTTCCGCCTCACGTCGAGCGCGGAACGCACCTTGATCGAGATATCGCGGCAATACTCGTCGTTCATAATGTTTTTGAAGGGAACGATCACGTTGTTCATGGACTGCGGATTCGTGGCGCTGTCGATATTGTCGTTCACGGCAATAAACCGCACCTTGAACAGCGGGAACACCGTTTCAAGATATTTGCCCGCCTCTACGTAGTTTCTGCCGAAACGCGACAAGTCCTTTACGATCACGCAGTTGATTTTCTTCGACGTAATATCCGCGAGCATTCGCTGAAAGGACGGGCGGTCGAAATCCGTGCCGCTCCATCCGTCGTCGATATAATAATCGTAAACGAAGATATCAGGGCACGCGCTTGTGAACTGCTCTAACATGGCGCGCTGCGAGCTTACGCTTTCGCTCTCGACTTTATCGCCGTCTTCGCGCGATAAACGAATATACAGCCCCGCCCGCCATTCGCTCAGAATCGCGGGAAAAGCTGTATTTACCGTTTGATATTTACTTACTCTTGCCATATGTACACTTGTGAACACAGGCACTTTAACACGCTTTTATTATAACGTTTTTTGGCTTGCTTTTCAAGTTTTTTCGTTCATTTTTTTTTTGGCAATTTCTACCAACGCTTCCTCTATCGTCGGCGCGCCCTCGCTTTGCGAAAATCTCAGCGTAATTTGATATTTCCCGTTTTGGCAGCGGTATCCGCCGTCTATGAACTCAAACTGCATAGTTCGATTTTTCCCGTTCGCACTATCGTTTAT
>JAIDSX010000015.1 GCA_029060985.1 Clostridia bacterium | reverse complement strand
CCTCTACGCTCCCCTCTTTTAGAAGCGCAAGCCCCTCCGAAAGCGCGTTCGGATTCCCGTGCGTACCGTCGATGGAATGGATCAAACGGAGCTCGGGCTTTTTGCGCTCCGCATCGAGTTCGATCTCCTCCATTTTTTCGAACACGCTGTCCAAGTCCTCTTCGGTCAGCGAACGGCGGTAATAATAGGCGGACTGCGCGTCGTTATTCAAATTCATAAAGGCGATCGCAAGCCCCTCGTAGCCCTCGGAAAAATCCGCCTCGTTGCAGGTGTCCAAAAAGCGAAACCACGCGCCGGCGGCAAGATTATATAGCTCCATAGCTTCGTAGATATCGGCGTAGAGCGCACAGGCGTCCGCGCTTGAATCGTAGCGCTCCGCCCGCTTGTTCAGCATGGTGAGCGCACCGAAATAGTCCCCGTCCCGATACCGCTTTTCCGCGCTATCGAGGAGGGTCTCATCGCTGAAATCAAGTTTTAAGACTTTATCACTCATGATTTTTGAATAGTTCCCTTACACGCTCTTTCCCGAATACGTAATCGGCGTTGCAGTATTCGCAATGCACCGAAATTTTCCCTTCCTCTTTCAAGAGTTCAAGCGCGCTCTCCTCGCCCATCGAAAGAATGAGCGATTCCACCCGTTCCTCAGAACAGCGGCAGGCGAATTTCGCTTCGCGCGTTTCCGCTTTTTCCACGCCGAGCTCCTTGAAAATCTTATCGTATTCTCCCGCGTCGAGATACGCTTGGAAGCGCGCCGCACCGTTCTTAACAAACGCACGCGCCTCTTCGTTTGCGAAGGGCAGCGCCTGTAAAAACACGCCGCCTGCGCGCACGAATTTTCCGTCCTCCAATACGACGGAGAGCGCGATCCCCGTTTGCACCTGTTCGCTCTCTTGAAAGTATGCGGAAAAATTCTCTCCGACCTCTTCCGAAACGAGCGGAACGCACCCGGCAAAGGGCAGTTTTTCACCGTCGTCGCGCACGACGGTGAGCGAGCCCGCGCCGAGCTTGCCCTTTACGCAGTCCTTATTTTGAACGTATCCTCTTAAATTCAAGTCGCCGTCGCCGAGCACGCTGATCCTGCCGAAATCTCCGTTTGCGGAGAGTGACACCGTTAAAGAGCTTCTCGCCCCTTTCAGCCACCCGCACAGATAACAGGACGCCGTCAAAGTCTTAGTCAAAACGGTCAAAGACCCCTCTTTTAAGGAATGCCTTCTTTCAGCCTCCCGCACGAGCGAAGTCGAATCGATCACGGCAAGAGAAACTTGTCCGTCCAATACGAGCGCACGGGAAAGCGTGCTAATTTTCTGTTCCATCGAATGCGCTCCGTCTCCTTCTTTATTATTTGCAATTCGGTTTTTCTTATAAAGGACTGCGACTTTTTTCAGCCGCAGTCCTTGACCATTTGCTTATCTGCGTTTTTTATTGAGCATTTCGGGACGCTTGACCTTCTTTTTCTTTTTCGCGTCCTCCTCGGTTTTAAGCGCCTTTTCCTGCTCTTCGAACTGCTTGTTGTACTCCACGTACTGTTCGTCGTCCTTGTGCTCCGCTTCGTAAGCCTCCACATCGTCAACGACCTTCTGCTTGCTCTCCCTGAGCTTCTGCAAGTCCTCACGAGAGAAGGATTCGGGAAGCTGATAAATTTCCAAATCGTCGTCTATGGGCTTGATGGGACGGCATACAAGTTTACTCTTGCCCATCGCCACGATTTGCCGCTTGTATTCGCGCATCGCCGCGCTCTCCATATTGCCGTCCTTTTGCGCGTCCTTGCCCGTCTTGTTTTTGTCGTACAGTCCCCTGCCCGTTGCAACGCCCATGTTGGGGTTGATAAATTTATCAAACGCCCACTGGCAGTAGTCCATCCATACGAGCATAGCGTAGGAAAGCGCGATAAACAAAATCAATACGAGAGCAACGATCATGACGACGCCCGACGTGAAGAGCGCAAGGATGATCGGCCAAAGCGCAAGCGCCGCAAAGAACACCGTCTGCGGGAATGTGCCGAACGTCATTACGACCGCGTTGCGGAATAACTGCCAAGGCCCCTGCTTATAGTTGACGCCGAGCGAAATCATCCACAGACATATCAGAATCGCAAGCGCGACGAAGATATAACCTATTACCTTCGACGCAACGAGCCAGCCCGAATTGGGAACGCCCCGCACGACCAGCCAATCGGCAAGATTCCCCATCGTTTTTGCAAAGAACAGAAGCACGGAGAAAATGAGCACCGCCTCCAAAACGTTCCAGAAGTTGCGCTTGATCCCGCGCAAAAAGTCGTTGGCAACGAAGATGCCTTCCGTCCAGATCATATTGCGGATAATATACATTCCGCCCGAAATGCCGAGACCCGCAATGACCATAGCGGGAATTAAAAGTCCGTAAAAGAGCAAGTCCGTACCGAAAATCATCTCCTCCGCCGCACCCGAAATATTCGGGAGCGCGGGATAGCCTGCGCCGAATCCGCCGCCGAACGGACCGACAAGCCCCTGCGAGCCGACGACGATCCAACGAAATACGAGTATCAGGATCACGGGAATTAAGGTTATGAACACTAAGAGATTCGTAATGACCATACGGCCGAATCTCCCCTTCATGATATCCCAAAATAATCCCCATCTGTTTGTGGGAAGGGTGCTGCGCGCATAATCTTCGCTGCGTTCTTTCCCTTCGAGCCAACGCGCGACAAACCCTTTACGTTCCCCTCTTGCCATAACGAATTTTACTCCAATCGAATTTCGCTTGATTCAAAATTGAACAGCTACAATTATTATAACGCAAAAGCAAAAATATTTCAATGAATTTCAGGCAAATTCTTTGACTTTTCACAGTCCGTATGATAAAATTATGCTTGCTGGTAAGAGGAGCGGACGAACAGAAGTACCGTTGGCAAAAGGAATTGCAGGAATTCCGCCGTATGCCTTTGGGAAAGGGTATCTCCGCCGAAGCGTATATTCCCCTGCCGTATACGCTGGAAATAAGGGCTAATACCCTTATTGCTGTCACTATCGTGATGCGCTTTTCGGCAATCTTAAAGTTGTTAGGAAAGCGGGCTAAGCCCGCTCTTTTTATAATCGGAGGAATCGCTATGAATACTTTTCGCGTAGGGATCGTGGGCGCAACGGGCATGGTCGGGCAAAGATTCGTGACCCTTTTGGAAAACCACCCTTGGTTTCGTCCGACCGCGCTACTTGCAAGCGCAAAGTCTGCGGGCAAAAAATATCCGGAAGCCGTCGGGGAAAAATGGGCGATGTCCTCCCCCATTCCCGCATACGCAAAAGATATGATCGTGTTGGACGCGGACAAGGACGCCGAATCCCTTGTAGGCAAAATCGACTTCATCTTCTGCGCCGTCAATATGAAAAAAGAGGAAATCAAGGCGCTCGAAGAGAAATACGCCCGTCTTGAAATCCCCGTCGTCTCCAATAACTCCGCGCACCGCTTTACGGACGACGTGCCCATGGTGATTCCCGAAATCAATCCCGAACACCTTAACGTAATTCCCTTTCAAAGGAAACGCCTCGGAACGAAACGCGGATTTATTGCCGTAAAGAGTAACTGCTCTTTGCAGTCCTACGTTCCCCTTTTGCACCCGCTTCTTTCCTACGGGATCAAGCAGGTTGCGGTGTGCACCTATCAGGCAATTTCGGGCGCAGGCAAGACCTTCGCCTCGATGCCCGAAATTCTCGACAACGTGATCCCCTACATCGGCGGCGAAGAGGAAAAGAGTCAGGAAGAGCCCCTTAAAATTTGGGGCAAAATCGAAAGCGGCAAAATCGTATGCGCAAAAAATCCCCCGATCACGGCGCAGTGCCTGCGCGTTCCCGTCACCGACGGGCACACGGCGGCGGTGTTCGTATCCTTTGAAAGGAAACCCACGAAAGAGGAAATTTTGAAAGCGTGGAAGGAGTTTAAGGGCAAGCCGCAGGAGCTTCAACTCCCCTCCGCGCCCAAGCAGTTCCTCACCTATTTCGAAGAGGATAACCGCCCCCAGCCCAAGCTCGACAGAGGTCTTGAAAACGGTATGGGCGTTTCGGCGGGACGGCTTCGCGAAGACGGCGTGTACGACTATAAATTTATAGGACTTTCGCACAACACGCTCAGGGGTGCTGCGGGCGGCGCGGTGCTGCTTGCGGAACTGCTCGCCGCAGAGGGCTATTTGAACTGAAAAAAGATTGCATTCATACACTGAACAGTAAGGAGCAACTATGACGGAATTTTTAAGGGGCACGGCGACCGCGCTCATTACGCCCTTCACCGAACGGGGCGTCAACTTCGACGCGCTTGAAAAGCTCATTCGCTACCAAATCGAAAACGGTACGGACGCACTCGTCGTTTTAGGCACGACGGGCGAGCCCGCCACCATGACGGAAGACGAAAAAGAGAGCGTCATTTCCTTTGCCGTAAAGCAAGCGAAGGGAAAATGTAAAATTATCGTCGGCACGGGGAGCAACTGCACCGAAAAGGCAGTCCTCGCCTCCCAAAAGGCGGAAGCTATAGGCGCGGACGGCGTGCTTGCCGTGACCCCCTACTATAACAAATGTACGCAGAAAGGACTCGTCGCTTATTATAAGGCGATTGCAAGCGCCGTTAAAATTCCCGTGATCGCGTACAACGTCCCCTCGCGCACGGGCGTGAATATCCTGCCCGAAACGATGAAAGAAATCGCCGAAATACCCAATATCGCGGGTATCAAGGAGGCAAGCGGAAATATGGCGCAGGTCATGGAGACTGCCCGCCTCATTCGCGGAAAGTGCGATTTGTATTCGGGAGAGGATATTCTCAATTTCCCCATTCTCGCCGCAGGAGGCGTTGCTGTCATCTCCGTCGTCTCCAACCTTCTGCCCAAAGAAATCAAAACGCTTACGCAGCTTATATTCAAGGGAGATTATAAAAACGCGCTTATTTTGAGCGAAAAACTACTTCCTGTTGCAAAGGCGTGCTTTACGGAGGTCAATCCCATTCCCGTCAAGGCGGGCGCGAATTTAATGGGCTTTCACGCGGGAGCTCCCCGCGCGCCGCTTTCGGAATGCGAAGCTGAAAACGTCGAAAAACTTAAAAAGGCATTGATCGATTTCGGGGTGAAGCTATGAAAATCATTCTCGTCGGTGCGTGCGGAAAAATGGGCGCGGAAGTCGCTAAGGTTGCGGGCGAAAAAATCGTGTGCGGAATAGACCTTGCCCCCACCGCCCTCCCCTTTCCCGTTTACAATTCCATTGATAAAGTCAAGGAAAAGGCGGACGTACTCATTGATTTTTCTTCGGCGAAAGGAATCCGCGAACGCCTTTCGTGGTGCAAGAAATGTGGCGTTCCCGCCGTGCTTGCGGCAACGGGATATTCCGAAGAAGATTTGAAAGCGATCGAGGAATTTTCAAAGAGCGTGCCTATCTTCAAGACGGGGAATTTTTCGCTCGGCATCGCGCTTGCGGAATACGTTTCGGAGAAAGCCGCCTCCTTTTTGGGCGAAGATTTCGACGCGGAAATCATCGAAAAGCACCACAACCAAAAGAAGGACGCCCCTTCGGGGACTGCGCTCATGCTTGCCGAGAGCGTAAAACGCGGCTTCGAATCGGAGAAAAAACTCGTTTACGGACGGCAGGGAATGACGGGCGCAAGAGAAAAGCAAGAGATCGGCATTCACGCCGTGCGCGGCGGAACGATCGTGGGCGAACACGAAGTCGTCTTCGCGGGCGACGACGAAATATTTACAATTTCGCACTCGGCAAGAAGCCGTAAAATCTTTGCAAACGGTGCGCTCCGCGCCGCCGAATGGCTTATATCCCAACCCGCAGGGCTCTATAATATGCGAGACTTACTAAAAGAACTTTTGAAATAACAAAAATCCCGCAACGAAAGTTGCGGGGTTTTTTTATATCATTTATCAAGCGGATCGTGGTGCGTAAGATGATCGTCTTTGATATCGAGATCGGAAAGGCGCTTATCTTGCAGAATGACCGCAGGGCGCAAAACGCCGTTTCCGTATTTCCCGCGAAGAGAGTCTATCGTGCTTTCCAAACGGCTCAGCTTCTCCTTTTTTCCGGTCGAATCGAAAATACTGATTTGCTCCGCGCCGTACGAGAAGTTGCAGACGGAAACGCCCAGCGCGCGAACGGGATTCTTCCAATCGTAAAACTCCTTAAAGAGCTGCATCGCCCTCTTTCCGATTTCAACGCCGCTACTCGTCGGCTCGATCCCGCCCTGCCTCGTCAAGTCCGATAAATCGCTTTCGCGCACCCATAGCTTAACCGTTCGCGCACGGGGAAGTCCCCCTTCCCGCATTCGCGCGCTCACACTGTCCGCAAGCATAAAGAGAACGCTTTCCACCTCTTCATAGCTCGTCAAGTCGTGATAGAGTGTCAAGCTGTTTCCGACGGACTTTACGGGGTCCTCTTCATCGAAGCGTTTTACGGGGGATTCGTCGAGCCCGTTCGCATAAGTATAAAGATACTCGCCCCATTATCCGAGAGAGCGCGATAAAAATTCTTTGGAAGCGTTCGCAAGCTGTCCGATCGTTTGAATGCCCAGGCGATTAAGCTTTTCCCGCGTTGCTTTGCCCACGAAAAGGAGGTCCTCCACGGGAAGCACCCACACGAGCGCACGGAAATTATCGGGCGTGATTTCTGTGACGGCGTCGGGCTTTTTTAAATCCGAACCGAGCTTTGCGAAGATTTTATTAAAAGAAACGCCGACGCTCACGGTAAGTCCCGTCTCGTGCTTGACGCGCTCCCTGATCG
>JAIDSX010000149.1 GCA_029060985.1 Clostridia bacterium | reverse complement strand
GAACAAAGCTGCACCATATGATAAGTTTCGAATGCGTTTTGAAGAAGCTCCTCCGAACGCTCGAACATCTGCGGACTATTCAAAACGACTGAGACGATCGTCATGCCGTCCCGCTCGGCAGCAGAGACGAGGCATCTTCCCGCGCGGACGGTGAAGCCCGTCTTTACCCCGATCGCGCCGTCGAAGTTCCAAAGCATTTTATTTTTATTCTTCCAGGAACGCGGCTTGTAAAATTTGGTGGATACGATTTCACGGAAGCTCTCGTTTTCCATTGCCGCCGCAGTAATTAAGGCGAGATCGCGCGCAGTCGTATAGTGCTCCTCGTCGGGAAGTCCGTGCGGATTAGTAAAATGACTGTTTTCCGCCCCAAGAGAAGCCGCCTTCTCGTTCATGGCGCGCGCAAAGTTTTTAACGCTTCCGCTGTGGTGCAGGGCAAGCGTTACGGCACAATCGTTTCCCGAACGGAGCATGAGCCCGTAAAGAAGCTCCCGAACGGTAATTTCTTCGCCCGCTTTCAAATAAACGCTCGACCCTTCCGTCCCCTCCGCCTCTTTGGGTACGGTCACGACCTCGTCGAGATCATCCTCTTCGAGTATAACGAGCGCTGTCATGATTTTCGTCGTGCTCGCCATGGGCAGTTTTTTGTCGGCGTTGAGCTCGGAAAGGAAACGCCTCGAAGATACTTCCACGACGCACTCCCCCATGCTCGCCGTTGCAGCGTCAGCGGTCAAAGCACTCCCTGCGGGCGCAATCAGAACGAGAAAGAGCGCGCAAAGGAAGAATACCGATAACTTTTTACAGAGTTTCATCTTCCTTCTTATTGACAATTTTTCCGATGAGCTCGCTCGCTTTTTCGATAATACCGTCTAAGGGGTCTTCCGTAATTTTAACGATCTTACATTCCACGCCGTCGTCGATCAAAAAGCCCGCAGGTTTCAGGTTGATGACCGTGCCCGCGCCACCGGCAAACGGGAAGCATTCGTCCTCTTTGATCGCCTTAACTTCGCCGTATTCGCCCCCGCCCGACAGATACCCCATCGTCACTTTGGTGAAGGGAATGATCTGCGCGCCGCTTGCGGAGATGATCGGGTTGCCGATGACCGTGTTTACGTCAACGAGCCCCGTTAAGCGCTCCGCCGTTTTTTCCATGATGCTGTCGATTTTTTTGTTCTTATCCAATTTATCAATGCCTCCAATAATTTTTTTGTCAACGCCACCGCGATCACGAGCCCGTTAAAAACGACCTCCGACTGCAAAGTGACCTTTAACTCCGTTTTATTCGTCAAGAGCAAATTGTTTTTCAGGGATAGGAAAGGATATTTTGTTTGTAGAATGGAAAACACCGATCCCGCGATCGAATTGCTTACCGCGCCCAACATAATTCCGTAAATACTTTCAGCGCCGCCCGTCTCGATGATCTGATGAAAACGCAAGAGCTGAAATCCCTGTGTGATTTCGAATTTTTTACGGGTATCCGCCATTTTGGCATAGGGAATAAAGATTGCCTTCTTTTTGGTGATATGAAGCGCGATCCCGTCCTTTCCGAGTTGTCCGTATCCGCCGAGAATTTTTATGAAACGGTACAGTCCGATACGGAACCAACACTTATTTTCTCTTACGTCTACGTGCGCTTCAACGCCTACGTAGAGCGGGAGCAGAAAAAAAAGCGTTCCCACAAAGGCGGAGACAATAAAAAATTCGCCCATAACATTATTATGAGCGAACGATTTGAAATTATTTACTTTAATCAACAAATTTTAACGATATCAGCATCGTCTAACCCGCGAAGGAAGTCTGGTATCTCGTAACCGCCCTCTGACCTCTCCTCGCCTTCTTCCGCTTGCGGACGGGGTTGCTTTTCGGATTTTTCTTCCTTTTCGGGCTGAGCGTTGCTTTCCCCTTCTTCGGTTTCTTCGCGGTACTCGTCGCGCGCGTACAGGTAACTGTCGCGGTCGACGGCGTCTTTTTTGATCGCCTTCATAAGCTCGTCGTAGTCAGGCAGATCCAAAAGAGATTTTAAGCGGAAACGCTTCAAAAATTCGTCCGTCGTTGCAAAGAGAACGGGACGGCCTACCGCGTCCTTTCTTCCGCACGGCTCGATGAGCTTCAATTCCAAAAGCGCGTTGACTGCATAGTCGCTGTTGCAACCACGTAGAATTTCGATTTCGGTACGCGTGATGGGCTGCTTGTATGCAATAATCGCCGCGCATTCGAGAATGGTGCGAGTAAGCTCTTTTTCACGAATGGGATTGAGCACCGCCTCCACCTCGCTCTTGTAGCAAGGATTGGACGCAAGCTGCGCCTTTTTGTTGAATTCGAGGAGCTGGATTCCTCCGTCCTCGCCGTATTTTCCTTTCAGTTCGTCGAGCGATTTGCGAAGTTCCCTGTTCGTGATGGAAAGTTTGTCGCAGATATCGCTGAAAGCGACCGCTTTGCCAGAAGCAAACAAAATCGCCTCAATTATATTCGTCGATTTCTCCAAGAGTAGCCTCCTTGTCCCTGTCGGGGTTCAGATAAATTTTAATCGTCCCGAAAGCCGAATTTTGTTCAACGCGCAGGAACTGATATTTCAAAAGTTCAAGCATCGCCTGAAACGTCGTAATAATTTCCGATTTGGTAAAATCCTTTGTGAACAGCTCCTCGAATTCCACGTCCTCCCTGCTCTCAAGCGTTTCGAGGATAAAAGTAACCTTTTGCGAAACGGTATACTCGTCGCGGGGAATTTCTCGTACTTCCTTGCTTGCCACGGCGTTTTCACGCTTAATGAGCAGGGAAGAAAAGGCGGAGAGCAAGCCGTCAAGCGTTAAATTATCCATCGCATACACGGTTTTTGTTTCCCCTACGCTTTTATCGGGCTCTTTGAAAAAGTAGCCGATCGTTTCAAGCTCTTTGAGTTTGACCACTTCGTCTTTAATGCGTTTATACTCTTCGAGCGCCTGAACGAGCGCCTGCTTTTCCGCTTCGACCTCCGCTTCGATTTCGGGATCTTGCTGTACGTTCGGAACAAGCGACTGCGCCTTGATTTTTAGAATAGAAGCCGCAATGTTCAGATACTCCGCAACCTTGTTCACGTCGAGATAGGAAAGCCCCTTCATGTATTCGAGAAACTGTTCCGTGACCTGCGATACAAAAATATCGTGGATTTCGATTTCCGCTTTATTGATCAAATGCAATAATAAATCGAGCGGTCCTTCAAAGTTGTCAAGCACCGTCGTGTAATCGACTTCCGATTCAAATAGTTCTCTGTTTACCATGGCAATATCTCCCAATACGGTACGATTTTCCATTGCGGTATCAGTCCCCAAAGCGCCGAAATGGGATATCCGAAAATATTCGTCGCAAACTTCATGATCCAGCCTAAAATATTCAAGCTATCCATGACAATGTAGCCCGTCTCTCCGATGATTCTAACTCCAAGGTAATTGGTAAAGATTCGGCAGATGAAACTTTCCACAATGAGAAATAACAGAATATAATATCCGTATTTCCGTAGGAACTGATAGACCTTTCCGTGATGTTTGCTACAAGCCTCCACGATTCGGAATCCGTCGAGCGGATAGAACGGCAGAAGATTGAATACGCAAAACGAAAGACTGAACGAGAATAGCGAAAACGTTAACGCTTCTAAAAACTCCCTCAAAACGGGAACGGTCAAATAGTTTATCACTACCAAATAAAGCGGATACAACAGAAACGCCATAAGGTAGTTCATGATAACGCCCGCGCTTGCGGTAAACGCCAAGCCTCTGCGGTAGTGTTTAAAATTATCGGGATTGATCGGCACTGGCTTTGCCCAGCCGAACCCGACGAGTGTAAAGCACACGAGCCCTACGGGATCAAAATGCCTTAAAGGATTCAGCGAAAGTCTTTTATTCCATTTCGGCGTAGGATCGCCCGAACGGTACGCGGCAAACGCATGCGCAAATTCGTGAAAGGTCAAAACAATCGTAACCGCTATAAAACTCGCTATCAATCCTAAAACGTAACTCAAATAATTACCCCGCTCTCTATTATAGCTTTTTGAATGAAATTTGACAAGTATTCGAAGCCCACTCTTCTCATTTTTCCGATTGAGGAAGAACGTCATTCCTTATCAAATCTTCGTAAGTCTGCGGCTTCACAAGGTACTCCGCGTTTCCGTCCTTCACGATCACGACGGGCGGAACGGGATTGCGGTTATAGTTGCTCGCCATAGAATAATGATATGCGCCCGTCGAGAACACCGCAAGAATATCCCCGCTCTTGGCTTGGGGAAGGTTGAATCCTTCGCCGATGAGGTCTCCGCTTTCGCAGCACTTTCCTGCAATCGATACGACCTCCGTGGGCGCTTCGTTTGCGCGGTTTGCAAGCATTGCCTCGTATTTCGAGCCGTACAGGCAGTAGCGCGGACTTTCGAACATACCGCCGTCCACTGCAAGATATTTCTTGATTCCTTTGATTTCTTTGATCGCACCGACTTTATAGAGCGTAATTCCCGCCTCGCCTACGATCGAGCGTCCAGGCTCGATACACAAATACGGGCGTTTCAAATTCCGCTTTTTGCATTCGGATTTTACCGCGTCGATAAGAGCTTTGAAATAGTCCGCATAGTCGGAAAAATTTAAGTCCGGATCTTCTTTTGTGTAGTGAATACCGTACCCACCGCCAAGGTTGAGAACTTCCGCTTCAAATCCGAGCCCCTTCAATTCGGAGAGAAATGCAAAGCATTTTTCAGCCGCAAGCACGAAGCTCTGTTTTTCGAAAATCTTCGACCCGATATGGCAGTGAAAGCCTTTCAGACACAGGTTGGTCTTTGTTAGTAAGTTTTTGACCGTCTCTTTGGCTGACCCGTCCGCAACGGAAAAGCCGAATTTGGAATCGGGCGTCGCCGTCTGCACGTAGGCGTGCGTGTGTGCCTCTACGCCGGGATTGATACGCAGTAAAATATTCTGAACTTTGCCCGCCTCTTTTGTAAGCTCGTTGAGCATGTCCGCTTCATAAAGGGAGTCAACGACGATCCACCCGACGTTATTTTTTACGGCAAGTGCAAGCTCGTCTTTGAGCTTATTATTGCCGTGCATCATCATTTTTTCAGCGGGAAACCCCGCTTTCAGAGCGGTATAGAGTTCCCCGCCCGAAACGACGTCCGCGCCAAGCCCTTCGCTCTTTGCAATCGCATACATTCCCATGCAGGAAAACGCCTTCGACGCGTAGAGAACGAGCCCGTTTCCGTCGTATTCCTGTTCAAGCGTTTTGCGGAATACGCGCATCATACCGCGGATATAATTTTCATCGTAAACATAGAGCGGCGTACCGAATTTTTCGGCAAGCGCAACCGCGTCCGCCCCGCCGATTTCAAGATGACCTTTCCCGTTGATTTTTCTTTCGAACATAGTTTGTCCCTCAATGACTCACAAAGAATATTATATCATTTTCAGAATTATCCGTCAAGAAAAATAAAGACGTAGTATCCTTCAAAAGTAAATACTACGTCTGTCATAATACTATGGTAAATCGTTAAAATTAGCATTAATTCCAGTTTCTTGCGCCCTCACGGAAGGAATCCCACCAGGTATAACGCATTGCGTCGCACTTTGCCTTCAGATTCGTGCGCGCGACTTCCACACCGTCCCGATACAATACCGCCTCACCGAGAACAGTTCCTGCACATAAAGGCGCGCTCACCTCTTCGGGATACCGGTACTCCACGTTCAGTCCGCTGTCGTCGCCCTTTTTGCTGAACGCCGAAAGACTTCCTTCCGCGATAAGCTCCACTTCTTTAACTTTGCTTCCCTTCACCATCGTCTTGCCTACGGTCTGCCCCGCTTCGAGAACGGGCTTTGTTTCATAGGTGTTAAAGGCGAAATCGAAAAGTTCCGTAACCGTCTTGTTTCTGCTCTTGGAGGAATCCGCGCCGATCACGACGGATACGATACGGGTATCCCCTCTCTTTGCAGTCGCCGCAAGACAGAATCCTGCCTCGTTCGTAAAGCCCGTTTTTCCGCCGTCGCAACCCACGTAACTGCGTATGAGCTTATTCGTGTTCGTGATCGTCGTCGTTCTGCCGTCCGGGTGCGCAAAGTCTTCGAGCCACACCTTAGAGAACTCGTAGTATTTTTGGTGCTTCAAAAGCTCCCTCAACATGACGGAAACATCCCTTGCGCAGGAGTATTGCGGCTCTTTGGGAAGTCCCGTGCAGTTTGCAAACAAGGTATTGTCTGCGCCGAGCTCCTTCGCTCTCGTATTCATTCGTTCGATAAAAGCGGATTCCGACCCCGCTACGCGCTCGGCGAGCGCTACGCAGGAATCGTTTGCCGAACATACGGCAATCGTCCGCATGAGATCCTCCGCTTTATAGCTGAGCCCCGTATCGAGAAAGACCTGCGAGCCGCCCATGCCCGCCGCGTTCTCACTGATCGTGATTTGTTCGTCAAAGCTGAGCTCTCCCCTGTCCACCGCTTCGAGCGATAAGAGCAAGGTCATGATTTTGCACATACTTGCAATGGGCAGTCTCTTTTCCTCGTTTTCGGAGAAAACCTTCGTTCCGCTTTCAAAATCGCAAAGATACGCCGCCTTGCAGGGCAGTTTCTCTTCCGCCCGTGCCCGAACGCTGAGCGTACCGCCGCCGCTAACCACCATACAGCACGCGGCAATTGCCGCCGCACTAACCGATAAATATTTTTTCATATTTTCAGTTTGCGCGTTTTTAAGGAAATATACGCCCTATTACAGAATATTTCCAACGGAATGAAAGAGAATCAAAAGAAGTATCACTTCAACAATACATACGATCGCAATAAAAATAAATAATATGATTGCATCTTTGATGAGCGCCGAAAAATCGCGCTTGCAGAAGCGAAAGCAACGCGCCCTCCAAAACGAGAGCGCGACTGCCGCAAGAAAGACGCAGTCAAACAGGATATGAACGGGAATGTAAAAGGCGATTGCAATAAGCGCCCCTGTCATGCGGTACGTAGAGAAGAAAATCGCAAGACTTCCGCCGAAGGTATAGGCGCGAAAGACGAATACGACGGGCGTTATCACGAGCCCTACGGGATGGATTCCCGAAACAAGAAGCAGTGCAAGAATAAGCGCGTGCCCTGCGATGCGTTCCAGAAAAATAAGGAATACGCTGCGGTCGGTAAAGCATACGCTATCGATAAATTTTTCACAGCGATTCAAATGATAATCGTATATTGCGGGCGTTTTGATAAACACGATACCGAGCGCCATGCCGACCACGAATAATACGGCAAAGACGATCAATACGACTCTCTTTTCAATGACGCGCCCGAAACATTCTTTTACCGGTAAAAGAAGCCTCATAATTTATTATATGAGACTTCTTTCGACAAATTCATTTAATTTACGAGCATTTTTTCAATTCCGATCCCGTAGCCCCGCGTCGGGTCGTTTAGGAATACGTGCGTGACCGCCCCGATGAGTTTTCCGTTTTGCACGATCGGGCTTCCGCTCATGCCCTGCACGATACCGCCCGTCTCGCCGATCAGCCTTTCGTCCGTGATTTTAATGACGAAGTTCTTATTGTCCTTTTGATTTGCGTCCACCTTCACGATCGAAATCTGATACTCCTCAGGACAAATTCCGTCTACCGTGGAATAGATACACGCTTTTCCGATCTTTGCCTCGGAAATGGGCGCCGACTCTATCGTTTTCAAATTGGAAAAATCGTAACCGTTATTGAAAGTGCCGTACAACCCCGAACAACAAACCTTATCCGCCGTGGCGATCGGTTGATCGTTCATGAAGAGTCCGCGCAGTTCCCCTGCCCGTCCCCTTTCGCCCTTGTTGACTCCTACGATACTGCATAGATACACTTTGGAATCCGCAATGCCGAGTTCGGAGAAATTATCCGTTGAAACGGCGTGTCCCAAGGCGCCGAAGCGGAGCGTTTCTTTATTGATATAAGTAACCGTCCCGATCCCGTTGAGCATATCCCGAATGAGAACGCCTAATTTGAATTTTCCCGTTTTGGCGTCTTTTACGGGCGTTATTTCGACTTCTGCGGTCTCGCCGCTCCGTTTTACGGTGAGTTTTACGGGCTTTCCGTTACTGCGCTCCAACGCCGAATTTAAGTCGGCAATACTCTTTATGGCAATATCGTCTATGGCAACGATACAGTCCCCCGGTTTGATTCCCGCCTTCTCTGCGGGCTTATGCAGTCCGTCCTCGGCCGCCACTTCGTTGAGCCCGACGACCTCCGCACCGCCCTCCGAAAGCGTGAATCCCGCGGGCATTCCGCCGAGATAATATTCACACCCCGCGGCCTGCACCTTCGTCGTCGTTCCGCTAAAAAGGAAACACACCGCGAAGAGAAGCGCCGCAAGAAAAAATTTACGTTTACGCATTCCAACCTCCGTTTATTACCTCAGTTAGATTGCGTAAACGTGTAACTTATATGCGCATTCTTTATAGGGAGTTTTTGTAAGTAATCGCGTTTTTTAACATTTCTTCCGCGTGCTTTAAGGAGAGTTCGCTTTCGTTTCCGCCGATCAAACGGGCGATTTCTTTTACGCGGTCTCCCTCCTTGACTTCGCGTAGATAGGTCCTCGTAGAATCGTTTTCCTCCCGCTTTTCAATGAGGAATTGCCTGTCTGCAAACGAGGCGATCTGTGCGGAATGGGTCACGGCGATGATTTGGATATTCTTTGCGATTTTCAAGAACTTCTCGCCCATAACACGCGCCGTCTTGCCGCCGATTCCGGCGTCGATCTCGTCGAAGAGATACGTTCCGATACTCCCGACGGACGAGAGCTGCGCCTTGACGGCAAGCATGAAACGGCTCATTTCGCCGCCGCTGATAATTTTTCCGAGCTCCTTGGGCGGCTCGCCCGCATTCGCCGAAAACAGGAAACAAATTTGATCGAGCCCGTTCCCCCCTGCGCTCCCCACGTCTTCTATCGAAAAGTCGCCAAACCGAATCTCGAAGCTCGCCGAGCCGATATTGAGCGTTTTTAATTCTTCGCATACGCGGTGCGTAAAGCCTTCCGCGGCGTTCTTTCTAAATTGTGAAAGCCGCTTACAGCATTCGTAGATTTCGCCGTTTACTTTTTTAAGCTCGTCGCTTAATATCGCAAGCCGCTCTTCGCTTTCGGAAAGCAGCGTATATTCCGCGCTCGCCTTCTCGTAAAAAGTTTGGATCTCCGTTAAGGTAGCGCCGTACTTCTTTTTGATCGATTTATATTCGTCAAGACGGGCTTCCGCACGTTCGAGTTCGCGGCTGTCGATATCA
>JAIDSX010000148.1 GCA_029060985.1 Clostridia bacterium | reverse complement strand
GTATTCGATATGAAGATTCCCGAAGAAAAAGCGGAAATCGTATCGGGGGCTGAAGGACAGGTTGCAAAGATTTCCAAGATGTTCGCCCGCGGTCTCTTAAAGGAAGAGGAACGCTATCATGCGGTTATCTCCGCTTGGGACGACGCGACGGACAAGGTTGCAGACCTTTTGAAAAAGCAGGGTGCGGCGGACAAGTTCAATCCCATTTGGATGATGGCGGATTCGGGCGCGCGTGGCTCGATCGACCAGATCAAGCAGCTTTCGGGCATGCGCGGACTCATGGTCAACCCGCAGGGTAAGAAAATCGAAGTTCCCGTTAAGTCGTGCTTCCGTAACGGACTTTCCGTTCTCGAATATTTCATTTCGTCGCACGGCGGTCGTAAAGGTCTCGCGGATACGGCGCTTAAAACGGCTGACTCGGGATATCTCACTCGCCGTCTCGTAGACGTTTCGCAGGACGTTATCGTAAGGGAAGAGGACTGCTCGGCAGGCAAGAAGCCGCGCGGCACATATATCAAAGCGATTTGCGCGGCGGACGGATCGCCCATCGAGAGCCTGGAAGACAGACTTACGGGCAGATTCGCGGCGGAGGACATCACCGACGAAGCGGGCAACGTGATCGTTCCCTGCAACGAGATGATCAGCGAAGCGAACGCGAAGAAGATCGCGGCGATGCCCAAATACGGCAGCGAAGAGTCGCAGGGCGTATATATCCGTTCCATCTTCAACTGCAACACCCGCTACGGCGTATGCGCGAAGTGCTACGGCAAGAACATGGCGACCACGCTTCCCATCAAGATCGGCGAGGCAGTCGGCGTCATCGCGGCGCAGTCCATCGGTGAGCCCGGTACACAGCTTACGATGAGAACGTTCCACACGGGCGGTATCGCGGCTACGGGCGACATTACGCAAGGTCTTCCCCGTGTCGAAGAGCTTTTCGAAGCAAGAAAGCCCAAGGGCGTTGCGACGATCTGCGAATTCAAGGGTATTATCAACGTAGACGACAGCGACAACTTGAAGCACGTCAAGGTCATCGACGAGGATACGGGCGTAGAACTCAAAGAGTACGAGCTCCCGTTCAACGCAGAGCTGAAAGTTGCTACGGGCGACCACGTTCTCCCCGGC
>JAIDSX010000147.1 GCA_029060985.1 Clostridia bacterium | reverse complement strand
GTACCATTATGGCAGGACAGAAAATAAGAATCAAATTATCCGCATACGACCACGCTCTCGTTGACGAAGCCGCAACGAGAATCGTAGAGACGATGCAAAAGGGCGGGGCGAAGATTTCGGGACCCATTCCGCTTCCCACGGAGAAAGAAATCGTAACGATTCTCCGCTGCCCGCACAAGTATAAGGATTCGAGAGAGCAATTCGAACTCAGAACCCACAAGCGCATCATCGATATTTACAGCCCCAACGCGAAGCTCTTGGATACCATCCACCTTCCCGCAGGCGTAGATATCAAAGTCAAACTCGGTTGATAATACTTTATTATATTAAGGTATTCAGAAAATAATTTTTTAAGGAGTGAACTTTAACAGTGATTAAAGCAATCATCGGACGCAAAGTGGGTATGACCCAGATCTTTGCAGAGGACGGGAAAGTGATCCCCGTCACGGTCGTGGAAGCGGGACCTTGCCCCGTCGTTCAAGTCAAAACCGAAGAGAGCGACGGCTACACCGCACTCAAACTCGGATTTGAGAAAATCGGCGACGAAAAGAAGGCGGAACAAAAACTCAACAAACCCGATTTCGGGCAGTTCAAGAAGGCGGGCGTTGCGGCTTGCAAAGTACTCAAAGAAGTACGTCTTGACAAAGTGGACGGCTACAAGGTCGGCGACGAAGTAAAGGCGGACGTCTTTGCGGCAGGCGACAAAATAGACGTATGCGGCATCTCCAAGGGTCACGGCTACACGGGCGTTATCAAGCGTTGGAATCAGCACCGTTTGAAAGAGACGCACGGCGTAGGCCCCGTACACAGAGAGCCCGGCTCTATGGGTGCGAACAGTACGCCTTCCCGCGTATTCAAGCACAAGCACCTTGCAGGTCAGTACGGCGTAGAGCGCGTTACGATTCAGAATCTCGAAGTTGTGAAGGTAGACGCGGCAAGAAACGCAATTCTCATTAAGGGCGCTATCCCCGGCAACAAGGGCGCGATCGTTACGATCTCGAACAGCGTCAAGGCATAAGGAGAAGGACAATGGCAAACGTAAAAGTATACAATATGAAAGGCGAAGAGGTGGGCTCCTGCGATCTCTCCGATAAAGTGTTCGGAGCAGATTACAACGAAGCGCTCATTCATCAAGCCGTCGTCACTTATCTTTCCAACCAGAGACAGGGAACTAAATCTACCCTCACCCGCACGGAAGTGCGCGGCGGCGGTGCAAAGCCCTGGCGTCAGAAGGGAACGGGCCGTGCACGTCAAGGCTCTATCCGCGCACCGCAGTGGACGAAGGGCGGCGTCGTGTTCGCACCCAAGAGCCGCGACTTCACGAAGAAGATGAACGTGACCGCAAAGCGCGGCGCGCTCGTATCTGCGCTCAGCAAGAAGCTCGCGGACGGCGAACTTATCGTGGTGGACGAGCTGAAAGTTTCCGCTCCCAAGACGAAGGAGATGGAGGCGTTCAGAAAGGCGCTCAAGCTCGATAAGAGAACGGTCGTCGTTATGGACGACAACAACCCCGACGTTATTTTGGCGTCGCGCAATATCGAAAAGTTCTCTACGATTTCCGTCGGCGAGATCAACACCTACGAAATCGTTGCTAACGCCGTAGTCGTTCTTACGAAGGGCTCGGTGAAAAAATTGGAGGAGGCGTACTGCTGATGGCACCCGAAGATATCATTTTGACCCCCGTCCTTACCGAGAAGGGCTACGACGGGATCGCGGAGAAGAAGTACACGTTTTTCGTGGCGAAGTCCGCAAACAAAACGCAGATCAAGATCGCGGCGGAGCAAATGTTCGGCGTTCAGGTAAAGAGCGTGAACACCGTAACGCAGCGCGGCAAGCTCAAAAGAATGGGCAGAAACGAGGGTTACACCCCTACGCGTAAAAAGGCAATCATTCAACTGAAAGAGAGCAGTAAGCCCATCGAGGCATTCAACTCGTTGTCGTAAGAGAGGTAAAAGGAAATGGCAGTTAAAAGATATAAACCGACTTCCGCCGCTCGCCGTTTGATGACGGTCCACGGCTACGCGGGCGATCTTACGAAGGGCGCGAAAGCGGAAAATTCCCTTCTCGAAGATCAGCGCAAGTCGGGCGGAAGAAACAATCAAGGCAAAATCACCGTTCGTCACATCGGCGGCGGCAATAAGAGAAAGTACCGTATCATCGACTTCAAGCGGAACAAGGACGGCGTCCCCGCAACGGTCAAGAGCATTCAGTACGATCCCAACCGCAGTGCGAACATCGCGCTCCTCGTCTATGCGGACGGCGAAAAGAGATACATTCTCGCTCCCGTAGGACTCAACGTCGGAGACAAGGTCGTAAGCGGAAAGGGCGCGGATATCAAAGTCGGTAACGCGCTTGCGCTTGCGGATATCCCCGTCGGTACGATGGTGCACAACATCGAGATGAAGCCCGGCCGCGGCGGTCAGATCGCAAGAAGCGCGGGTATCACGGCGCAGATCATGGCAAAAGAGGGCGCGTACGCAACCATCAAGATGCCCTCCGGCGAAATGAGACTCATTCCCATGGCTTGCAAGGCGACGATCGGTCAGGTCGGAAACCTCGAACACGAGATCATTCGCGTGGGTAAAGCGGGTAAGACCCGTCACTTCGGTACCCGTCCTACGGTGCGCGGTTCGGTCATGAACCCCAACGATCACCCTCACGGCGGTGGTGAAGGTAAATCTCCCGTCGGACACGCGGGTCCCGAAACCCCTTGGGGCAAGCCCGCTCTCGGATACAAGACGAGAAAGAAGAAGAATCCTACGAGCAAGTTCATCTTGAAGCGTATCAATTAAGGAGGGATGAGAAATGTCGAGAAGCGTTAAGAAAGGGCCTTACGTCGAAGCGAAACTTTTACAGAGAATCGAAGCGATGAACGAGGCTAACGAAAAAAGAGTTCTGAAAACCTGGTCGAGAGCGTCGACGATTTTCCCTCAGATGGTCGGTCACACGATCGCAGTCTACGACGGCAGAAAGCACGTTCCCGTATATATCACGGAGGATATGGTCGGCTGCAAGCTCGGTGAGTTCGCACCGACGAGAACCTTCAAGGGTCACACGGCAAAGACCACCACGCCGGGGAGATAAGGAGATAGAGTATGGCAACAAATATGAAAAAGAAAGCCGAAAGAGTAGAGGAAAAGCGTGAAAAACGCCCCTACGCAGTGGCAAAATATCTGAGAATTTCTCCCTACAAAGTGAGAACGGTGCTCGATCTCATTCGCGGAAAGTCCGTTGAGGAAGCGGAAGCCATTCTTTCGAATATCACGAACGGCGGCGCGGCGCCTACGAAGAAGGTGCTCATGAGCGCAGTCGCAAATGCGGAGCACAATCAGGGCATGGACAGAGGCGATCTGTACGTTGCCGAGTGCTATGCGAACGGCGGAACTTCGTTGAAGAGAATGCAGCCCGTCAGCAAGGGCAGAGGGCACGCGATCTTAAAAAGAACGAGCCACGTCACGGTCATCCTTGACGTAAAGAAAGCGGAGGGTAATATTTAACATGGGACAGAAAGTTAATCCTCACGGATTGAGAGTTGGTATCATCAAAGGTTGGGATACGCAGTGGTATGCCGACAAGAAAGATTTCTCCGTGTTCCTCAAAGAAGATAACGTCATTCGTACGTTCCTCAAAAAGAAGTACTACGCGGCGGCAATCTCCAAGATTCTGATCGAGCGTGCGGCAGGCAAAATCCTCGTTACGATCTACACGGGCCGTCCCGGTG
>JAIDSX010000146.1 GCA_029060985.1 Clostridia bacterium | reverse complement strand
CTGTACGTCCATGCGAATACCCCGCTTTGTCTAATACTATACATTACATAGTATTCTTTGTCAAGCGTTTTTTACAAAATTTTTATAAGAATTTTTTCGGCGTAAAAAATACCCGCGCGCCGTTCGGCGCGCGGGTATGATACAAAGAAAAATTATAAATCGGTTTTTTCAAACTGCCGCGACGATAGATAACAGGAAAGCGCCGTCGCGCCGAAGTAGAAAGCAATTCCAACTGAGAAGAAAATCGCCTTTACGTCCATATTGGCGGGATCGGGGCTTACGAGAAGATCGGAATACACGGGCGCGGTAAAGCGAAGCGCGATCAAGAGCGCGATCACAATAAACTGCACCGCCGCCGCAGTCACGAAGGGAACTCCCACCTTCGTCGGGTTTTTGAAGTACCACGGGAAGAAAATCAAATTGAAGATTCCGAGCAGCACGCCGCCGTGCCCCAAAAACGCAAGATTCGCCGTAGACCCCGCATAATTCAGCTGCGCCTCCAACGAAAAGCACGCTTCCTTGATCGCCGCCGTGATCCCCGCAAGCATCAACAGCAGGGCTTGAAAAATTACGCAAAAGAGAATACGCGAAACTGCGACCTGCCGTTTATTGACGGGCAGGGTGCAGGTAAATGCGGCGTCCTGATTTTCCCGCGCCGTCAGGCACACGAAAAACACGGACAGTCCCGAAAAGAAGAACATGACCTCGTACGGGTAGTTCGGGATAAACACGAACGCCGCAAACGCCAAAAACATGATACACGTCAAGTGCAGACAGAGCGAAAATTCCTTTTTCAGAAGTTTGAAAATCATGCCTGTTCCCTCCGTTCGAGGTGAATGATGATTTCTTCCAGGGTCGGCTCGCGGAGCGCGGCGTTCGCAAAAGAGTCGGTGCGGAGCACTAACCCTTCAAACCCCTTTTTAACGGGTTTTAAGCCAATCACGCCCCTTTCGGGTTTTTCTTCGAAGGCGGCAAGCGAATACTTTTCTTTCAGAGTGTCAAGCTGTTCGTTTACGAGCGTCTTCCCGTGAGAGAGTAAAACGATATCGTCGGCGGCGCGTTCCAAATCGGAAACGATATGCGTGGAAAAGAGAACGGTCACTCCCTCTTCCCTTACGAGCGCCAATAGAATATCCAAAAACTCTTCGCGGGCAAGCGGATCGAGTCCGCTCGTCGGCTCGTCCAACACGAGCAGTTTCGCCCCGTGCGAGAGCGCGAGAGCGAGCGCAAATTTCACCTTCATTCCCTCGGAAAGCTCCGTGACCTTTTTATCGGGCAAGAGCTCGAATTTTTCGCAATAGCGTTTGAATTTCTCTTCGCTCCACGCGGGATAAAATCCGCTCAACGTTCGGGCGACGGTCTTTAACGTTTTATGCGGATAGTAGCGGAATCCCCCGCCCGCATAGCCGACAAGCGACTTCCCCTCTAAACTCTTCGCGTCGTAACCGAATACGCGCGCCTCGCCCTCCGCCTTGATTAGTCCCAAAATGCCTTTGAGCGTCGTACTCTTGCCCGCGCCGTTCGCGCCGACAAGCCCCATAATACGCCCCTCTATAAGGTCGAAGCTCACGCAATCGAGCGTAAAGGACGGATAGACCTTTTTCAAGTTTTTAACTTCGAGGGCTTTCATTCCTTCCCCCTCATTCCGCTGACCGCATTCCAGAACGCCTCGGCATAGGAAAACGGCTGAATCGCAATACCTTGATTCTTATCCGCCATGAGAAGGAGCGCGTCCCCCTCTTTTAAGCCGAACAACTCGCGCGCCTCTTTGGGAATGACGATCTGCCCCTTTGCACCGATCTTCACGGTTGCCATGAATTTACCTTCGGGAAACTTTTCTTCCATAACCCCTCCGTATATTAAGTAGGAAATTTCCTACTTTTCCTACAAATGATAACATAAAAAAAGAAACCCGTCAAGGGGTTTCTTCAAAAAAAGCAACTCGGGAAATTTTCATTCACTGATAAATAATACGCCGAGCGTATTTCTGCCGCAGTGACTCGTTACGATACTGCCCGCAACCGTTTCGCATATCTCATCAAAACGGAAGTTTTGCATGACCAACTGCTTTGCCAAATCGACCAATTCTTTGTCCGCAGAGCTGTGCGTAATAAAACACCGCGTCGTATCGTATTGGGGATACTGCGTTCTTAAATCCTCGATATATGCACGGATGCACCTTGACATACCGCCCATATACTTCTTCTTGGCAATCAACTGCCCCTCCGGATTTTCACAGATCATCGGGTGCAGCTTTAAGACCTTCGCCCCGATCAGCGCGGCGAGCGAACATCTGCCTCCTTTATGCAGATAGTCCAACGCGTCGGGCACAAACGACGTGTTTACCTTTGCGCGCAGACCGTTTATCGTTTTCGTGATTTCCGCCGCGGAATATCCCTCTTCCGCTAAGCTGCACGCTTTCAACACCAACAAGCCCTGACCCGTGGAAAGCGCCTTACTGTCGATCACGAATACCCTTCCGCCAAACTCCTCCGCCGCCTTACAAGCCGCAGAATGAGACGACGAAGCCTGTGCGGAAATATTGAAATGGATCAGCGCGTCGTAACCCGAAACACTTTCGGCAAAAAATTCAGAGTATTCCGCCTGCGAGCCCGCTGCGGTTTTGGGCAGCGTTCCCGACTCTTTCACAAAGTCGAAAATGTCCTGCGGGGAAAGCTCGCCGTCCTTATAGCTTTTTTCACCCAAAATAACCGTCAGACGAAAAATTCCGATCCCGTTTTGTTCGATCTGTTCCCTACTCAAATCACAGGTAGAATCCGAAGTAATTTTTATTTTCATACCGATACACCTTGACAAGCCCCTTTCGTTATGATATATATTTTATCGACACCGTGTCGGAATGTCAACAAACAATATTTTTTAATACGTTGTGTTTACAACGAATCAATCGCAGATTGTTGGATTCGCAACAATTCAAAGAAAAAATTTTAGCAAAATAAGGAGAATATCATGCAGGAAAACAGACGGGTGCGCATGACAAAACGTTGCATGAAAGACGCACTTTTGGAGCTTCTTGAAAAATGCCTCTTAATAAAGTCAGCGTTACGGACGTCTGCACTGCGGCGGACGTAAACCGTTCTACGTTTTACGCCTACTATAACGATATAGACGAGCTCCTCTCGGAAATAGAAACCGAAGCGTTGGAACAAATTCCCGTCAATATCGTTCCCGAAGAAATCGATTATGAAGGTAACTTCCTGAATAAATTGGAAATCTTTTTTAACTATATACAGTCGAACGAAAAAATATACAGGATCCTGATGTTCCAATCGGGAGAGCGCGATTTCAATAACAAATTGGTATCGTTTATTCTCGACCACTACAAAAACAGTTCCATTGTCAACGATAAACTCTTAGCAAAATACGGCTGCATTTACTGTATCAGCGGCGTGATCGGATTAGTAAAGGAATGGATACAGGGCGGCTTCCCCATAAGCCACAAACAATTTGCAAAGCTCGTACTTCAAATGTCGATTCAGGCAAACGAAATCGAAAACCTAAATTATACGGATTGAGCATGAAAAAAGGATTCGGAGGTTCCGAATCCTTTTTCGATAAACGACCGACTTACACTTTACGCGTCAAGAAGTTTCTTCATTTTTCGGTTTTTTCTTTTTGGAAAACCACCAGAATAAGAAAGAGAGCGCAAAGCCTATGAACAGAAACAGCACGGCGACCACCCAGTACCACGGGGAAGCGTTGAGCGCGTTCAGCGTTGCGGGCGCGATGTTCGCATTCGCCTCCCTGAGGGTGGAAACGTAGATCGCGGGAATCGAGCCTATGATAAAGCCGACGATCGAAAAATAAGTTCCGCGCGGGCACTTCTTTAAGAGAGTCTTCATGAGTACGGAGATCGCAAAGAAGCCCGCGACGAGCCCCACTGCAAGACAACCCAAAACGGCAAAGCAAGTACCTACGTTGTTGCCGTGCAATAGATCGACGGTAATGAGCTCTACGATCGGATTATAATAGCCGAAAATAAGGAGAAGCATAGACCCCGAAATGCCGGGTACGACGAGCGCGCACGAGCCGACGATTCCGATAAGGATCAAAAGGAAATAACCGCCGACGCTCAACTCGAACAGCTTCACGTTGCCCGCAAGGGGCAGAAAGCACAGTGCCGCCGCCGCAAATAGCGGAATCAGAAGCGCGAGCGCGTACTGCCAGGTGAACTTCGCACCCTTCAATTTCTCCCCCACGGAGGGAAGCCCGCCGATCGCAAGTCCCACGAACAGCGTAACCGTGGGAATGGGATAGTGTTTGAGTCCCCATTGAATGGGCAAAATAAGTGCGGCAATGCCAACGAGCATACCGAGAAGAATGGGCAAAAGTGTTACGATACTCTTTTTGAAGTGCTTAAAGATATCGGCGACCGCTCCCACGAGCCGTTCGTACACGCCGAGGATCGCCGCAACCGAGCCGCCCGAAAAACCGGGGATAATGAACGCTATCCCGATTCCGACGCCCCTTAAAACGTCGTAAAGAAAGGACAGGAACGGGTTTTTCTTTTTCCCCTCCTGCTTTTCTTCCTGCGCTTTTTTTTCGGGCTCGGCTTCTTCTTTTTTGATTTCTTCCTGGCTTTGCTCGTCCATACAGTTTAGTATATCACAGCTTTTTGAGAAAAACAACTTATTCCGATAAAAAATCTTCCCGCGAAAGCCCTTCTCTGAGTTTTTCAAGCGCCTTCTTCTCGATACGCGAAACGTAGGAACGGGAGATTTTCAGCTTTGCGGCGACCTCCCTCTGCGCCATAGGCGCGCCGCCCGTCAGGGCGTAGCGCATACAGATGATGACGGTCTCCCGTTCGGTAAGAAGTTTTTTGATTGCGGATAAAAACTTCTCCTGCATGAGCGACTGCTCCACGCTCCCGAATACTTTATCCTCTTTTTCAAAGAGTAAGTCCATGAGCGTAAGTTCGTTGCCGTCCTTATCGCACCCGACGGGATCGGAAAGTGAGAGATTCTTTTTGTGTTTCTTCCCCGCGCGGATGAGCATGAGGATCTCGTTCTCGATACAGCGCGCCGTGTAGGTCGCAAGCCGCGTGCCGTGCCCCGCCTCATAGGTATTGATCGCCTTGATGAGCCCGATACTGCCCACCGAGATCATGTCGTCCGTCTCCGCCGCGCCGTTGTACTTTTTGACGATATGGGCGACGAGGCGCATATTGTGCTTGACGAGCATATCCTTGGCGTGTTTGTCCCCCTCCTTTGCGAGCTTCAAATATTTTTCTTCCTCCTCCGCCGACAGGGGCTTTGGGTAAGACGAGCCGTCTGCAAACGAGCCTGTAAAAAAGAAGAGCCGCGTCAGCACGGCGTAAAAGAATTCGAGCATAGTTGACCTCGCAAAAAATTCCGTTTCTCTATCCTATGCTTTTTACAATTTGTCCCATACCGCAAAAGGCTTGCAAA
>JAIDSX010000145.1 GCA_029060985.1 Clostridia bacterium | reverse complement strand
GCCCATCGATTACGACGAACTTGCCGAGCACATGAAATTTACCGCAAGCGATATTCCCTCGCCGGAAATGTCGGTCGATTACGACCTGCTTGCCGAAGTGCTTGCGCAGAAAGTTCCCACCGTCGACTACGATGAAATTGTGGACCGCGTGAAGAGTGCCGTGACCGATCTCCCCGTAAACGGCGGAAAGGTCGATTACGACGCACTTGCAGAGCGCGTATCCATGGTTATGCCGGAAGTGGATTACGATATGATCGCAGAGCGCGTTGCCGCCGTGATCAGCGGCGTAGATGAAGAGGCGATCGCAAACAGAATTTCTGCGGCAATGCCGATTGCAGACGAAAACGTGATCGCGGAAAAGATCGTAGGATCGATTTCCATTCCTTCCATCAATTACGATTTGATCGCGGACCGCGTTGCGCGTATGCTTGAAAATGAATTTGACGTCACGGTAGACGATTCCGGTATCTCCAAGATCGCCCGTACCGTTTCCGACGAGCTTGACTACAACAGAGTCGCGGAACTCGTCGTGGAGTTCTTGAAAAAAGAAGAGCTCGTTACGAAGGCGACTCCCGTACAGGTCGTCGTCGAGAGAGAGTCTAAGGTAGAGGAGGAAGCGGCGATCGCGGCAGTACCTCAACAGCAGTATGTGCCCGCATACACCTATGCGCCTCAGCCTGCGTACAACTACGGTCCTCAGCCTGCGCCCCAGTTTGCGCCGCAACCCAATTACAATTTCGGCGTACAACAGCAACCCGCGCCTCAACCTGCGCCCCAGCAGCCTCAGCCCGCACCCAAGTTTCCCTTCGGAACGACTTCCAAAAAGAGCAAAGCCGCTCCCAAGGCGGTAGCGCCTTCCGCGAAACCCGCTCCCATTTCGGACGGAGACGAGGAAGAAGAGGAAATGGAGACGACGCGCTATAAGCGCAGCTTCCTTGCCCGTATCATTCAGAGCAGCGAGGAGACGAAGGCGTATTACGGAAGATTGAAGAATGCGATCCTGCAATACACGCGTACGAATTCGCAAGTGAACTGGTCGAACGACAGATTCTCGTTCAGAGGGGACACGATTGCGAAGATCGGCGTCAACGGCAAAACGCTGTGTATGTATATCGCGCTCAATCCCGAAGAGTTCTCGACTTCGGTCTACCATCAGAAATACGAAGGCGACAAGAAGATGTATGAAAAGACGCCCATGATGGTAAAAATCAAGAGCGAAGTAGGTTTGAAACGCGCGCTCCGACTGATACCGCTCCTTATGGAACGACTCGGTGCGGTCGAAGGGGAGAAGAAGAACGTGGACTACGTTGCGATGTATCCCTTCAAGACGGACGACGAACTTCTCAGCGAGGGACTTATCAAATTAGTAACACCCTCCAAAACGGGAATGAGTTTCTAACCGCAAATAAAGAATTTTACGAGAGCTGAATGATTTTTCGGCTCTCGAATTCTAATAACAGATTTTCAAGGAGTTCATGTTGGACAATCAATCAAAAAAGGGAAAGGCGGGAAAGCCGAACGCGGTCGAACTTGCCATTCTCAACGGAATCGAGGCGTATGAACGAGATTCGAAAAAACGCGCGTCAAACGGGCAAATGCGCTCAAAAGAGGCGATGCGCGAGGCGGGATATAAGCCTAAACGTACTTCCCGCGCCAAGGGAAAGGGAACGAAGATTCCCTCGTCCTTTGGGGAAATTAGCAAGAACGTGAAAAAGACCTCTTCCGATCAGCGCGGGAAAAGAGCGCCGCGCGAAGAGCGCATTAAGAAAAATAAGCAAATGCCCGTCCGCGTGCTCTTTTTTGGGGGCGTGGACGAAATCGGCAAAAATATGACGGCGATCGAGTACGGGAACGATATTATCGTCATCGACGCAGGCATTATTTTCCCGACCGAAGAGATGCCGGGCATCGATTTGGTGTTTCCCGATATCTCCTACCTTGTCAAGCATAAAAACAAGATTCGCGGAATCTTTTTAACGCACGGGCACGAGGATCATATCGGCGGCGTTCCCTACCTGATGAAGGAAATTACCGCGCCGCTCTACGGTACGAAGCTCACGCTTGCGCTCGTTGACAATAAACTCAGAGAGCACAAGCTGAACAACGTCGAAGAATACACCGTCTCCGCAGGGGATAAAGTCAATGCAGGCGTGTTTAGAGTAGGATTCGTAAACGTGAATCACTCGATTGCGGGAGCATTAGCGCTTGCGATCGAAACGCCGCACGGCGTGATTTTCCACAGCGGAGACTTCAAAATCGACTTAACGCCCGTCGCGGGCGCGCCCATCGATTTGAACGAAATTGCAGAGTACGGCAGAAAGGGGGTTTTGCTCTACCTCGGCGAATCGACGAATATCGAGCGCGCGGGCTATACAATGAGTGAAAAGGTCGTCGGTACGACGCTCGAACACCTGTTTGCGGAGAACGCGGACAAGCGGCTTATCATCGCCACCTTCGCTTCGAACGTGCACCGCCTGCAACAGATCATCGACATTGCGGTGAAGTACAGAAGGAAGGTCGCGCTATCGGGGCGCAGTATGTTCAACGTGGTGGACGCGGCGGCTAAGATCGGAGAGATTTCCATTCCCGAGGGCGTCTTGATCGACGTGGAAAAGACGAAGAACTATTTCGATCGGGAAATCGTCATCGTGTCAACGGGGTCGCAGGGCGAGCCCATGAGCGCTTTAACGCGCATGGCTTCGGGCGAGTTCAATAAGGTGACGATCGGCGAGAACGATACGATCATTATTTCCGCAAGCC
This sequence comes from Clostridia bacterium, assembly GCA_029060985.1. GTDB lineage: Bacteria > Bacillota > Clostridia > Christensenellales > Borkfalkiaceae > Gallimonas. The sequence continues at coordinate 10,542 of JAIDSX010000145.1, read as the reverse complement.
CCATTCCCGGCAACGAAAAAATGATCTACCGCACCATCAATAATCTCTATAAAAAGGGTGCGAGCGTCGTCTATGAAACGCTTGAAAAAATTCACGTTTCCGGTCACGCCTGTCAAGAAGAGCATAAGATTCTGCACAAGCTCTTAAAACCGAAATTTTTTATTCCCGTGCACGGGGAGTACAGGCATTTGAAGCTACACGCGCAGCTTGCCCAGGAGCTCGGAATGCCCGCTTCGCATATTTTGATTCCCGAAATCGGCTCGGTCGCGGAAGTCACTTCCGAAACCTTGAAGCGCGGCGAGAACTTCCCCGCGGGAGCAAGGCTTATCGACGGCGAAGGCTTCGAGGATTACGGCACGAGCGAGGTCATCAAAGACAGGATTTATATGTCGAGCGAGGGCATGATCGTCGTCAGCTTTGCAAAGTCGGGCGGCTATCTTGCGTGCGACCCCGTGATCGAAAGCAGGGGCTTTGCCTTTGCGGAGGAGCGGGAGAACGCAGAGCTTTTGAAAGAGGTCGCCTTAAAAGCGATCGGATCGACGCCCGATATTGCGGGCGTAAAAGAATTGGGAGAAAACGTCAAGCGCGCGCTTCGGAATTTTATCTATAAAAAGACGAGGCAGTCGCCTATGATCATTCCCGTCATTCTCGAATTATAACGGGATCGACGAAGTAGGAGGAAAAAAGTGAAAAGAAGAATTTGGGCGTACGCTCTTACGGGAAGTATTGCCGCAATCGCATTTACGGGGTCTGTCGTTTCGTTCTGTTTCGCGCAGTACGTCGTGGGAGCGATCCTATTGCTAATCGCAATCGTTCTGTTTCTCTGTCTTGCGGCGGAAATTTTGCAGGATAACTTTTATCAGAAGAGCGAAGCGCTGTTCGCCGCCCATCGGTATGAGGAGGAGCGGGCGCTTCTCGAACGGGTGCACAACAATCACCTGCTGTTTCCCTTTGTGCGGGAAAGATACTATTTAAGCTCCATCCGCAACGCCGTCGCGCGCGACGATCTTGCGCTTGCAAAATCGTATATCGACCGTCTCCGCCACGGGGGAGACAGGGGGCTCAAATATAAGACCGCTTATGCGACTACGCTCATTCTTCTCGACGAGGGAAAGGTAAACGAGGCGCGCGCGGAGTACGAGGATTTCAGAGTCCACAACGAGCACTACACCATGTATAAACCGCAGCTCGAAATGCTGAACGCGCTGTTTTCCCACCTCTTTACGAAGAACGATACGCCCATTCTTGCGGCGGCGGTGCATTCGCCTTACCCCGTCATCAAGCGGATTTTGGGCAGACACATTGAAAAGAGAACGGCGGAAATGAAAGACGAGTGGGGCGAATAAGTTGGCGACTTCGAAGGAATACATAGAAAACTTTTTGGAAGTTTTAGAGCTTCACGGCGTGCGCGTTTATCCCATGATGGGCGACTACGTCGTGTATTGTGACGATAAGCCCGTGGGCTGTATCTGCGATAATCACCTGTTCGTCAAAATTACGCCTGCTTCGAGTAAGCTACTTGCGGGCGCGCCCGAGCTCCCGCCGTATGCGGGCGCAAAGCCGCGGTACTTAGTGGAAAGCGAAGATAAAGCATTTTTGGTCAAACTATTGGAGGAAGTCGCGGCGGGACTTCCGACTCCTAAAAAACGCAAATGATCGGAAACGAATTACTTGAACGTATGCGCACGCTCGCCAAAGAGGGGCGCGATCCCACGGCGGCGGACGAAACGGTTTGGGCTTTGATAAACTGGGCGAAGGAACGTCGCGCAAAACGTATTTTGGAAATCGGCGCGGGCGAAGGACTTACTTCCTGCGCTCTTTTATTGGAAACGGAAGCGGAGCTTGACGCTATTGAACTTCTTCCCGAACGCGCAAAGAAATTCCGCGAAAACGTCGCGCTCTTTCACGTAGAAAATCGGGCGCGGCTCTTCGAGGGGGACGCGGGCGAAATTTTACCCGTTCTTACCGGCAGCTACGATCTGATTTTTCTCGACGGACCCAAGGTTCAGTACAAGCGTTATTTCGACGACTGCAAGCGGCTCTTGAAGGGCGGCGGCGCACTCTTTTCAGACGATATCCTGCTCTTCGGTTGGGTGCGCGGCGAAGCGCCCAAAAAACGCAGAATGCTCGTAGAGCACATTCGGGATTATTTGAAGATTTTGGAGTCCGACCCCGATTTTACGACGGTAATTTACGAATACGGCGAAGGGCTCGCCGTGAGCACGAAAAAGGTTTAGAAAGGTTAAAGATGAAAGCCGAACTTCTCGCCCCTGCGGGCAATCTCAAAAAATTAAAGGTCGCGATTCATTACGGCGCGGACGCGGTATACTTGGGCGGCAAGGCGTTCTCGCTCCGCGCCTTTTCCGATAATTTTACGGAAGAGGAGCTTGAAGAGGGCATTGCCTACGCGCACGCACGGGGCAAAAAAGTTTACGTCTGCGCAAATATCTTTGCAAAGAACGAGGATTTTAAGGAGCTTGCGAATTATTTTAAGTTGCTCGAAAGGTTAAAGGTGGACGGCGTGCTGGTGTCCGATTTGGGCGTATTTCGCGTTTTAAGAGAAGCTGCGCCCACGCTCAGCGTGCATATTTCCACGCAGGCAAATACGCTCAACAAAGAGGCGGCGCGTTTTTGGAAGGAGGCGGGCGCAAGCCGCGTCGTCCTTGCGCGGGAGCTTTCGATTGCCGAAATCAAAGAAATCCACGAGGCAGTGCCGGATTTGGAACTCGAAGCCTTCGTGCACGGCGCGACCTGTATTTCGTACAGCGGAAGGTGTCTTTTGAGCGATTATCTCACTTCCCGCCCCTCCAACCGCGGAGAGTGCGTGCAGGCTTGCAGGTTTCAATACGAGCTGCGCGCCCGCGAACAAGGCGGCGATTGGTTTCCGGTCACAGAGGACGAGCGCGGCGCGTATCTTTTGAGCGGTAAGGATCTGAACATGAGCGCACACCTTGAAGAGCTCGGCGCAGCGGGTGTGTGTTCCTTCAAGATCGAAGGCAGAATGAAAGGGGAGTATTACCTTGCAACGGTCGTCAACGCATACAGGCGGCTTCTTGACGGGGCGGATATCAAGCTCATGCAACGCGAGCTTTTGGCGGCTTCCCACCGCGATTATACGGAATTCAACGCGTTCGGAAGGAACGATAACACCGTTTCTTACGACGATAATAAGACGGAGGGGACTTGTGATTTTATCGCAGTCGTCACGAATTACAAAGACGGTCGGGCTTATGCGGAAATGCGCGGAAGATTTTACGAGGGCGATATTTTAGAGGTGCTCTCCCCGACGGACGCTTTTTTGAAGGAAGTGAAGGTGATAGATTTATGCGACGCCGCAGGTCAAATTCAGCCTGACGCTAAGCGCGTGCAGGAAATTTATTCGTTCGAATGCCCGTTCAAACTGAATGAAGGGGATATTCTGCGCAGAAGAAAAGAGCGCAACAGCGAAAAATCTTTGTAAAACGCACGGAAAATAAGTTGCTTTTTTGTGCGGTTTGTTATAGAATAGTTTTGTCTTGCAGAGATGTCTGAGTGGTTTAAGGAGCACGATTGGAAATCGTGTGACGGGGGTGACTCGTCCGGAGGTTCGAATCCTCTTCTCTGCGCCAAATCAAACCCAACTGAACCTATGAAAAGGGCACAGTTGGGTTTTTTCTTACATAAAAAGTGTGATTTTGTAGGTTAGGGTTATTGGCGGGCAACGAAGTTTTGTATGTTCTAACAAATATGATTTTTCACATTCATAAAAAACAAAAGCCCGACGGTCTTCGTTTCCGTCGGGTTTCGTGCTGTCTGTGTAGTTGTAATGGATTTCTACTTTATCGTTATATAGGATTACTTTTTTCACGAGGCAGTCTATCAGCTGCATTGGTTCTTTCTTTATTGCTGTTCGTAGATATCCAATGATTTCTTCCTTGCTTATCAATAGCTTCGTTTTTGACTTTTCCAACGCTATCTTATTAACGAGCTCCGATTTTTGTTCTTCCAATCGTTCCAGCCGCTCTTTGGTAGAGTTTGTAAATATCCCTTGTTCGATCGCGTTCAGTAGATTATTGATTGCCTTTTCCGTTGCCGTAAACTCGGCTAACAGAATATTTAATAATGATTCGTCATTTGTCTTTTCTTTTTGAAGTTCTATAATATTATCTGCTATGTATAATAAATCCGCTTCCGTTAATGCCTCATAGGTCGTATCTACAACAAGATTTTCTATCATTTCTTTTCTTACGGGATTGAGAGAGCAGTTTTTATTTGCGCGTTTTCCTGAACATTTATAGTAGCGCATAATCGAGCCGTTACGAGAAGTGCCTGAATCGGAATTAACGGGTTTTCCGCAGTAGCCGCAAATCAGCTTATTTTTCAAAAGATAGTAGACGTTCGGTTTGTGCTTTCCGTATTTGTTAATGTCTTTCTTGATTTTCACGGCTGCAAATAAACTGTCTGGAATAATTTGCGGATAAATATTCGTAAACACTTCGTCACCGTGACGGTAAATGCCTGTATATCGTTCTTGGGAAAGCATTTGATACATCGCGTTTCTGCCGAATGGTTTTCCTCGGTTCAAAATGCCTTGTTCTCGTATCTCGTCCAATATCGTTTTGATGAATTTTCCCGAGGCACACTCCTCAAAGATTCTGCGAACAATTTTCGCTTCGTCTTCGTGAATGATGACTTTTTTGTTTTCCACGCGATAACCGAATAGAACGTAACCGCCCGTAAAGTTGCCTTTGCTACGCGATTCTCTCATGCCTCGTTTTACCTTTTGGGAAAGCTCCGCGGAATAGTATTGGTTCATGCCTTCCAATAAACTCTCTAAGATTATTCCTTCGGGCGTATCGGGTATATTTTCCATAGCTGATACTACCTTAACGCCGTTATCCCGTAGAGTCTTTTTATGGATAGCCGTTTCATATTTGTTTCGGCTGAACCTATCGAGCTTGTAGACGAGAACGAAATCCCAAGCCTTTTTATCGCTGTCTTTGATCATTTTACGGAATGCGGGTCGGTTGTCGTTTGTTCCCGTCATGGCACGGTCAATATAGGTATCTACGATGACGATATCGTTCTTCTCCGCATATTCGTTGCATACGCGAAGCTGTCCTTCGATGGACTGTTCCGTTTGACTGTCCGAGCTGTATCTTGCGTAAATAACTGCTGTCTTCATAAGACGCCTCCTGTTTTTTGATAACAGCATACTGCTTGGGAAACGCGATTGTTAGGAACTCTGTCCAGCTGTTTCCCAAACAAACCGAAGCAACTTACTGTTTTTTCTTTGACTGAATGAAACATAACCTTTTAACTCCTTTGTCGACTTTTCTCTTTCGACGAAACCAAAAAACCATCGGGAAAAGGCAAGCAGTCAAGGAACAAGAAAAAAACATTGCGTGAATAGCTTTTCACCCAATGTTTTAAGCAATGATTTTTTCCCTTGACGGCGCAGACTTTTACCGATACAACCACCCGTCGAAAGAGAAAAGCAATGTATTTGATGAAAATAAGGTAATGAGTCAGATCGAGTGTTTGAAGGCGTAAAAATGACAATATTCTTAAAAATACTTGACAGGGTAGGGGAATTGGGTTTATAATATTGCAAAATGTAGCTTGGTGTGGCATTTTTCGGAATAAAAATAGTATAATAATGTTATACAGATAGGAGGACAATATGATCAAGACGGGGGGGGGTATTAACAGGTAAAAGATTTGTAAAAGCATTTATCGGAATTTTTATTGCCGCAATTTTGTGTTGCGGCTTTTTTGCTGCAAAAAATACCAAAACCGCAGACGCACTCAAGAGCACGACGATTAACTCTGCAACAAAGGCAGGCGGTGGCGAAAATCTTTGGGACGGCGAGGACTTTAACGGCGAGGTCATGGACGATCTTTTGGAAAAGCTATTTGGCGACGAGGACCCCGTGGAATATATTAGGGAAAATGGCGCGGCTGATTACAACAACTACGGTAAAAATTCTCCGCTTGTAGACGACAGTCCGTATAAAGGCGTGCCTTATTACGTGGTGCCCGCTTCTACGATCAACGCTAATCCGCGAATAAAAAACACGAATTACGGAATGACGGTCAACCTCGGCACGGATTTGAACGGCGATCCCCTTACTTGGATGGCGACCTCGCTTACCCTTGCCGATACGCCAGAGGAAGAGGATAACGTAATACTCACCTTGTTACTTGCCAATCTAAATAATATTGATGGCTACAAATCGGTGTTTTGTAGTAATACTAGTACGGGTTGTAATGTGTACTCTAAAAGTACACTTCGTTTTAACTTGTTAAATAATGCTAACTTAAAGTTGTTTTCGCAAGGTTCGGACGATGAAAGCTTTGCAAAACAGTTCCTCGTTCAGCCGAAATATATTACTTATCAACAAACGGAAGACCTTAATGGGAGAGATTCGAGGTTTCAAAAAAGAACTGGGCTGAATGAAGCTCTCGGTGAGTTATCCACATCAACGTATAAACCCTCCGCTATGGTCGGCGGATACCGTTACGACGCTTGGGGGGAGGACTACGTTTGGATTCCGAGCGCTTCGGAATTAGGCGCAAGTGATATACTAACTACTGGCTGTATTTGGAGATTAGCAAATAATCAAAGACTCATAGATTGTAATTACTGGGTTCGTACTAATGATGACTCTATCTCGATGATGCCGTTTATTAGTGCGAATAATGGATATTATGGCCAAGGGAATAAGGTGAGTAACTCATTGTATTATATCCCCGCGATCCATCTCAATCTGAGTGCCGCCGCATTGGGCACTTCGGGGACGAAGCTGAAAAACCCCGAGAACGTAGAAAATACGTACAACGGCGAAGAGCAGACGATAAAATCGATCTACGAAGAAAACGCGAAAAAGGCGAAGTGGTACGCTCCGAAATCGTACGAGCACGAGAACGAATACGTAAAGATGACCTATCCCGAAGGGGGAACAATAGAGGCGGGCGAGTACTGGGTGAAGGTGGAGCTTCAACAGAACTGGTTCGACGACGTTGCCGCCGCAGTTGCCGCGGAAGCAGTTGAAAAGGGCTGGACGGAAGAAGAAACTGCAATCGCGCAGGAGCGGAAAAAACCGAAGTTCCGAGGGGACCCCGATACTTCCGACCCCGACCACTTAGAAACGGATCGGGTGCGATGGTTCAAACTAACGATACCAAAAAAGAAAATCGCCGTATCGTTTACCTACGATACGAGCGGGTACCCGAGCGTCGATTGGAGCGAGGATATCTATCAATACGATATCGACAACGACAAGGTACCTGAATTGGGGCTGAGTTACGCATATTCAAAGTCTTCGGACGGAACATTGGAAGACCCGTACACCTTCCCCGAGCCGTTGGGCAAATACAAGGCGACGGCGTATATCATCGACGAGGAAACGGGCAATTACAACTACGAAATCGACACCGAGAAGTCCTTCGTTTCGGATGAGTTCGAAGTAAAGCCGAGAAAGATCGCAGACCCCGTATTGACGAGCGGGGGAATTAAAAAGAGCGTCGCGTACAACGGCAATCCGCAGAGTATCACGCTGCAAAATATCGACGAGACCGACGTGAGCTATCTAGTGAGCGACGGCTTGACGGAGGACAGCTATTCGGGCGGCGTGCTCACCGTTTCGGCAACGGCGATCGGGATGAACTACACCGTCACGGTCAGTCTTGCCCGCCCCGATATTACGGTGTGGCAGAGCGGCGGGACGACCGCGAAGCAGTTCACCCTCGAAATTACGCAGGCGACTTTGACCGCGACGATCAACGGCTTGCCGTCTAGCTGGGGGCAGGGGATCGCGCAGGAAGTAACGGTTTCGGTTGACGGGCTTATCGGCGAGGACGCCGTGCAGCTTTACGCATTTTACAAAGCGGACGGCGGCAGCGAAATCAGCGTTACCGAGGTTGACGGCGTATACAGCATTCCCGCGGACCTCACGCAGGGGAGCTACGTATTCGGGGTTAGGCTTGCCGATACGGACGGCAACTATATTATGGCGGCAAAGACGCAGAACTTTACCGTCACGCCGCCGAACGCAAGCTTCACCGAGGCGGATATCGCATGGCAGTACACCATTTCGGGCGGCGCGCCGCAGTATATTCCTACGGGCGCGGGCACCGCGGGGAGTCCCTACGAGGTCGATTACGCGAATGCAAATTATCAGTTCACGCTGACTATGGATTCTTCCGCGCTTGCCGCAAAGGGGGTCAAGGCTTCCTATACGGGCAATACCTCCGCAAAGAACGCATGCGAGAGCCTCTATCACGTGACGGTCACCATCACCGCAAAGGATTCGCAGGTCACGTATGCGACGACGGTACACGATTTCTATTTCAAAATCAACAAGGTCAAGTTCGATCTTTCGAACGTGCAATGGAATTACGACGCGGCGAACCCGCTACAATACACGGGCAGTCAGCAGACCGTTACCTTAAAGGCGGGCACGATCCCCGCGGGGCTTACGCCTTCCTACGTGAAAAACGGACCTTCGGCAATCAACAATATCGCCGTGGGCAATTATTCCCTGCGCGTAGCCTTTAACGTGAGCGATACCACTAACTACGTGGAGCCGGTTTACGACGATGCGACGAGCTACGAGGGCGACTTCGAATGGGTCTGCAACTGGGAGATCGTACGCAAAAAAATCACCGTAAGCTGGAAAGATAATCAGCAGGAAGACGAAAACGGCGTGCTCATTTTCGTGCCCAAGCTCAGCACGAACGGAGACCTCGTCGAGTATTCCTACGAGAAAATGAACGAACAGGGCAATTACGAGCCTTGCGGGTTCCCCGAATACGTAGAGGGCACCGAGATGCAGTACCGCGTCACCGTTGCGCTCAAATCCGCGTACACCGCCAGCTACGAGCTGGACGGCAATCCGACGAGGGAGTTCACCGTCGGCAAAGACAAGTACCCCGTGCACGTTCAGTTGAAGGTCAACGGCAAGGTCTTGGAGGACGACGCGGAATTCCCGTATAACGGTTCCGCTTACTCCGCCGTGGTCGAAATCGTAGACGGCTACGTGCAGTTGAGCGAATTTTCTATCACCTACTACGACGGCAACAACGTGGCGCTGTCGTCCGCGCCCGTGAACGTCGGCACCTACAAGGCGGTCGTCACGATGAGCCTCACCGCACAGGACGAGAACGTGCTTTCGGGACAGACGGAGTTTACGTTCAGCATTACCGCGGGCGTGTTCGATACAAGCGGGCTTGTGTGGCAGTATTCGCACGGAGATTTTGTTGCGACCTACGACGCCGCGCACGGCAAGTGGGTCGACAGCGACGGCAAGGAGATCACCTCCTTCGTCTACGACGGCAACGAACACGCGTTTACGCTCGTCGGCAAAGAGGAGCTGGAAGCGCAAGCGGGTATGACTTCCGTCACGCTTTCAAACGATACCGCGACCAATGCGGGACCGTATACCCTGGCCGTTGTGTTTAATTACGACAGCGACAACTACAACGCGCCCGTGTTCGCGGCAAGCAGTATTCCCTATACGATCTTGAAGGGCGAGATCGTCACCGACAACGTGAAGTGGGGCTATATCGGCGCGGACGGCGAGGAGCACGAAATTACCGCCAATACCGTCCTCGAATATATGCGCGAGAACGGCGCGGCAAAGGATTACGTATTCCTGCTTATTAACCTTCCCGAACAGTTGGAAGGCAAGGTAAGCTATAAGCTCAACGGGCAGAACGGCAACGCCGTTTCGGGCGTGGGCACTTATTTCGTCAGCTATACCGTGAGCGGCGTGGATACCGACAACTACGAACCGCTCGTCATGCCTGCCGCGCTCGAAAACAACAAGCTCGTCGAAATCGTGGCGCGCGACCTCGGCAAGCCGACCTTCGACGGAAGCTGGACGGAGTTTAACTTCCTCGATACTCCTAAAAACCTCTTGGAGCTTTGCGGTATGGACGCGGACGGCTTGGACGTTTATTACACCGCCACCGTCAAGCTCAACGGCAAGACCTACGACGGCTACGACGGCGAAGCGTTTAACGCGTACCACGCGGGCGAGTACGTCGTCGTGTTCGACGTCATTAAAATCAACGGCGAAAGCGGCAACAACGTGACCTTCGGCGGGACCGTCAGAACGCAGGAAGTGGAATTCACAATCAAAAAACAGACCTTCACCGTAACCGGCTGGAACGGCGACGAGGAAACGAGTCAAGCGAAGTTCGATATCACGGGCGCGGCGGCAGTCGTCGGCACGCAGATCGTTGACGAAGAGGGCACCGTCTACACGGAGGACGATTTCTATAACGCGCCCGCGGGCAATCTCTTCTACGCCGTGCCTTACGTGAAGGAGGGCTACGAGGGCGATATCGAAATCGTGATCAAACCCGGCGTTGCCCAAAGGATCGAGTTCTCTTCGTACTTCGAGATCAATTCGGACACCGTGTTTGTCGCAAAGCCCTCCTTTGAAACGGCAAGTATCGAGTATGACGGGAACGAGCATACCTTCGTGCTGAACGGGCTCGACGGCTTCGAGGAGTATATCCACATTACAGAGGGTGACGAGCTTGCCCAAACGAATG
>JAIDSX010000144.1 GCA_029060985.1 Clostridia bacterium | reverse complement strand
CGGGTCGTCTTTTTTTATTGCAATCGGTCTAAATATTTGACACGGTTGCCCGAATGAAATAAAATATTCATATGGAGGAAACAAACATGAATGAGAAATTGAATTTAACAAGCGAATGGGATAAGGTTTTTGCAAAAAGCGAAAAGGTTGATCACGAAAAGGTCACCTTTCACAACCGCTACGGCATTACGCTTGCGGCGGACTTGTATAAACCGAAGAATGCAAAAGGCAGACTTTCCGCGATTGCGGTCTGCGGTCCGTTCGGCGCAGTGAAGGAACAGTCGTCCGGACTTTACGCACAAACCATGGCGGAGCGTGGTTTCTTAACAATTGCCTTCGACCCCTCTTTCACGGGCGAAAGCGGCGGACAGCCCAGATACGTTGCGTCGCCCGATATCAATACCGAGGACTTTTGTGCGGCGGTAGACTATCTTTCCTGCCGCGACGACGTCGACCCCGAAAAAATCGGGATTATCGGCATTTGCGGTTGGGGCGGTATGGCGATCAACGCCGCGGCGATCGACACGAGAATCAAAGCGACGGTCGCTTCCACCATGTACGACATGACGCGGGTAAACGCCAAAGGATACTTCGATGCGGCAGACAGCGAAGAGGCGCGCTACGATACGAAAAAGGCGTTAAATGCGCAGCGCATCGTCGATTATAAAAACGGCGGCTACGAATTGGGAGGCGGCGTAGTCGATCCCCTTCCCGCCGACGCGCCCTTCTTCGTGAAGGACTATTACGATTACTATAAAACGAAACGCGGTTATCATAAGCGTTCGTTAAACTCGAACGGCGGCTGGAACAAGACCTCGGCGCTCTCCTTCATCAATATGCCCATCCTCGCGTATAGCAACGAAATACGGAGCGCGGTGCTGATCATGCACGGCGAAAAGGCGCACTCGTGCTATTTCAGCAAGGACGCATACAAGAACTTAAAAGGCGACAACAAAGAACTGCTTCTTATTCCGAACGCAGTCCATACCGATTTGTACGACAACACGGATATCATTCCTTTTGAAAAGTTGGAAGACTTCTTCAAAAAGAATATGAATTAAAGAAATAAAAAAGGCGACCTTCGGGTCGTCTTTTTTTTGTAGAGATAATTACTTTTCCTTTTTATGATTGAAAACTGCGCCGACTGTGCCGATGATGATACAGGCGCAGACGCCCGCCACGGGCAACACCCATATGATATTCCAAAGATTACAGACCGCCCCAACGCAAAGGAAACCGATCAGAGAAGCGCACATCACGATTCCGCAGATAGGTCCAGAATAGGGATTCTCCCCGCTCTTGCGTTTTTCCGCTTTGTTTACGGGATCAAACAAATCAAACGAACACCCTATTACTCCGCAGCCGAGCGCGGCGGAAGCGGGAATACACCACAGCGGATGCCACTGCCCCGTAAAACAACCGAGCAAGATATAGGCGAGCACGGCAAGCGCAACGAGCGACGCGCATACGCAACCTGAAATGCGCCCAAGGAAACTCGGTTTTCGGTGCATTGCTTTTTTACCGTTGACAAAAACACCATTTGTAGAAATGTCCACGGTATCCTTTCCGTCTGAAATATGGACGCCGTCACCATTTATAATTATTTCGTCGTGTTCTTCGAATTCCGCTTTTTCTTCTTCGATCTTGCGCTCGCCGCGCAGAAGCTCGTCCACGCTCACGCCCAAAATTTCGGCAAGAGGAAGAAGCTGCGCCGTATCGGGCATCGCCTCGCCCGTCTCCCATTTGGAAACCGCTTTATTCGTAATCCCGAGCTTCTCCGCAAGCTCCGACTGCGTGAGATTCTTCTCCTTTCTCAGCTCGTACAGTAAATCCGAAAATTTCGCCATAACCGCTCCCGAATGTTTTTCTTGCCTCTATTTTAACATCTGCGGTTATGATTTTCAATAGAATCAAGTCGAATAAAAGTAGAATCCCCGCGTTTTTACGGTAGAAAAATCAAAAAACGGCTTATTAAAGCCGTTTTTTATTCCAATTCCCGTTTGAAATCCTTTAATATCCTACTTTCGATTCGGGATATCTGCACCTGTGAAACGCCGATCGCCTTGGCAACTTCGCTCTGCGTCATGTCGCGGAAGAAGCGCAGGAACACGATTTTCTTTTCCCGTTCGGGCAATTTTTCGATTGCCGACTTCAAAACCATTTTTTCGATCATTTCGTCCTGATTGTCTTTCGACGAAAGTTTTTCTTCGATCGAGGTGGACTTTTCGTCCTTATAGTCGCTCTTCTCGTAGATAGACACGGGCATTTTCGAAGAGCCGAGCGTAAACACCACTTCCCCTTCGTCCATCGAGAACGCCTCCGCGATTTCCTTCACGCTCGGCTGACTGCCGTGCTCCGAGGTGTAGCTTTCGATATATTTATTGATGTCGCGCGCGCTCTTTTTGATTGCGCGCGAAACTTTCACGCTTCCGTCGTCGCGCAAAAACCGCTTGATTTCCCCCGCGATCATGGGCACGGCGTAGGTGGAAAAGCGCACGCCGAAGTCCGTATTGAAGCCCGCGATCGCCTTCAAAAAACCCATGCTCGCAAGCTGAAACAGATCGTCGTACTCCACGCCCTTGTTGAGATAGCGCTTTAAGATACTCTTTAAGAGGGAGGCGTTATGCGTTAAAAGAATTTCCTTCGCCTCGTTATCCCCCGCCTTGGCGCGAGTAATCAGTGCAAGCGTTTCCTGTTCATCGAGCATCGATTCCCGCCTTGTTGCCGAAGCTCTTTTCCATTCTGACCGTCGTCCCCTCGCCCTTGCCCGATTGCAGGGAGAACTTCGTCATAAAAGTCTGCATGATCGTAAATCCCATTCCCGAACGCTCCTCCTCAGACGCGGTCGTAAAAAAGGGCTGCTGCGCTTTTTCAAGGTCGTCGATGCCCTTGCCGCTGTCGGAAATTTCAATATGTAGACTGTTTTTCTCCGTCCTGCACCGCAGCGTGATCCACCCCTCTTTGCCGCCGTAGCCGTGCACGATGGCGTTCGTGACCGCCTCGGAGACGGCTGTCTTTACGTCGGAAAGCTCGGCAAGCGAAGGATTGAGCGGCAAAACGAACGCCGCAACGGCGTTCCGCGCAAAAACCTCGTTCTCCGAACGGGATAAAAATTTAAGTTCCATTTCGTTCATATTCCACCTAAATCTTCGGCATTAAAGTGTAAATTCCGCTCAGTTCCAGAATTTTGTCCGCACCAGTATTGGGGTTTTCAAGATACATTCCCATGCCGTATTTCTTTAATTTTTTGTAGCGTCCGATCAGAAAGCCGATTCCCGTGGAGTCCATAAACTTTACGCCCGCAAGATTAAAAACGGCGCGCGAAAGTCCAGCGTTGTCGTCGATCATGCGGTCGGCTTTTTCCCGCACGGAAGAGACCGAGTGCTCGTCGAGTTCTCCCGAAAGATAGATATATAAATCGTCGCCCTTCAAGTTGCTTTTCAGTTCCATTTCCTCTCCTCCATTGTGAATTAGTATCAAAGCGATTGTATCAAATGCGGCATTTCGTAATTTCTCTAATTCCGTCGAAGAAACAAATATCGCGTCGAAAAAATTTTGTCCGTATTTTTCAAAATGTCTGAAAAAATACTTGACATTTCTCAGGTTTTATAATATGATAAACAAGCATTGCGAATGAACCCGTGCGCACGGGCCTTTAGCTCAGTTGGTTAGAGCTGCCGGCTCATAACCGGCTGGTCCGCGGTTCGAGTCCGTGAAGGCCCACCACCTAATCAATACCTTATCCCCTTTTGAGATAAGTGAAAGCACGGATAAAAGCAACGCAATCAAATATTTGGCCCGATAGCTCAGTTGGTTAGAGCGCCAGCCTGTCACGCTGGAGGTCGACGGTTCGAGCCCGTTTCGGGTCGCCATATTTTTTTAAAGCACCTTTGGTGCTTACGCCTTGGTAGCTCAGTCGGTAGAGCGGTGGACTGAAAATCCATATGTCGGCGGTTCGATTCCACCCCAAGGCACCACTTATTTTTTTTAAGCGGTTCTGCTGGTGTAGCTCAATTGGCAGAGCAGCTGATTTGTAATCAGCAGGTTGCGGGTTCGATTCCAGTCACCAGCTCCACTAACACCTAAAATTTAATAGCATATGGGCGGTTTGCAGAGTGGCCAAATGCATCAGACTGTAAATCTGACGTCTCCGACTTCGGTGGTTCGAATCCACCACCTCCCACCACAAACAAGACAACGACAAAAGTCGTTGCCTTGTTTGCTTTATCCCCCTCTCACTCTTTTATAAATCTGTATAATCATTGAATTACTTAAAACTATATTCAAAGGAGAAAATTATGGACATAGAAACAATAATTGCAATACTTACTGCTGGATTTGCCGCTATAACTTCCGTTGCGAGCTTCACGCTTAGCTTTATTCAAGGGCGGAGAGATAGAACGAGGCAGGTTATTTTAACTAACCGAATTAAATATATGGACGAAATGCGCGAAGGCTTTACTCTTTTTATCGGCTTGGCAAACGCCGAGGCAATAAAGGCGGCTAAAAATAATTCCGAAGTCTTAAAGAACTTCTCAAGCAACCTCTTTACAGGCTACGGTAAAATAAAAACCTACATAAAGCCTTTTTACGACATTTACAGAGCACTTCTTGACGCATTGGACAACACGTTTAATTGCGTTCTTTGCATGCTTAACGGCACAAAGACAGATGGCGCCGAACTCGAAAGTCTGCGCAAAGACTTTGAAATTAAATACCTTAAATACGACTGGGCTTACTGGAAATATATACAACGCCAGAAAGAAGGGAATTTTATGAACAGCGACGACGCATTCGATAAGGTTTACGACGAGTTCGTTGCCACTCTTCCCGAAGAAATGCGGTAAAGTTATAGGATAAATAAGTTTTATGAGTATAACGGTAAACATTTATTATAAAGGCGAAAACGGAAACGCAAGAAAATTTGCGAAAGAAATGGAAGCAAGCGGAATTGCAGATAAGGTCAGAGCGCAAGCGGGCAACGAGAGATACGAATATTTCTACCCGAAAAACGATTGCGAAACGGTATTACTTATCGACCGTTGGACAAATCAGGAGGCGCTTGATATACACCATAAATCGACTATGATGAAAGAAATCGCCGAATTAAGAAGCAAATACAAGCTTAAAATGAAAGTGGAAAGATATTGCGATTCTGAATGATTAAACCGAATTAATCACACAAAAAAAGGACAAGGTTTGAACTTGTCCTTTTTATTC
>JAIDSX010000143.1 GCA_029060985.1 Clostridia bacterium | reverse complement strand
ATTGTATTCGATCTGCCGCTCGATGACTTCTTTCACGTCGTCGAGGTTTACGTTGTCGGCAAACTCCAAAATATCGGCAACGTTTAAGTAAACGTAGTCGGGACTGCACGTCTCCTCTTCGCGCTCGACACATTTGTCGACTAGGGCTTTACCGTCTTTTTCGATGCGCACGACGTTGGTATGATGCCCTACGATACGCGCGCCCGCGCTATGATTTCCTTTTTTGACGCGCACGAAAATATCGAAAATACAGCCCGAATCGGACTGCGTAATGGTGAATTTCGCCTCTTTCAGATAGGCTTTGATTTTATCGATTTCGGCGTTCGTTACGCCCGAAATACATTCGAGCTTTTTATCGGCTTTGCCCGCAACGATCCCGGCGCTCGCTGCGGCGTTTACGCCCTTCAAGCCGTTCGTGTGAGGCACGACAACGCCCTTCACGTTTTTCAGAATATTTCCGCTGACCGAAACCTCGACGCTTTCGGGAAGCTCGCCGAGCGCGTCGCGTGCAAGCGCAGCGGCGTACGCAAGAGCAATCGGCTCCGTACACCCAAGCGCAGGCAAAAGCTCCGCTTTAAGAATATTCACGTAACTGTCGTATATGCGTTTATCCATAGTGAGTACCCCATATTCCTCTACTGAAAATCTCTAAATTATTATAACACAGAATTTTTTGAACTACAACACGTTCAACGATAAATTGAAATTATTGATTATTTTTAAGATTGTCTAATGCTTCGGCATTGTTTGATATTACCATACCGACCGTTTGACAGCCGTTCATTGCTGAACAGTCGCCGCAAGTTTCAAGAGTCTTACCGAGCGCACATTGTCTTATAGGACAAAGTCCATTGCAAAAAGGTGTTTTGACTCCGTCCATGCGACAGCCCTCGCAGTTTATCATTTCGGGTGTGATTTCTACTCCGTTCATCTCTGACCAAAGTTTTGCAACCTTTTCGCGTAAAGCGTTATCGTTATTAAGTGTAGCTATTCTTGCGTCACATTTTTCGCAATCAAGTCCACAATATGCTATAAGCTGTTTCATAATCATTTAAGCCCCTACTTTACTGTTGATAGCAGGTAGATTATATCATAAAAAAACAAGATTGACAATACTTGTATCCGCAGAAAAAAAAGAGATACCGCAAAGGTATCTCTTTTTGGAGCTACTGGCCGGACTTGTAAGGAGCAAAGCGACGGAATAGGAGATTGTTGCGCGGCGGAAGCCGCGCCAATTCCGTCACCGGCGACGCGCGTAGCGTTCGCCCGTGCAAAGCAGGGCGGACGCCCAAAAGGCCCCGAAGAGAATTCTCTTCGGGGCCTTTTGGAGCTACTGGCCGGACTTGAACCGGCGACCTGCTGATTACGAATCAGCTGCTCTACCGACTGAGCCACAGTAGCAACTTTATTCTTGCGTTCGCACTTGTCAAACGCTTTTCTATTATAAAAAAATCGGTCGTAAAAAGCAAGCGTTTTTCAACCGTTTTTTATATTTTTTTATTTTTCGGTACGAACATTGTAACGCGCTTTGAAAGAAGCTGGATTTCGACGTTTCCCGAATCGCCCTTTTCTCCGTCCAAATCCCAAACGACGTCCTCTTCCGCCTTGATAGAAACCTTGTCTCCCCGAAGTCTTAAAAGGTGCTTGCTCTCGCACTTCGGACCTCTTAAAAACAGACGGATGATCCCGAAGAACGCGCGGGCTCTGCCCCAAAAGTTCAAGTCTCCGCGTTCGCGTAAAACGGCGATTTCCATTTTTCCGTCCTGCATACTCGCCTTTTTGTTGACGGGAAGCCCCGCGACTGATCTTCCGTTCATCACGAGGACGAGCACGGCTTTCGTCTTTTCCGTGCTCTCGCCGCAGGTCACCTCGATCGGGAAGGTATTGAATTTCATATGTTTTTTCCAACATTCGAAAACATAACCGAGCCGACCGAACCTTCTCTTTTTTTTCTGCGGCGTGGAATAAGTAGCGCCCGTAAACGCGCCCGCCGCGACGACGTACATCGCGTAGTCCGTATCATTCACCCGCATACAGTCCAAATTCTCGCGCCTGCCGCCCACGACGACTTTAAGCGCCTTTTTTATGTTCTTGGGGATTCCGAGAGAGCGGGCAACGTCGTTCACCGTTCCCGAAGGAAGATATCCTAAGTCTATTTTCTCTTCCCCGATCGCGCCCAGAACGAGATTGAACGTGCCGTCTCCGCCCGAAAATACGACCGCGTCGCACTCCGCCGCCCCTTCGGCGGCTTTCCTCTGTAAGTCCTCCGCACTCTTCGTGGCGTAAAGCTCGACTTCGTCATAGCGGGTTTTTAAGATACGCTCGATAAGCGGCATCTTCTTTTGAATTTTTCCCTTTCCGCTGTTTGGATTGTAAAGAAAGAGACATTTCATAAAATTATTATAGCCGATTTTTCACCATTCGACAAGTACTCAGGCAAAATAATTCGTAAGATTTATCGCTTTATCGCAGAGCATCGTCTGCAAATAGCGCAGATCCTTCGCAAAAAGCAGTCCCCCGACAAGCTCCGAGCCCTTTCGCTCCGCCTCTTTGAGCCCCGCGTTCCAAAGCGCGAACACTTCCCCCTCGTTGCCCGCAATAAGCCCCCTTAGAGAGCTTACAACGCCGCTGAGCGCCGCCTTTGCCTCCTTCTGCGAAAGCTCGCTCCGCTCCAAGCCGTTCGCCGTGTCGTAGAGGATATGCGCGAATCCGTCCACCGTCTCTAAATTACCCTCGATCTGCGCTTTGTATGCGCTCTTACTGCCGCGGAGCACCAAGTCCTCGGGCGAGCGCACGACGAGCCGCGTTTCGGTGCCCTTCTCTTCAAGACTCTTCCGAACGGATTCCGCGCTCGACTCCTTAAAATAACAGGCGATCGCAACCGCGTTATCGCCTTCGAGAAAGTAGCCCGCGCCGCCCGCCGAGTAGATATCGCCCGATACCACAGTCACGGTCGTCTCCTCGCAGTCCTTGACCAAAAAATAATAGTTTCTCTGAAAGCTGACGCGGGCGTAGCCTTCGCCCCCGATCGCAACGAACAGGACAAGCCCCGCCGTCATACCGATAAAGAGAAAGAACGCAACGAGTATTGCCGCCAGCTTTTTTTTGTAACGCATTTTCATGCTCTTATTATATGAGAAAGCCGCTCCCGTCATGCGGCGGAGCGGCATTATCGATTGTAAATTATCTCAAAGGAATACTTGCTTCTGCGTTGAGGGACAGCGGCGAAAAGTTCCCCGCGTTCCACTGTAACAGCCCTTCGGCGGCGATCATGGCGGCGTTATCCGTGCAGTGCCGCTTTTCGGGGAGAATCAATTTGAGTCCCGCCTTTTCGCAGGCGGCTTTGAGTTGTTCCCGAAGATACCCGTTTGCGACGACTCCGCCGCCAGCGGTGACTGTTTTTACCCCTCTTTCGCGTGCGCCCTCGATCGTCTTTTGTACGAGAATATCGAGCGCGGCACACTGGAAGGAAGCCGCAACGTCCGCTTTGTTATAGTTCTCTCCGCGCTGTTCCTTTGTGTGGCAGTAGTTGAGCACCGCAGTTTTGAGTCCGCTGTACGAAAAATCATATCCGCCGTTCCCTTTCAGCATTTTGGGGAGCGGAACGGTATTCTTTCCATCCCGCGCAAGCGCTTCTATATGCGGCCCGCCGGGGTAAGGCAACGAGAGAATGCGCGCGACTTTATCGAACGCTTCCCCCGCCGCATCGTCCAAAGTGCCGCCGAGAACCTCGAACTCCGTCTCCGATTTCGTGTAGATAATCGCGGTGTGCCCGCCGCTTGCAAGCAAGGTGATAAAGGGCGGCTTTAAGCTCTCGTCCTCTAAGTAAGCCGCCGCCAAGTGCCCGCGGATATGATTGACGCCGATGAGCGGAATCCCCAAGCCGTAAGAAAACCCCTTTGCAAAGGAGAGCCCCACGAGGAGCGCGCCAAGAAGCCCCGCGCCGTAAGTGACGGCGACCGCATCAAGCTCCTCCTTTTTGACGCCGGCGCTCTTCAACGCGCTTGCGACCACGCTATCCACCACGCTCAAATGCTCGCGCGAAGCGATTTCGGGAACGACCCCGCCGAACTTTGCCTGTACCGAGCTTGACGAGGCGATTTCGTCGGATAACAAAACGCGACCGCGAATGACCGCCGCCGCCGTTTCGTCACAGGATGATTCGATTCCTAAAATTAAAGGATTGGTTTTCATTACGATTTCTTTAAGTAGTCGATGATAAAGCCCTGCAAGTCGCCGTCCATGACTGCCTGCACGTCGCCCATTTCATAGCCCGTACGGTGATCCTTGACGAGCGTATAGGGACAGAACACGTAGGAGCGTATCTGCGAGCCCCACTCGATTTTTTTCGTCTCGCCCTTTAACGCCGCTTCCGCCTGCTGGCGTTCCTCGATCTGCTTTTCGATGAGCTTGGAACGAAGATACTTAAACGCCATTTCCTTGTTTTGAAGCTGGCTTCTCTCGTTCTGGCAGGTCACGACGATACCCGTGGGGAAGTGCGTGATTCGAATTGCAGTCTCCGTTTTATTGACCTTCTGTCCGCCCGCGCCCGACGAACGGTACACGTCGATACGGATATCTTCGTCCTTGATTTCCACCGCATTGTCGTCGTCCACTTCGGGCATGACCTCGACGGAGGCAAAGGAGGTCTGGCGGCGTTTGTTTGCGTCGAACGGGGAAATGCGAACAAGGCGGTGCACGCCGATTTCCGCCTTCAAATAGCCGTAGGCGTTCTCGCCCTCAACCTTGAAATCGACGGATTTCAGCCCCGCGCCGTCCCCTGCAAGGCGGTCGATCTCCGTCACCTTGAAGCCGTTCGTTTCGGCGTAGCGGCAGTACATACGGTAGAGCATTTGGCACCAATCGCAGGCCTCCGTGCCGCCCGCGCCCGCGTGCAGAGCCATGAGCGCGTTGGAGGAATCATACTTGCCCCTAAGAAGCGCACGGATACGGAGCGCTTCGATATCCTTTTCCGCCGTTTCGACCATTTTATCGAGTTCGGGAACGAGCTCCTCTTCCTCCGTCTCCTCAATGAGGTCGATGATTTCGTTCGCATCGTCGAGCGCCTTACGGCAAGCCTCGTAAGAGGCGATCTTTCCCTCGTTCGAGGAGATTTCGCGCCCTATCTTAGCGGAGCGTTCCAAGTCCTGCCAGACCTCGGGTTTCTCCTGTTCGGCGCGAAGCTCTTTGAGCTTTTCATAGCGGTTATCGATGTCGAGCGCATATTTCGCCCGGTCTCGTA
>JAIDSX010000142.1 GCA_029060985.1 Clostridia bacterium | reverse complement strand
TCCGTATAATGAAATCAATAAATTCTTCCTACTTTTAGCAACCCCCCCCCCTATGTTTAATCATATTTTATCCTCCTGTCTGAATAAAACATTATACTAATTTTATTCCGAAAAATGCCACATTCCGCCGCATTTTTCCATTTTATTATACGACGTATCCCCCGCCCTGTCAAGTATTTTTGCGGTTTTTCATTATGATAGCCTTTTCACAGCTATGAAAATACCAAAAAAACAACCGAGAATCACTCGGTTGCTTTTTTGGTACTCCCTGCGGGAATCGAACCCACAACGGCCCCTTAGGAGGGGGCTGTTATATCCATTTAACTAAGGAAGCCTATTTTTTCTTTAACGATTCCCGCCTGCTGGGAATCAACCGAAACCCCATAGGGGTCCCCTCGGTTGAGCGTCGCTACCGCTCGCGCGAACCCGGAACGGCCCCTTAGGAGGGGGCTGTTATATCCATTTAACTACGGAAGCGCGTCGCCGGATACTTCGCTCCGAGCCGTTCAAGTTTCACTTAAACGGCAATTTCGCTCCGTTGCTGCTCCTTTTTCCAAAAAAATACTTCGTCTTTTTTTGGAACTATTATTGTATAAAGTTTATTGCTCGGCTTTGGGCATTTTGGTGCGGTAAACCGTATGATACGCACCGCCGATTAAAAACCCGCCAATGATATTTCCAATCGTCGAGGGAAGCAAGCAGTACAAAAGCGCGTTCCCTACCGTAAGCCCTGCCGCCGTAATACCGTATTCTACGCCCGCCATAAGCCCCGCAGAAAGATAATACATATTCGCAACGCTGTGCTCGAAGCCGCAGACGACGAACGCCAAAACAGGCAAATACATTGCAAGAATTTTTCCCGCCGTGGACGAGCTTGCCATCGAAGCCCACACCGCAAGGCACACGAGCATATTGCACAGAATCCCGCGAAGAAGCGCTTCGCCAAAGCCCATATTGCTTTTTAAGGCGGCCGCCGCTACGCACGCTTCGGCAACCGTTTGATTCTGCACGTGACTGTACACGACGAAAACGGCGATAAGAAGTCCGCCGAGGAAATTCCCCGCGTACACGATTCCCAAATTCTTGAAAAAGCCCCCTACCTTGATATCCTTGCCAATCAAGGGCGATATCAAAAGGCAGTTGCCCGTAAACAGCTCCGACCCGCACACGACGACGAGGATAAGCCCTACGGGGAACACAAGTCCCTTTACGAGCGCCGCGTTGCTTGCGTACGCGCCCGCAGTCGTGGCGACCGCCGCGCCGAACGCGATAAACGCGCCCGCGAGCACCGCAAGAGTCAACAGCTTATACCACTTCTGCGTCGTCTTTCCCTGTGCGACCTTGATATAGTTTTGCGCGATCTCGGCAGGACTCTTCATAGCGCTCTCCTCTTTCGTTCTGTTTCTATTATAGCGAATTGGTGCGGGAATGTCAACGAACTAAGTATAAAAATAACACAGAGTTTCCTCTGTGTTATTTTTTTGTTTTGCGCTAGGTCTCGATGACGCCCGCCGCACGGAGCGAAGCAAGCAACGCGTTTAACGTCGTGCCCACTTCTTCGGGCGTGGGCGTGCTCTCGACGTCTGCAACTGCTGCGCCGGGAATCAACGTACCCGCAGGACCGGTCGCGCCGGTTGCGCCAGTCGCCCCCGTAGCACCAGTTGCGCCGGTTGCCCCTGTTGCGCCCGTGGGGCCCGTAACACCAGTTACGCCCGTGACACCCGTAGCGCCCGTGGGACCGACTTCACCCGTAGGACCCGTTACACCGGTTACACCAGTTGCGCCCGTAGGTCCTGTCACACCGGTTGCACCCGTCGCGCCCGTTGCACCCGTAGGACCAATTTCACCGGGCATACCTTGAATTCCCTGCACGCCCTGCGGACCCGTAACACCGGTAGCGCCTGTCGCGCCCGTTACGCCCGTAGCTCCCGTTGCTCCGGTAGCCCCTGTGGCTCCGGTTGCGCCTGTGGGACCCGTGGGACCCGTCGCCCCTCTCGGACCGGTAGGACCGGTAATTCCCGTGCCGCTATCATAGCGTATCACTCTGGTAACGGGGTATTGGGTTTCGCACATACAATTGCAATCACAATTATGATGATAATTCATAAATTCTCCTTTTGAAGCGTTCAGTAACAAAACGCTCCCTATTATCATATTGATAAATGTTAAAAGAGGTGCATTATGACGGTTTCGCTGTGTATGATCGTAAAAAACGAAGAAGAAGTTTTGGAACGCTGTCTTTCAAGCGCCGCGGAGCTCGTGGACGAAATAATTATCGTTGACACGGGCTCGGAGGACGACACTCCGAATATTGCAAAAAAGTTTGGATCAAAGCTCTTTTCGTTTGCCTGGATCGACGACTTTGCGGCGGCAAGAAACTACGCCTTTTCGCTTGGCACTTGCGAATATCTTTTATGGCTCGACGCGGACGACTTTATCACCCCCGAAAGCGCCGAATCGTTTCGAAAACTTAAAGCCGATTTGGAACGGGAAACGCCCGATATCGTTCAATGTCCGTATGAAATCGTATCGGACGGAAAACCCGTTCTTAAATTCATGCGCGAAAGAATCGTAAAACGCAGTGCGGGTTTTGAATGGCAAGGGCGGGTGCACGAGTGTATCACGCCGCGCGGAAAGATTATAAATTCCGATTTCTGCGTGCAACACCTTGGAAGCAGCAAACCCCGCGGAAGCCGCAACCTCAATATTTACCGCAAGTGGGCAAGCGAAGAAGCGCTCGACGGGCGCAACCTCTTCTACTACGGGCGGGAACTGTATTACAACGGATTCTTTGAAGAAGCGGAAAAAATACTTGAAAAAATGCTCGGCGGCGACGGTTGGTTTGTAAATAAAATCGAGGCGTGTCTTGTTTTAGCAGATACGCGCCGCGCACTGAAAAATAACGAGAGCGCGTTCTTTTCACTGTTTGAAAGTTTTAGATACGGCGAGCCGCGGGCGAAAATCTGTATTAAAATTGCGGAGCTCTATCACGAAACGAACAGACTAAACGAGGCGGAATATTGGTACAAAGCGGCAATGCTGTGCCGCGACCACAGCGCGGAGGGCGACTTTGAGGACGATTATGCCCGCTCCCTCACCCCACTTTTGGGGCTCTGCCGCATCGCCTTTGAGCGGGGAGATTTAAAAAACTCTTACGAGTACCATAAACAAGCGGAAGCACTCTTCCCAAATCACCCCGCAGTCGAATATAACCGCAACTACTTTTTATCGCACCCCGTGGAATAAAAAAAGCGCACTCCAAAGAGTGCGCTTTTTGCTTATTCAATTACTCTTCGTCGGTAGCGACGGCGGTCTCCTGCGCGAGCGAGTCGCGGTAGCCGCCCGTAGCCTGTACGGAAACGTTC
>JAIDSX010000141.1 GCA_029060985.1 Clostridia bacterium | reverse complement strand
CCTTATCGAAACCGCATTGCAAATATAAAGTATATTTGCCCTCCGCGTCGGGCTTCAAAGTGCTGATAAATGCGGAAAGCTCTCTCGGCGAGCCGGAAACCATTTTCTCTACTTCCTCGGTTGCGCCGTATTTGAGAATATACATTCCCTTTCTCAATCCCGCAATGTCGGCGGTAGAATTGCCGCCCACCTGATAAATGCGCATGGGATCGTACTTTCTTATAAGCGCAATTCCCGCGCCGCTCTCTTCGTTCGTAACCTCGTAAACTTCGGCTTCCGACTCCTGATCGCTTTCTCCGCACAGAACGTAATATTTCTCGCCCTTTGCAAGGTTTGCTATAAACTCGAAATAACTCTCTGCGTTGTTCGACGCAGTCATATCCTCTTTTACGTCCGTCTTACCGTACTTAAAGAAATTCATTCCGCTCTCGATTTCGGGGTCATGTGCGGAAGAGCCTTCGTTGACGTATACTTGAAGGCGGCTCTCCTGCCAAACGGAAAAGCCTGCGTCTCGGTTTACCCCTTCGCGCTCTGCGGCGACCGTTTCGTATTCCACTTTGGAATAGTAAGTCGAATAGCGGTCTAAATCGAACGCCGAGAACAGCATATTGTAGAGAGCGTCCTCGTCGATATCCTTATAATATTTTTCCTGCGCGGTGTCGATTGCCCACAGAAGATCTTGCTTCTTCTTGCCGAGCGCGCCCCATCTGCCGTACCAACCCGCAACGAACGCGCCCGCGGCAATCACAAGCGCAATCAGAATGCTTAAAACGCACTTTTCGACCTTTTTTATTTTCCTCGTCTTATCGTCCATAATTCTAACCGTCCTTTATAACTTCAATAGCTTATACAAAATCGAAATCACGCGGAATGTGACCGCGTCCGAAAAGTCCTTTAAGTCGAGCCCCGTAATGCGCTTGATTTTATCAAGGCGGTACATGAGCGTATTGCGGTGTAAAAAGAGCGCGCGGCTCGTTTCGGAAATATTCAAATCGTTTTCCAAAAACTGCTCCGCTGTCGTCACGAGATCGGGATCGGAAAAGACCTCCGCCGCGTTCGAAATGCGGAACTGCGCCATGTAATCTTTGATTCGCGCCTCGGGCAAATCTTCAAGCATCGTTACAAGCAGGTATTCACGGTAGGAATGCACTTCCCCTTTGGAATGGAAAATTTCGGAGAGCTTCACCGCAGTGACCGCCTGCGTATAGGATGAGGCAATTTCCGAAAAGGAATTCACTTCGCACCCCACGCCTACGCTCGCCCTTATGCCGAGCTCCTCGTAGAGCGACTGAAAGATGAACTGCGCAAACTCTACGGGCGATTCCTCGCCGGAAGAAAACTTTACGATCGCAATGCGGCTCTTGTCCATTCTGACCGCGTGATCGCCCTTGCCCTCGATACAGCGCTCTATTTGCTTGAACGCCTCGTCTCCCCTTCTGTCGGGCACGACGTCCGCCGCAAAGCATTTGCCGTCCGCAAGATTATTCTTCGTCATATAGCGGAAGGCTTCCCACTCGCCGCCCTCGCCGAGCAGAATATTTTTGAGGGAATCTTCCGCCGCTCTCTCTTCCTTTCCGGAGCCCGAAACGAGGTAGCGCACGAGCTTGATCTTATTCTCCGTCTCCTCGCCCTTGCCGCGGATATAGACTTTGGCTTCCTCTCCGCGATAGGGAAGGGAAAATGCGGTCTCGTTTCCGCCGAAGGGGGTAAGGCTCAATTCCGTACCCGTCTCTTTGAGAATATCCTGAAATATCCCTTTCAGTTGTGAAAGCGAATCGGCGTTCATTCCCCGCTCCTTTTATAAATAGTATGCACGCGCGTACACACGAATTATATAGAGATTATAGCATAACCCGCTTAAAAAGACAAGGATTTTCCGCAATGGCGCACTTTTCAAGCAAAAATTTCACAAAAAGTCGCGGTAAAAACCGAAAAATGCATAAAATAGTATAGAAAAACCCCCTAAAAACGGGTCACATTTTGAATTTTTCCTCGAAAGCGTTGACATTGCTGATTTTGAGTGATATAATACATTAGATTCAATATAAGTTTTACAGTTACTACTGTAAGTACGAACACTAAAATTATTTGGAGTTACTTATGGATGAGAATCGCAACAACGGAATGAACGGAATGGGAATGAACCCGATGGGAATGAATCCTATGGGCATGAATCCTATGGGAATGCCCAATATGGGCGCCCCCGGAGTTCCGGGCGGAATGAATCAGTATATGAACGGTATGGGTATGAATCCGAACATGGGCGCAATGAACCCTAATATGGGTATGCCCAACGCGCCCGGCATGAACCGTGCTCCCGCCGCTCCCAACGACAAACGGGATACGACGGCGATCGTTTCCACCCAGGAAAAAAAGGCGGACGAAAACAAAAAGAAAAAGAAGAAAAAGCCGAATTTGCTTCCGGCAATTTTTGCGCTGCTTCTCTTTTTGCTTATGGTGGGCGGAGTGTTCATCGGAATGGCGGGCTCCATTCTGACGCCCTCCTCGCTCTATCTCCCCTCCGTCGCCCTCTCGAAGAAGGCTTTGGAAGGCACTTTGGAGAATTCGCTCGCAGGCGTTATCTACAACGGATTCTGGAATATTCGGGGCTACGGCTTTGACGCTAACGGCGTTGCCTACAATTTCGGCGATCCCGCCGGAATCATGGGCGCGCTCACTCATATTCTTCCCGCAATTTCCCTCTTGATACTTGGCGTCTGTATAGTCTATGCGTTGATCGCAACGCTGCTCGGCCTCTTTGCGAGAATCAACGGAAAAAGAGCGTTGCAGATCGTTTCGAGCTGTATGCTCGTCGGCTACGGCGGATGCGGCTTCTTCACCCTGTTATTCGGGGCTGCCGACTACACCTGCCTTGGGCTTGCGGGAATCGGCTTGATCGTCGCGTTCATCACCACGATCGCTGTGAACAAACAGATCGGTATTCTCAACGCGGTCATCTCCCTGCTCTCGATTGCGGCAACGGTGCTCTTTGCACTTCCCATGAGCGGTCTTCGCAAATACGCAGTCGAATCCGGTGAAATGACGCCCGTAATTATCGGGCTTATCGCAATCGGTCTTCTCTATCTCAACCTTCTCGTCACCTCCGCGCGTATCTGCGCCAAGAAGGGTAAGATTTTCGATTTGGTATTCCACGCTTTACAGTTCGCTATCATTACAACCGTATTCGTAATGGTTATGCTCGACAACTCCGCCGAACTGCTTGAAATGTGGCTGCCCGTTATCTGCGGAATCGGCGCTCCCGTTCTTGCGCTCATCACGTTGGCGCTCGCGATCGTCATGATCTTCATGCCGAAGATCCTCGAAAAGAAGGAGGAGAAGAAGGCAAAGAAAGCGGGCAAGGAAGTCGGCGAGAAAGAGAAAGGCAAAAAGGAAAAGATTCAGGAAATTACGGACGAGCAGCGTCCTATGAATCCCGTTCCCGCATATATGCCGAACGGTGCGGTTGCACCCAATGCAATGCAGCAACCCGTACAGCCTCAGCAAATGCCCATTCAGCAACCTGTACAGCCTCAGCCTCAACCGCAAGCTAAGCCGAGCAAAAAAGAGCTCAAACAGCAGCAGAAACAACAGATGCCGCAGTTTGCTCCGCAACCCCAGCGCGCACGTCGGAACAGAGATTTGGACGACGATTATTCGAGAGGCGCTACGAGCTTCAAGGTCCCCTTCTCTACGGGTAGCACTAAGATACAGTACGTTGAAAATCCCGAAGACCTCAAAAGTAAGGCGGAGCTCGAAAAACTCAGAGCTGAGATGCAGGCCATGCGGGATGCGCAAAACAATCCCGCGCCGAACGACAATGAAACGAAGGCCGCGCTTGAAAAGCTCGCAGAAGAAATGCGCGCGATGAAAGAGGCGCAGAACAATCCTTCTACGGTCTATATGACGCAGGACGACTCCGCGACGCGCACGGCTATCGCACAGCTTTCCGACCAGATCCGCAGTATTCAGAACGCGCAGATGACGCCCGGTATCAACATTACGGCACAGGACGACTACGCAACGAGAATGGCGCTTGCACAGCTTTCCGACCAAATCCGCAATATGCAGAACGCGCAGATTTCCAGAAGCTATTTCGGAATTACGCAGGAAGATAGCATGACGAAGGCTATGCTCGAACAGCTTGCCGCAGAACTCCGTGAAGTAAAAGATGCGCAGGCGAGAGCCGAAGAAGCACGCAGACTCGAAGAAGAAGCAAAAGCCGAAGCGGAAAGAAAGGCTCAGGACGAAGCCCGCATCGCAGAAGCGGAACGCATCGCTGCGGCAGCAAGAGCGGAAGCAGAACGCATTCAGAAGGAAGCGGCAGAACAAGCAGAAAAGGCGCGCCTCGAAGCTGCAAAGGCGACGGAAGAGCAACGCAAAGCGCTCGAAGAAGAGCGCAAGAAGCTCGAAGCGGAGCGTCAGGCTGCGGAAGAAGCCCGTCTCGAAGCGGAGCGCAAGGCGCAGGAGGCAAGAGCCGAAGCGGAACGCAGAGCGGCAGAAGCCAAAGCGGAAGCGGAAAGACAAGCCGCAGAACGCAGAGCGGAAGCGGAAAGACAAGCACAGGAAGAAGCCCGTCTCGAAGCGGAACGCCAGGCGGCGGAAGCAAGAGCCGAAGCGGCGCGTCTCCAAAGAGAGGCGGAAGAAGCAAGAGCCGCGGCGGAACGCCAGGCGGCGGAAGCAAGAGCCGAAGCAGAGCGTATTCAAAGAGAAGCAGAAGAAGCGAGAGCTGCGGCACAGGCCGAAGCGGAACGCCAGGCGGCGGAAGCGAGAGCCGCGGCGCAGGAAGAAGCAAGGGCTGCGGCACAAGCCGAAGCGCAAAGGCTTGCGGAAGAACAGCGCCAGCAGCTTGAAGCAGAGCGTCAGAAGCTCGAAGCTGCCCGCCTTGAAGCTGAGAAGCAAGCGGAAGAACAGCGTAAAAAGCTCGAAGAAGAGCGTCAAAGAATTGAAGCGGAACGTCTCGAAGCGGAGAAGAAGAGACAGGAAGAACTCGAACAGCTCAAACAAGAACTTCGCAATATGAAGGAGCAACCCGCTCCCGAAGAAAACAAAGATATGTCGAAGATCATGGATGAGCTCCGCGCTCTGAAAGAGGCGCAGGCGAATGCAGGAAACACGACTGTCAACTATGTGCAGGAAGATAAGCAGGATCTTTCCGAATTCGAAAAGCGCATGACAGACCTTATCAAGTCCCAGCAGAAGAAAGACGAGCCCAAGCCGAAACGCGAACCTACGGCGTTCGAAAAACGTATGGCAGAGCTTGCCGCGAAGAAAGCGGCTGCAGCTGCGGCAAAGGCAAACGAGCCCGAAGCTCCCAAGCCCGCCGCCAAGCCCGAACCGAAACCCGAGCCCGTCTCCAACGAGCCTGCCAGATACAACACCACTCAGGCTCCCGACCCGTTCATTGCCACGCTTACGACGCCGGAACTCAACGAGTTTGGCGATGCGTTCATTGCAGACAAGTTCGGAATTCTTTCCTACATGCCCGCATACGTGATCGGCGGCGACAACAAGGCGTTCTTCAACAAGATGTTCATCAGCCTTGGTAAGATCCGCAGCCACATCTCCCAGCCGTTGCTTGATAAGCTCTTCAAGTATATGCGCTCCCCTCACTGATCAAACGAAGTCATATAAAAAAAGAAACGCCGTCAGGCGTTTCTTTTTTATTGCTTTATAAATTCTCTCCCCTATCGGCTATTTTCTGATTCGGATAATGACCGAGGTGCCCCCCTCTTCGCTGTATCCTCTCGCTTCCACGATTCTGTCTACAAGGTAAAGTCCCCTGCCGTGCTCCGATTCCAAGTTCACGAGAATGCTTTCTTCGGGCGGACGGAAGGAATGCAGGCTTCGAACGCTGAGTGAAATAACGTCGTCTTCGACGTCAACGGAAAAGAAAGCCTTTCCGCCGCCGTGACGAAGCGCGTTTGACAATAATTCGTCTGCGACGAGCTTACTGTCGTACACCGTCTCCTGCGGAACGTCCCTCTGCGCGAGTCCCGAGCATAAAGTATTCAGCGCTGCTTTCAGCGCGTTGTAGTTATCGATTTCGAAGTACATCAGTCCGCCAAGCTCTTTTTCAGTCTTTCTTTTAGTTTGTTCAAAACCTTTCGTTCCATACGGGATACGTACATCTGCGAAACGTTCATGCGCCGCGCCGTCTCCATCTGCGAAAGCTCCTGCACGAATCGGTATTCGATCAAATCCCGCTCCTCTTTCGTAAGCACGGAGAACGCCGATTCAAGAGCGTCGCGGTTTTCGATCGTCTCCAAATTATTCTCTTCGGCGGGGATCACCTCGTAAAAGCTCATTGCGTCCTCTTCGTCCACGGGCTTGTCGAGCGAGACGACCCCGCCTGCCTCCGCCGCACGAACGACTTCCTCTTCGCTGACGCCTAAGCGCTCCGCAAGCTCCTTTGCGGTCGGGCGCATACCCGTTTCGGTTATGAACTCGTCCGCAACTTTTTTCAAATTGACCCTCAGCTCCGAAACGCGGCGCGGAAGATGCACGAGCCGGGAATGATCCCTGAAATAGTTTTTGATTTCGCCCGTAATAGTGGGCGTAATGAAGGTAGAGAACTGCAACCCCTTCGTCTCGTCGAAGCGGTCGACTCCTTTTAATAGCGCAAGCGCGGCGACCTGATACAAGTCGTCGTACTCCACTCCGCGCCCAACGAATTTTTTCGCAATCACGGAAGCTATGTATAGGTACTTTTCTACGATCTCGTTTCTGAGCGCGATATCGCCCGTTTCACGGTATCGTTGAAAGAGTTCTTTATCTTCCATTTCTTACGAACCGAAACCCGATGGATTTCAAACAGTCCTTCTCCTTCTCCATATTCACTTCCTGCGCAAGCGCAAACAAGAGCGCGGAAGAAATTTTATCTTCGGGGAACTCCTTGCTCTCCCGAGCCGTCCCCTCCGCTTCGATAGATACAAATAAACCGCCGTCCTCGGAAAAGCTGACGCGTGCCGAAGGATAACCGCAGTGCATGAGGAGAAGCAGGCTCTCGGTCACGCAGACCTTGCAGTCCTCCGTCTCGTCCATATCCAAGCCTACCAAAGAACAGACGCCGCCCGTCGTAAGCCGCAGGGTCGTCATGAGTTCGCGGTTGAGTTCAAAACCAAGCGATAATAAGTTCTTCATTACGAAATCTCCATGATCGAATCGAGCGAACAGATTACGAAAAGTTTTTTAAGTCTTGGAATCAATCCCGTTATTTTCATCGTGAAGCCTGCGCTTCTCACGTGTTTGAGAATTTTAACGAACGTTCCGAGCGTGGTCGAATCGATGAATTCCACCTTATCGCACTCGAACACGACCTTCGAAGGCGTTTTATAATTCTTGATAAATTCCTCGTACAATTCGTCGGCATTTCCCGAATCGATTTCGCCCGAAAGCTCTATCACCAATTCGGGAGATTCTCTTTTTACTTTGAATTCCTGCATATTTTCCTCCAAACGTGTTCGTAACTACATATTTATTTTAACACATATTACACGGTTTTCAAACGCTTTTTCGCAAATTATCTTATTTGAATGCGCTTTCGTCCCACTCCATCAGCCCGAAATCGCGAATTACGCTGCTCAATCCCGCCGACCGTTCGGGCAAAACTTTGAGTAAAGACAACCGCCGCACCGCGGGAAGCGGTTGATTCGTCAGCGAAAAATAATTGTTCTTATAATGGATCAAACCGCTTAAAAAGGCGTTCAGCTCCCGACAAGCGTCTGCGCGTATCCTTTCGAACAGAGCCGCACGGTGGAAAAATTCCTGCGCGGTGGGAATATTTTGCGCCGCGTAAGAAGCGTTCGCATTCCGTGCCCGCGCTTCGTAATCGGGCACGCAAAGATGGGGCTTCCCCTTTTCGAAGAACGCGGAATAAAGCGCGGCGAGCATGAGAAATGCTTGCTCCTCACCGTCCAGCCCGATACTGCCTGAAAGGATCACGCCCTCGCCCGCGTTCATGCCATCCCGCTCGCAACGCCTGATTTCGGCGTTTTTTTGAACGACTTCTTCAAAACCGAGCGTTTCCGATCTGAGCGATAATAGCGTTTGAAAAGCCCGCTCCTCCGCCTTCTCCCGCCCGATCTCCGCGCCGAAACGGCGCATTGCCTTTGCCTCGATCAGGGCAAGGCGGGAGAGCAGCAGGCGCATATAGGCTTGTCCTACCGTCGGGCGCATGAGTTCCCGATCGCAGCAGATTTTTGCCGCTTTCAGCGGTACACGCTCGCGTTTGTTCTCTATAAGGACTTCCCCGAAATCTTCAAACGCGCCGTCCAAAGCGGCGGAGACGGGGAATAAAATACAGGGAATCTTTCTTATCTCCGCAAAGAAACGCGCCGCAACGAGCGTACTCCTCTTTCCCGCCGCCGCCACGAAGGGCGCGTCGTCGGAGGACAGAAAGAGCGGCAGACAGTCTTCGGAATCGAGCACCAGACTCAACGAGCGCGGCGGCAGGCACGTGCGAAACGCACATAACGCGTCCCCGTCCGCGACGAACAACGATTTTCCCGAAGGGCGGGTCTTGACGATTTCCCGAACGCCCTCTTCGATCGAACAAAAATTAAGCTCGCCTTCCTCTTCCTTCGGCGCATTTGTCTTAGGTAAGGATTCGGCGAACTCCATAAAATTTCTCCGTATTCAATTTTTACGATACTATATTAAAAGTGCAAACGCGTTTACGGCATAACCCACCGCAACGCCGAACAGGTACATAAATAGCGTAATCAAAGCCGCATTCTTCAATTCTTTTTTGCCCTTGAACAGAACTAAAATCCCAAGCCCTGCGTTCGTTACAAGCCCCGCCATACAACTTCCGAATTCGATTCCGCCGACCGCGAAGGTTTCGGCAAGAACGACGCTCGAAGCGCAGTTGGGAATTAGACCGATCAAGCTGCACACGAGCGGCTGAATCCATTTTCCAGCCCTTAAAAAGGCGACGACGTTCTCCTCGCCGAGCGCAAAGAACAAGTAACCGAAGGCGAGGTTTACGAGAAGCACGAACGCCGCCACTTGCAGAGCGTGCAATAGGGGCGATACGAGATACACGTTCACCTTGCTCTTGTGCGCGTGCTTGCACGCGTCGTAATGTTCGTGTTCATGTTCATGCTCGTGCACGTGTTCCGAATGATCGTGCTCGCTTTCGTGTTCGTGCATATGTTCGTGCTCTTCTTCGGGAATTTCCCCGTGTTCGCAGGGCGCGGGAAGGGGCTCGACCGCCTTATTCCTTGTAAATATAACGTCGGCAAGATACCCCACCGCAAAGCCCAAAACGAACTTTACGCCCGCCATGGCGAGCACGGAATACACTTTATCGAGCGGCATAAGCACGGGGGTCGTTAAGAGCACCAGGAGCGCCTCGTCGCTGGTTGCAATGAACACGGCAAGGAGCGTTCCAAGCGTGATATGACGGTTGCGGTACAGCTTTGCCGCCATGACCGAAAAACCGCACATGGGCACCGTGCCGAGCGCAGACCCGAGAATGGGCGCACACTTGCCCGCTAAGGCGCGGTTGGGCTTGCCCGCGCTCGTTTTGTGCTCTAAAAGCTCGATTACGATATACATTAAAAACAGAAAAGGAAACAGGATCGCAGTATCTTTTAACGCGTCTAAGATGACTTCCCACCACATATCAGGGTTCCTCCTCTTCGTTTTTTACAATATACAATCATATCCGATTGCGCCGCTTTTGTCAAGCGTAAAAAAGAGCATTGCATAATCTGCAATGCTCTTTCGTGCTTCGCTAATAATTATTCGCTCTTTTTCGTAGGTCCTTTCTTCGCGGGAGCCTTCTTAGCAGGAGCGGGTTTCTTCTCCTCAGCTGTCTCCTCTGCCTTAGGAGCTTCTTCCACAGGCGCCTCCTCAACAGGAGCAGGAGTCTCTTCGACAGGAGCGGGTTCCTCATTCAAAACGGAAGTCTCCTCAGCTATAGTACCTTCTGATTCGGTAGGTGCAGCTGAAGGTTCTTCGGGAGTTTCTGCAATAGGCGCACTCTCTCCCGCCTGCTTCTTAGCCGCCAACTTCGCGTCGCGCTTCATCTGCTTTTTCATTTCCTTCGTAACGACGCGCGCCGCATCGATCTGCGCCTTCATTTCCTGAGGCGTAGGAGGTACGAACGCCGCGCCTTCCGCGTTTTCGGGAATCACGTCGTAGTGCTCGTCGCGCTCCAACATGGTCGCTTCGGTGTAACCGTCGAAGAGGTGAATGTGCATTGCGTCGAACGCAAGCTCCACGATCTCGCCGAGCTCTACGACCGCACGGGACGAAATCTTAGCGATCATCTGCGAAACGCTGTCAACGACGGAGTTCTTGTCGCTTTCGTAATCGACATCGCAGTAGATCTGCGTTTCAGCACCGAGTTTTTCGATAACCTCAATCTTCGCTTTGACGAGCGTATCGGGCGACTTGGAGATGAACGCCTCGTCCTGATGGATATCTTCGGGACGAACGCCGAGCGTTACGAGCTTGCCCGTGTTCTTATACTCGTCAATATTCTTAATGCGTTTTACGACTGCCTTGGGAAGAGCAATCTTGTTTCCGCCGATGAAGTTGACGTAAATCTTGCCGTCCTCTTCGGTAATGGTGGAATTCTTGAAGAAGTTCATTTGAGGCGTTCCGATGAAGCCCGCAACGAACAGGTTGATCGGGTAATCGTAGAGGTTTTGAGGGGTATCGACCTGCTGCATGAAGCCGTCTTTCATAACGACGATACGCGTACCCATCGTCATAGCCTCGATCTGGTCGTGCGTAACGTAAATGAACGTAGTAGCAAGACGAACGTGGAGCTTGGAAATTTCCGTTCTCATCTGTGCACGGAGCTTCGCGTCCAAGTTGGACAGAGGCTCGTCGAGAAGGAATACTTTGGGTTCACGCACGATCGTACGACCGAGCGCAACACGTTGACGCTGACCACCCGAAAGAGCCTTGGGCTTACGGGAGAGGTAATCTCTGATACCGAGGATATCCGCCGCAGCTTTGACCTTTTCGTCGATAACGTCCTTGGGAACTTTACGAAGCTTCAAGCCGAACGCCATGTTGTCGTAAACGGTCATGTGGGGATAGAGCGCGTAGTTCTGGAATACCATCGCGATATCTCTGTCCTTGGGA
Source organism: Clostridia bacterium (assembly GCA_029060985.1). Classification (GTDB taxonomy): domain Bacteria; phylum Bacillota; class Clostridia; order Christensenellales; family Borkfalkiaceae; genus Gallimonas. The sequence continues at coordinate 5,102 of JAIDSX010000141.1, read as the reverse complement.
ACGACGTCGTTCACGAGCTTGCCGTCGATGTAAAGCTCGCCCGAAGAAATTTCTTCGAGACCCGCAATCATACGCAGCGTCGTGGACTTACCGCAGCCGGAAGGTCCGACGAATACGATGAACTCTTTATCCCGAATGTCGAGGCAGAAGTTGAACACTGCCTGGTTGCCGCCGGGATAAACCTTGTTGATGCCTTTGAGTAAAAGACCTGACATAATTTTCCTCCGAATTTTTGTTACTACTATTATACAAGCCCGCCGTGAAAAAATCAATAGTCAAACCTAACAAATATTGCCCCTATTTTTGTGCACTTTGCACATATTTTAAGGATTTTGCCCCTTTATTTTAAGACAAACTGCACAAAAATAAGCCTAAAAGAAAAAGCACCCGAACGGGTGCTTTTTATTCTTGCTAATTTACGCGGTCTTTTTATGCACGAGCTTGGGTTTTTCGCCTTTGTCGACGCAGTCCTTGGTGATAATCACTTCTTCAACGTCCTTTACCGAGGGAATGTCGTACATGACGTCGGTCATCAGACTTTCGATGATCGTTCTAAGTCCTCTTGCTCCCGTCTTCAAGCGAATCGCGGTATTTGCGATTTCGCGCACCGCGTCGTCCTCGACCGTAAGTTTGACGCCGTCCAATCCTACGAGCTTCTGATACTGCTTGATAATGGCGTTTCTCGGGCGCGTGAGAATATTCACAAGCGCCTCTTCGTCGAGCGCCTGCAAGCTCACCGTAATGGGAATACGCCCTACGAATTCGGGAATCAAACCGAACTTCGTCAAATCCTGCGGCTTTACGTCGTCGAGGAGCGTATAGTCCACTTCGTTCGAGCCGAGCTTCACCGTTCCGCCGAAGCCTAAGCCCGAATCGTCCTTTCTTGCGCTGACGATCTTATCGAGTCCCACGAACGCTCCGCCGCAAATGAACAGAATGTTCGTCGTGTCGATACGCATACAGTCCTGCTGGGGGTGCTTTCTGCCACCCTGCGGAGGCACGTTCGCCGTCGTGCTCTCGATGATCTTCAAAAGCGCCTGCTGAACGCCCTCGCCCGATACGTCGCGGGTGATGGAGACGTTCTCGCCCTTTCTTGCGATTTTGTCGATTTCGTCGATATAGATAATGCCGCGCTGCGCCTTTTCGATATCGTAGTCGGCGTTCTGAATGAGCTTCAGAAGAATATTCTCCACGTCCTCGCCGACGTAGCCCGCCTCGGTGAGCGTCGTTGCGTCGCTCGTCGCAAACGGCACGTTGAGTATTTTGGCAAGCGTGCGCGCGAGCAGCGTTTTACCGCTTCCCGTAGGCCCTAAAAGGAGAATGTTGCTCTTTTCGATCTCCACGTCGTCCTTATCGGAATTGCCCGCCGCAAGCGCGTTGATACGCTTGTAGTGGTTATACACCGCCACGGAGAGCACCTTTTTCGCCTTATCCTGCCCGATGATATACTGGTCGAGCTCCGCTTTGATTTCGGCAGGCTTTTTAAGCTCGACGGGCTCGATCGACTCGGTCGAGGGCATTTTCTGCAACATATCGTTACAGAGTCCCACGCACTCGTCGCAGATAAAAATCCCGTCGGGACCCGCGATCAATTTTTTGGTTTTCGCCTTCTCTTTTCCGCAGAAGGAACAGTATTGTTCGTATTTTGCCATATCGTTATTGAATCTCCTAACTGATCCGCACACCAAACGAAATTATCTCTTTTCGTACACTTTATCGATCAATCCGTATTCCTGCGCCTCGTCGGCAGAGAGATAGTTGTCTCTGTCGGTATCGCGCTCCACGACCTCGACGGGTTTGCCCGTGTTCGCGGCTAAAATTTTGGTCATTTTCGTCTTGATTCTGAGGATATGCTCCGCTTGGATCTTGATGTCGCTCGCTTGACCCTGCGCGCCGCCCAAGGGCTGGTGGATCATGATTTCGCTGTTTTTAAGCGCGTAACGCTTCCCCTTCGCGCCTGCCGCCAAAAGGAATGCGCCCATGGAAGCCGCAAGCCCGATACAAATCGTGGAAACGTCGCACTTGATATAATTCATGGTATCGTAGATCGCCATGCCCGCGGAGACCGAGCCGCCGGGGCTGTTGATGTAAAGGCTGATATCCTTTCCGGGGTCTTTGCCTTCGAGATAGATGAGCTGCGCCACGACGGTGTTTGCAACCGAATCGTCGATCTCACCGCTCAAAAAAATGATTCTGTCCTCCAAAAGACGGGAGTAAAGGTCGTAGCTTCTCTCCCCGCCCGAAGTCCTTTCAACGACGTAAGGAATCAGAACGTTCTTTTCATTCATTTTCAGTTCTCCTTCTTTTTCGCAGTCGTCTTGGGTTTATCGCCCGCCTCTTTCTTCGCGGTCGTCGTCATATGTTTTGCAGCGGTCTCTTTCTTCTCCGTTGCGGGTTTTGCTTCGGTAGTCTTCTTTGCCGCGGGCTTTTTCGCCGCGGGCTTTTCGCCGGATTCAAGATACATTTCGTTGTTCTTCTCTAAGAAGTCGAACGCCTTGGTGACTTTAATATCGTTTTCGATATAGTTTCTCTGACGGGGATCGAGCGTCTTTTTGTATTCCTCCGCGCTCTTTCCCACGCTCTTTGCCTGTTCTTCGATCTTCGCGTCGATCTCTTTTTCCGTCGCGGTGATCTTTTCGAGCTCGATAATTTTTTCAAGCACGAGCTGTTGAAGTACGGTGTTTCTCGCCTCTTCCTCGAAGTTCTTTTTGTACTCCTCGCGGGTAGAACCGATATAGCTCAGATAGTCGTCGAGCTTCACGCCCTGATACATGAGGTTGTATTCCATGTTGCGAAGAGAATAATCTTCCTGTGCTTCGACCATTGCGTCGGGAATTTCCGCCGTAGCGCCCTTTGCGATCTCGGAGAGAATGGAATTCTCCGTCTCGTTGCGGCTCTTCGACTTTGCGCTCGTTTCGAGGCGCGCTTTGATTTTTTCGCGGTAAGCCTCCACGCTGTCGCTTCCCACTTTCTTTGCAAACTCGTCGTTGAGTTCGGGGAGCTTTTTACCCGTAATTTTATGAAGGGTCACGGTGAATACCGCGGGCTTGCCTTTTAAGTTCTCCGCCTGATAGTCCTCGGGAAAGGTCACGTTTACGTCCTTCGTTTCGCCGAGCTTCATGCCGACGACCTGCTCCTCGAAGCCCGCAATAAACGTGCCCGAGCCGAGCGTCAAGTCGTAGTTCTCGGCAGAGCCGCCTTCGAACTCCTTGCCGTCCGCCTTGCCCACGAAGTCGATGGTGACGGTATCGCCGTTTTTAGCCGCCCTGTCGGTGACTTCGATCTTCTCCGCAAGACGGTCTCTGGTGTTTTCGATTTCCTTCTCGACGTCGGCGTCCGTAACAGTATACTCAACCTTCTTGATTTTTATACCCTTATACTTCTCGATCTTTACTTCGGGTTTTACGGGAATCGTCGCAATCAACACGACTTTTTCGTCCGTAATATCGTCCACCGCAAGCGAGGGATCGCCCACTGCGGTAAAATGATCCTTTTCCTTTTCGAGCACCTCGCCGTAATGCTGAACGTAGAGCAAATTGAGCGCGTCTTCATAGAACAGTCCCTTGCCGTAGAAGGTTTCGAGAACGTGCTTGGGCACTTTCCCTTTTCTGAATCCGTTGACGGCGTACTTGCTTCTGTTCTTGACGTAAGCCTGGTTGTTCGCTTCCGCCCATTCTGCGGCGTCGAACGTCATGGTCACTTTGACCGTGCTTTTTTCTGCGGGTGCTGTTTCGTACTTCATAAAATATCTCCTGAAATTTAATTCATTTTTTCGCAACTTTTATTTTAACATAAAGCAAATCAAAAGGAAAGCGTTTTTATTTACAAATTGATTTTTTTCGGTTATAATTAAGTTACGTTATCGGATTTTATCGCCGTAAAACGAATTTTTATCCGTAAAGGTGTCGTATGCCGCAGGACGCATTTACCCTTCGCCTCAACGCAAGGGAACTCAATTCTACCCTCGTCGGGGGCAAGATCAATAAAATCAATCAGCCCGAACGCGAGGAAGTCACGTTTTTGATATACACGGGCGCAACCGTTTTGAAGCTCGCGCTCAACGTGAACGCTTCGGACTGCGGCGCGTATTTTTCAGAAGCAACGAAGGAGAATCCCTCCGTAGCTCCCGCCTTTTGTATGCTGCTTCGCAAACACCTTTTGAACGCGGAAATCAAAGAGATTTCGCTCGTGGGCTTCGAGCGCATTCTCGCCTTCCGCTTCTTCTGCGTTTCGGACTTTTCCTCGACGGAAAAGGTTTTATACGCCGAAATCATGGGCAAGTATTCCAATCTCGTCTTAACGGAGAACGGCGTCATCCTGGGCGCGCTCAAAACGACCACGATCGGCGAAAACTGTAAACGCCTTATATTTTCGGGCGCGAAATACGCCCTTCCCGAGCCGCAGGACAAAATTGACCCGTCCGATTATCCCGCTCTCTATTCGCTTTTGAAGGACGCGCCCAAGGAAAATCTTGCCGAATTCCTCTTCAAACACGTGCGCGGGATCGCACCCGTCACGGCGGAAAATATCGTAAAGTGGTACGGCGGCGGTGACTTTGCAAAGCACGTATACGATTATCTCTTTTCGGACGAAATCACCGCCTGCGTGAACGAACGGGACTTCTTTGCCCGCTTTGAGGACGGTGCGACCCTCTTTCCCACTCTGAGTGCGGCGCAGGCGTACTTCTACGGCAAAAAGGGACGGGAAAAGGAGTTTTCTTTACTCAAAAGAAAATTATGCTCCGCCGTGCATTCGGGAGTCAAAAAGCAGGAGAAGCGGCTTGCGCAGATATTACAAAAACAAAACGACTGCAAGGACGCGGAGCTCGACCGCGTGAAGGGCGAGCTTTTAACGGCGAATTTGTGGAAAATCGAAAAGGGCTCGCGCGGCGTAGAGCTTGAAAACTTTTACGGGGGCGGCACGGTCAAAATCGCGCTCGACCCCACGAAAACGCCCTCCGAAAACGCGCAGAGCTATTTCAAAAAATACCGCAAGGAAAAGCGCACGCTCGAAGTACTCGCCCCGCAGGAAGAGGAAACGCGAAGCGAACTTAGCTACCTTGAATCCCTCTCCGCCGCCGCAGAATTTGCAAGGGACAAGGA
>JAIDSX010000140.1 GCA_029060985.1 Clostridia bacterium | reverse complement strand
GGCGCTCTACTGCGTGCAGTTTGCAAATAACGGCGTTTACGACAGCTCGCTCAAAGCCAATCTCATCGGCGAAATCGTAATGCCCTGAATAACGACTTAATAAGATACCTCCCGCGGCGATTGCCGCGGGAGGCTTTTTTATAAAAATTCTACCTTAAAATCACGAGCTTCTTTTTCGCCCGCGTGATCGCGGTGTACAGCCAGCGCGCGCCGTCATCGAAAATGCGGCTCTCGTCGAACACGACCACGAAGTCGTATTCCGAGCCCTGCGCCTTGTGGCAAGTAACGGCGTAGGCAAATTCGAAGCGGCAGACGGTATCCTCCCGCTTGACCTTAAAGCGTTTGAGCATTTCGTAGCTCTTCTCGTGCACGAGCGCGCCGTTTTGTAAAAAGCAAGCCTTGTCGCCGTAGCCGTGATAGTAGCGCCCCTCGCGGAAAATTCCCGTATCGAAGGGCAAGTCCTCCACTTGTTTATCGAGAAAGTCCGCGGTGAAGTCGAGCTTGCCTAAGCCGTCCTCCCCCTCTTCGACGTTTCTACAAACGCCGATGATGCCGTTGACTAAATGAAACTCTCCCTTCTCGTCTATCTTCTTGCTCCAGTTATTCAGCGTGCAAATGACCTTTTCGCCGTCTACGGGGAGCTGCGCCGAGGCGGCGATCCCGAGATAGGAACGGATCTCGCGGTTGAGATTTTCGCGCATGCGGTTGGTGCCGACGATGATTTGATCCGCCTCCAATAATAGCTTTCGCCTCTCTGCGGGCGTCAAGGAATTTTTAGGTGCGACCAAAACGTTGTCGCCGTAGCTACCGTAGGGAAGAATTTTGCCCGCACGCGCCATAGAGGCAAGCCGCACGATGGGATTCCCCTTCTCCTGCCTGACGATTTGCGTTAAGGTAACGCAGGGCATCGAGAGAAGCGTATTCGTGCCGCCCACGGGCGGGAGCTGCGCGGGATCGCCCGAAAATAAACACTTCACGCCGAAGGATAAAAGATCGCGCAACACCTCGTCCGAAACCATGCTCGTTTCGTCCACGACGATGAGTTTAATTTCGGAATCGATTTTTTCTTTCCGCACAAAACGCAAAAAGCGCTCGGAGATCACCTCGCCGTTTTCGTCGACTTCGATGTCCTCTTCGCGCGTGTAGATGAGTGAATGAACGGTGCCCGCGGGCGTTCCCGAACGCAGAAGAACGGAAGCCGCCTTCCCCGTGGGCGCAACGAATACCGCGCTCTTGCCAGGGGTCAACCCGAGCGCGCGTACCGCATGATCGATCAAAAAGGTCTTTCCCGTGCCCGCATATCCGCATAACACGAAAATCTGCGTGCCGAGGTTAAAAAACCATTCTTTAATGAGCGCTTCCGCGTCCTGTTGATCGGGAGTGAGTTCGTCCATAAGCCTATTATAGCATATACGGACGCGATTGGCAAACATTTATTCGGGAAATGCAAACTCCGCGTGCAGAAGTTTTGTTCCCAATTTGAGATCGATCAAAATGCTTCCGTCTTTCATGGGAAAAGTACGGCTTACGGAGCGCATTCCCGCTTTGGAAGACAGGGTGATTTCTTCGCGCTCGGTCGAAACGGTGTATTCGCCCTCATAGCTCCCCTCCTGCCCGTCTTTTTCTTTATAGGTGAGTTCGAACTCTCCGTCGTAATCGAGTTCGAGTTTTACGGATTCGAACTTATCCGTATAGTCCTCGCCGCCGAGCGTGAGTTTTTTAAGAACGTATTCCCCCGTATAGGGCTTTGAAAGATCGGGAAGCGAGCCCATGTCCTCTACCTTGTCGCACGCGCAGAAAAGAAAGAGCGCGCAAAGAACGGTAAGCAAAATAGCAATTAAAGATTTTTTCCGCATACAGACAGTGTTTGCGGTATTTGGAAAAATATGTAAAAGTTATTTTTTGCGTATGCATATCGAATAAAAAAAACGGCTTGAAAATCAAGCCGTTTTTTATTACGGTCATTCTGACTGACAATAAAAAATGATTTATGCCGAAACGGATTCCTCGAAGGCTTCTTCCTGCGGTTTTTTCTCTTCCTCGTCGGCGGAATCCGCCAGCATAAACACCTTGCCCTCGCGAATGTAAATTTCCAAATCGTGGTCGAACGGGTCTTCTTCCAACGCGGAATAGTCGAGTGCGTTATCTCTGATCTGCTCGCAAATAAGTTCCCCCATCCCCTCGGGCAGATCGCGATACTTGTTCTCCTTCTTTACAAGAG
>JAIDSX010000014.1 GCA_029060985.1 Clostridia bacterium | reverse complement strand
TTCATATCTTTTTCCTCCATATTGATATTTTATTTCATTTGGGTGACCGTGTCAAATATTTGAACCGATTGCAATAAAAAAAGACGACCCGAAGGTCGTCTTTTTTATTGCTTCAATTACTCTTTGCCTGCCATCTTCTTGTAGCCTGCAAGGCGTTGTTTGGAGTTCTCTTCCGTCTTCTTGAAGAGTTCTTCCGCAACCTCGGGCTGGGTCTTTTTGAGGGAAGCGTAGCGCGTTTCGCCCAAAATGAATGCCTGATAGTCGCCCGTGGGATCCTTCGAATCGAGCGTGAAGGGATTCTCGCCTTTTTCCGCAAGCGTGGGATTGAAGCGGTAGAGCTGCCAGTATCCGCAGTCTACTGCCGACTTCTCTTCCGATTGCGACTTCATCATGTTGATGCCGTGGTTGATACAAGGCGCATAGCAGATGATGAGAGAAGGTCCGTGGTAAGCCTCGGCCTCTTTGAGCGCTTTGACGAGCTGAGCCTTGTCCGCACCCATCGCGCACTGTGCAACGTATACGTAGCCGTAGCTTGCCGCGATCATGCCGAGATCCTTCTTCTTCACGCGCTTACCGCTTGAAGCGAACTTCGCAACCGCGCCGATAGGAGTGGACTTAGAAGCCTGTCCGCCCGTGTTGGAGTAAACCTCGGTGTCGAGAACGAGCACGTTCACGTCTTCGCCGGAAGCCAATACGTGGTCGAGTCCGCCGTAGCCGATATCGTAAGCCCAGCCGTCGCCGCCGATGATCCAGAAGGATTTCTTGACGAGGCAGTCCTTATCCGCATAGATTTCTTTTTCAAGTGCGTCGCATTCGCAACCGCAGTCCTTGCATTCTTCGATGCATTTCAGAAGCGCGGTAGCCGCGGTCTTGCTTGCCTCTGCGTCGTCCATACCTTTGAGCCACGCTTCGCAAGCTGCTTTGCCTTCCGCCCATTCCGTCCAGAGCCCGGCAAGTTTTTCAACCTTCTCTTTGATCGCAAGTCTTCTTGCCTTGTATGCGAGCTGCATACCGTAGCCGAATTCCGCGTTGTCCTCGAAGAGGGAGTTCGCCCAAGCGGGACCGTTGCCCTGCTTGTTCGTGGTGTAGGGGCAGGTAGGGGAAGAACCGCCGTAGATGGACGAGCAGCCCGTCGCGTTTGCAACGATCATTCTGTCGCCGAAGAGCTGGGTGACGACCTTGACGTAAGGCGTTTCGCCGCAGCCCGCGCACGCGCCCGAGAACTCGAAGAGGGGAGCGGTGAATTGCGATTTCTTCACGTCTGCCATCTTGACTTCCGAAAGGTCTACGTCGGGAAGATTTACGCTGTATTCCCAGTTGTCTTTTTCAAGCGGCTCGATCTCCGCAAACGGCGTCATGACGAGCGCCTTGTTGCCCTTCATGCCGGGGCAGACGTCCGCGCACACGCCGCAACCCATACAGTCGAGCGGGGAAACCTGAATGCGGTATTCGTATCCGGGAATTCCCGTCGCGGGCTTCGTTACGAAGTTTGCGGGTTTGTTCTCGCCCGCCTTTACGAGTGCGGGACGAATGGTTGCGTGCGGGCAAACGAACGCGCACTGGTTACACTGGATACAGTTCTCTTCGACCCATTTGGGCACGAGAACGGCAACGCCGCGCTTTTCGTACTTCGTCGTACCCGTGGGAACGGAGCCGTCCGCATTGAACGCCGAGGAGGGGAGCTTGTCGCCTTCGAGAGCAAGAATGGGAGCAACGACGTTCTTGAAGTAGTCGTTGTTTGCAAGCTTGATCATCTCCGCACCCTCCGTGGTGGTCGCCCACGAAGCGGGGATTTCGATTTTCACGAGATTCTCTTTTGCGGAGTCGATCGCGTTGTAGTTCATCTGAACGATCGCGTCGCCCTTTCTTGCGAAGGACTTGTAAGCCATCTTCTTCATGTACTCGACAGCGTCTGCGTAGGGCATGATCTGCGGGTTGATGAGGAAGAACGCCGATTGCAGAATGGTGTTCGTTCTGCCGCGAAGTCCGAGCTTTGCCGCAATCGAAATTGCGTCGATCACGTAGAGCTTCGCGTGCTTCTTTGCGAGCGCGTTCTTGACGGACGCGGGAAGGTTTGCTTCGAGCTCTTCCACGGTCGTCCAAGGCGCGTTCAAGAGGAATGCGCCGCCTTCCTTCAAATCGCTCGTCATGTCGTAACGAATGACGTACGAGGGGTTGTGGCAGGCGATGAAGTCCGCGGAGTCGATCAAATATTCGCTCTGAATGGGCTTTTTGCCGAAACGGAGGTGCGAAACGGTGATACCGCCCGACTTCTTAGAGTCGTAGAAGAAATACGCCTGTGCGTACATCTTGGTGTGGTCGCCGATGATCTTGATGGAGTTCTTGTTCGCGCCGACCGTACCGTCCGAGCCGAGTCCGTAGAACTTACAGGAGGTAGAGCCTGCGGGAGCCGCGTCGAACTTCTTGGAGAAGTCGAGCGAGGTCTTCGTGATATCGTCGTAAATACCGATCGTGAAGTGGTTCTTGGGTTTCTTCGCTTCGAGGTTCTTGTAGACTGCAAGCACCATCGAGGGGTTGAATTCCTTCGAGCCCAAACCGTATCTGCCGCCGACGACTTCGATACCTTTTACACCCTTTTCAAGGAGCGCCGTGCAGACGTCGAGGTAGAGGGGCTCGCCCAAAGAGCCGGGCTCTTTCGTTCTGTCGAGAACAGCCATCTTTTTGCAGGTCTTGGGAATGGCTTTCACGAATGCGTCCGCAACGAACGGGCGGTACAGGCGGACTTTGATAAGTCCGTATTTCTTGCCCTGCGCGTTGAGCTTGTTGATGCTCTCTTCTACGGTCTCCGCACCAGAGCCCATGATGACGATGACTTCTTCCGCGTCCTTTGCGCCGACGTAGTCGAAGAGGTGATATTTTCTCTTGGTGAGTTTTCCGACTTCGTCCATCATCTGTTGAACGATCGCGGGGGTCGCGTTGTAGTAGCTGTTCGCCGTCTCTCTGTTCTGGAAGTAGGTGTCGCCGTTCTGCGCCGTACCCTTTTGAATGGGGTGCTCGGGGTTGAGCGCGCGCGCCTTGAATTCCTTCACGTCTTTGTCAAGACCGAGCTTGTCGTAGAGCGCTTTCATTTCCTCGTAATCGATTGCGTCGATCTTGGAAACCTCGTGGGAAGTACGGAAGCCGTCGAAGAAGCTGAGGAAGGGCACGCGGGTTCTAAGCGTTGCAAGGTGCGCAACGAGCGAAAGGTCCATAACTTCCTGAACGGAGCAGCTCGAAAGCATTGCAAAGCCCGTCTGGCGGCAAGCCATAACGTCCGAGTGGTCGCCGAAGATGTTCAGCGAATGCGCAGCGAGCGCACGCGCCGAAACGTGCATGACCATGGGGAGAAGCTCGCCCGAAATTTTGTACATATTGGGAATCATTAAAAGAAGTCCCTGCGACGCGGTGTAGGTCGTGGTCAGTGCGCCTGCGGAAAGCGAGCCGTGTACAGCGCCCGCCGCGCCTCCCTCCGATTGCATTTCTGCGATGCGGAGCTTCTGTCCCCACATATTCACGCGTCCCTGCGTCGCCCATTCGTCCGCCGATTCAGCCATGGGGGACGAAGGAGTGATGGGATAGATGGCAGCCACTTCACTGAACGCATAAGCGACGTGGCTGGCGGCGGTGTTGCCGTCAATGGTCATCTTAGTCATCAAAAAACCTCCATAAAATTAAAATATTTTTTTCTTTGCGCGCGGAAAAAATACGCTTGTCCGCGCTCAAACCGTATTATAACGGAAAATTTTGGGAAAGTCAATATCCATTGTGAAAAAAATATATAAAGGAATATAAAAAAATCCCCTTGAAAGGAATTCTTTCATAGGGGAAATTTTTTTGTTTCAGCTATCTCAGTGGTTACATTTTATTGAGTTTATTTCTTTGTTTGGAATGCTTCCGAGCTTACGTCAACGTTCGGACCGTGTACGACTTCGGTAAGTTGTTCACAACCGCTAAACGCCCATGCGTAGATTTTTTTCAATCCCGCGCCGCAGACGACTTTTTTCAGATTTTTGCATTCTTTGAACGCAAACGGCGGTAAAGCCGCCAGCTTATCGGGCAACGTAATTTCCTCGATTCCGCAACGCGCGAAGGAATTTCCCCAAAGACAAAAGAGCTGTGAGGGTAGTTCAATGTGCCTAAGATTGACGCAGCCGTCAAATACAAATTCGCCGATATCGGTGACCGTATCCGGAATTTTAACGGATTTTATTTCGGGATGTCCGCGAAACAGTTTATCGAAAAGTACGGTGACCGGCGCGCCGTTTACGCGTTCCGGAATGACGACGTTTTCCTCGTCGCCCTTGTATCCTGCCACACAGAAGGTGTTGTTCTCAATCAGTTGATAAATAAATTCCTGCATCGTTTTCCTGCTTTTTGGTTTCAATGAAAGGATTATAAATAATCTCTCGTAAGGGGGATTTTGAACGCTTAATTTATAAAAGTTCTACTATCTGTTAAAGCAATTTCGTAATATTCCAAAACTTTTTTGAAAAGATCGTTGTTTATTAGTGCATCGGCACCCGGTACCCTTAAAACGCATTCTAAATTTTTGTCCTTAAATGCAAGACCTCTGTTAGCCCTTCCTATTGAATAAATTATAGCAACATTTATTGTGTCAACGGGAACGCGTTTTGTTTTGCAAAATATATTTTTGAATATGAAAAATCCTTCCCGGAAAATAAATTTATTGTGAAAATAAGCATAAATGCCTAAAACCGGTAAAGAGAGCAGAGCGCAGAACAACGCTAAATATCCGGCGCCCACGGTGTCTTTATCAATTTTACCTTGTACGACCAAGACGGCGGTGACAATGATTGCTGCAATTAGTATCGGTCCTAATATCAGATAAAAGATGAGAAGCCCGCGCTGCTGTTTAATTTCAAATTCTTTCGGGGAGTCCATAACGGTAATAATGTTACCATATTGACTTTGTATTGTCAATATGTGGGAATGGAACACGGAAAAATGACTTGCAAATATTTTTCAAATTTTGCGGGTATTTCATTGTAAAAAACGCGTTGATTTGTTATAATAGGGAAAGTAAACCATATGAAAGCGATCTCATTCGAGGACGTCGCCTTCGCTTACGAGGACGATTTCCTGTTCGAACATTTGAA
>JAIDSX010000139.1:9963-32119 GCA_029060985.1 Clostridia bacterium | reverse complement strand
GAAAAAGAGCGAATCAAAGCAGCGGAAGAGGCGAAGCGCAAAGCCGAGGAAGAGCGTATCAAGGCAGAGGAAGAGGCGAAGCGCATAGCCGAGGAAGAACGTATCAAAGCGGAGGAAGAGGCAAAGCGCATAGCCGAGGAAGAACGTATCAAAGCAGAGGAAGAGGCAAAGCGCAAAGCCGAGGAAGAGCGTATCAAGGCGGAGGAAAAGGCTCAAGAGTCAGAGGAAGAGTAGGGAATGAAGGAATACTATGCGCAACGCAGAGCCGAGGAAGAGAAAAGAAGATTCGAAGAGCAGATGCTTGCCGATTGCGAGATCGTGAACGGCGTTCTGATAAAATATAAAGGCAACAGCAGAAGAGTAATTATTCCCGACAGCGTGGTTGAAATCGGCGAAGAGGCGTTCAGAAAGAATCTGTACGAAAATAACCTTGTCGAGAGTATCGAGATTCCCGATACGGTCACGCAGATCGACGAAAGAGCGTTTTACGTCTGCAAAAATCTGAAACGCATCAATATTCCCGATAGCGTGACGTATATCGGCGAAGGGGCGTTTTACGGTTGTGAAAGTCTTGAAAATATCAAAATTCCCGACGGCGTGACGGAAATCTGCGAGAGCTTATTTTTCGGCTGTAAGAATCTTGACAGCGTAAAAATATCCGATAGCGTGACGCAGATCGATAAATATGCGTTCGCGGGCTGCACCGGGTTGAAGCGTTTGGAAATTCCCGCCGACGTAACGCAAATTGCAATTACCGCATTCAACGGCTGCGAAAGTCTTGAAAGTATCGTCGTCGATGAAAACAACAAATGCTATTGCGATCAGGACGGGGTACTGTACAGCAAGGATTTGCGCCGGATCGTCAAGATGACGGAAGGGTGCAGGCTGACGAGCTACCGTATTCCCGACGAAGTGATTGTGATCGGCAGAAGCGCTTTTCACGGGTGCGCAAATCTTGAAAGCGTGGAAGTTACAAGCGGCGTTTTGCAAATCGGCGAAAGCGCGTTCCACGGCTGCAAAAACATTAAGAGCGTCGTGATTCCCGTCGGCGTGACGCAGGTGGACGAGAGGGCGTTTTACGGCTGCAAAGGTCTTATCAGTGTGGAAATTCCCGACAGCGTGAAGCAGATAGGTAGAGACGCGTTCGTGTGCTGCGAAAGTCTTAAAAATATAACCGTTGACGAAAATAATTTGTATTACTGCGATAAGGACGGGGTATTGTTTTCCAAGGATACCCGCCGCATTATCAAGATGCCGGAAGGGCGCAACGTTACGACCTATGTGATCCCCGACGGGGTCACGCAAATCGGCGAAGACGCGTTTGCTTGCAGTCAGAGCGTGAAGCGTATCGAAATTCCCGATAGCGTGACGCAAATCGAAAGAGACGCCTTTAACAGTTGTAAAAGTCTTGACGGAATAGAGATCCCCAACGGGGTCACAATCATCGGGGAAAACACGTTTGCGCGTTGCGAAAGTCTGAACGAGATCAAAATACCCGAAGGGGTAAAACAAATCGGCAAGAGCGCATTTATAAACTGTAAAAGCCTCGCCTATATCAAGATTCCCGAAAGCGTAACGCAAATCGGCGAATTTGCATTCTCCGATTGTAAAAGTCTGAAACATATTAAAATTCCCGCCGGAGTCACGCAGATAGAAAGACATACGTTTTACGGTTGCGAAAAACTTGTGAATATCGAAATCCCCGACGGCACGGCGTATATCGGCGAAGAGGCGTTCCGCTTCTGCGAAAGTCTGAGCAACATTGTAATTCCCGAAAAATGCGAAGTGGCAGAGGACGCCTTTTCGGAGAATTGCGAAATTATCAGAAAATAAAATTACGAATAACAAACGCAGTTTTTTTAATAGGCACAATTATTTGATTCCTATTTTGCCATCGGAACAATAATTTTTATTCTAATAGAAAAGTCAAGCGGTAGACGCTTGACTTTTTGCCAAATTTTTGTAATTATAATATAAAATAAATTCGAAACAGTAACCGATACAAAAGTACATGGATGCACAAAAGTTTAATCGATTATTAAAGAAAATTAAATATAATAAAAAAGCAGTCGATTCGATTTATGACGAGTACAGTCCGAAATTAAAGTTGCATTTTCAAAGGCGTTTTGGGAATCTCATCAATCCGGAAGATACCGTAGAAGATGTTTTCTTAAAATTATTGGAAATGGAAACACCGAATCACGTCGAGTTCCCCACAGCGTGGTTATTCAGATTAGCGGATAATTATATTATAGATGAACTAAGGACAAAACACCAAGATGAACAGTACTTTGAAAATATATCCGAAGAATTTGATTTGGAACATATATACGTAGATATCGAGGTAAAAGTAGCGCTATCAAAATTAGATAATTTAACGCAACAGTTATTATATCTGCATTTTTGGGAGGGATACAGCTACAAGGAATTGGCAACCGAATTTAAGCTGAGTTATAGCTGTGTTCGAACAAGAGTCAGTCGTTCATATAAAATTTTAAAAACAATTTTGTGACATTTGTCCGTTCTTTTTCGTCTAAATGAACAGATAAAAAAGTTTGGAGGATAATAATATGAAAAAAATGTTGGCTGCTGCCGTGATGGTGATCATCGGCGCATCGAGTTTATGCGGAAATGCAATGTCGGTAAAGGACGAAACCTATTGCGACGACGGGATCATGCCTCTGGATATTTCGAGCGTTGTGGTTAATTATGAGAACAAGGACGAGAACACGTTCAAAATGGTAATGAGGCATCCGAGTTATTCTTTTAGCGCAAATCGATCCGACTGTGCGTGTATCGCAGGTGCAAACGTAATCGGTTTTTACGATAGATACGACGAGAATTTAATTCCCGAGCATACTGCCGGAAAGTTCATATTGGGAAGGTATGTTTATAACAACCAAGATACATATGTGTATGATTTGATTCGGCAATTATACAGTGATATGGGGACGAATAACGAGGGCACGACGGTTACGGAATTTAAGAACGGAATGATTACATACTGTAACAGAAAGGGGAAGAGCATCAGCTTTTCTTCCTGCATGAGGAACAGTCGCTTTGATTATTCCGTTGCTAAGTCCTATATGGAATCCAATCAGCCGGTTGTGCTGTTTTGCAGCGGATACAACGTGGCAGATGTAGATTTCGAAGAGAAAAGCGACAGGATCAACTATTATGAGTCCGCAGGGAATCACGTTATGGTCGGATTCGGATACGTAGAAACTACCTACACTCTGGCAAATTCTGCAAATCTTTTATACGAGTATATTATGGTTGCATCGGGTGTTCCTACAAAAACCAGCGGCTATTATGATATACATTACAACACCAACGTAAACGACGCATACGCGGTAAATATTTATTGAGCTTATGAACGTAAAAAAATTCTTAAAAAAGAAAGCGCAAGCAGATTTAGAATCCCTTCGCACCGATAGGGACCAGGAGACGTTGCAACGCTTAAAGGACTCCGTTGCGGAAGCGCCCAAAACAAAACGTAACAAAAAGTGGTTATGGGCGATTCCTTCGGCTGCTTTGGCGTGTGCCGTTGCGGCAATTTTGATCGTTGAATTAGTTCCTTCGCCGAACAACGATTTGGGAGATGCCGGTCAAGATGGAGACGTTAGGTATGATGAGATGAATTTTACACCAGAGACCTCCGATATTACGGAGCTATCAAATGCTTTGACGAATTTGACGCTTAATTTTAAGGAAGATCAGGAAGTTGAAACTATAAAATATTTTGACTCGGTGAGTGGGGATGAAATATATTATTATTTGAGAATTGATGAAGATTCCATGCTAAGTTATAGTATGCAAGTGGTGATAGTAGTGAACGATAAGTACGATTATAAGGATTTTGAGTTGGAAGGAAGTATTTCAACGGAGACATACTCGGATTATACGATTCAATATAAGCAAAAAATTGTTGATGATGACGGAATAAATTTAATTCAGTGTAAAGCAAAGATAGAGAGCGCGAAATACGAGATATACGTATTAAATTATGAAGAGTATTCCTTCGAGAACGGAACGTTTTTAACCGTTATAAACAATTTGCTTAGCTTTCACGATTGAACAATACCATTCTAAAAACTCCTCACACATTAAGGGTATTTATCACCGGACAAATACGAAGAATTAAATATTAAAAATCCGAACTGAACAAGTTCGGATTTTTTAATTGATTTCTAACAAAAACGGACGAAATTACGGTAAAAAGCTAATTACATAGAAAAAGAGTTGTAATCCGCACATCAACAGTTCGAATTACAACTTTCGTTCAATTCGAATAATGTTTTGAAGCAGATAGCAAGTTTCTTAATTTTAGTTTACTTGCTCCTGTTTTAAATTTTTGATCCGCAGATTTGCCTGTACGATCATATATACGCCGATAGCGACGGTCAGCACACAGACGATTGCCCCCGTTATGGCGTTCATCGTTACGGTATCGAAACTGCTCGTCAGACCGCCAAATTCACGGAACATAGCCGTTTGCAAAGCAAGGATAGAAACAAACGCATCGGCAAGTTTTATATTCTTTGTTGCCATAATTACCATAGAGCGGTTGCGGCGTTCTTTGATAAAGCTGTAAATTGCCGTTATTATCTTGAAAAAGGCGTATATGGCGTAAACGTAAATCGTAATTCCTTTATGCTCAAAGGAGTCGCCTGCGCGTACCATCTGCAAAATCGCAAACGACAAGCACACCGGCAACAGGAACAACAGTATTCCGCAGGTACGGTATAGTTTTCCGTCGCGTATCAGCGTTTGCGTTTCGGGCTGTCCGTTATCGACAGCCCGTTTTCTCACGCCGTAGTAAATGAGAATACTACCGCGGAGAACGATCAGAACGATATAATATGCGGCTAATGCGCCAAACCAAATCGAGCGTATTACGATAGCGATCGAGCCGTTATATACGGCGAACGCAAGCGTAACGATAATGGAAAACGCTGTAAATACAAGAGTGGTAAATCCGTACGTATTAAACGCCTTGTTTATGCGCGGGTGCTTTTCCGCCCATTTTAAGATACCCTCTTTGGCTTTGGGATAAGTGCGAATAATGCCGAAAATGGAATAGCTCAACGTTACGCCAGCAATTCCAAGCAGAACGTACCCCCAAATTAGATAATCGAAAAGATAATCTTGTGTAAGTATAAGCGTTCCGCCAACCGTAGTACCTATCGCAATCAACATTACGGGTAGCAGGAAGTACCATTTGGGATTAGCAAACCAATGTAAAATCTTTTTCCAAGTATTCATAAGCTGTGCGTTATTTTTGTGCGTTTGGTCTTACGCAGTAGGTTATGATTTCGCAGATAAACAGAATATCGTCTTCGCAGTCGTTTCGTACCCATTCGTTTATAATTGCGTCGATCCCTTTCAGAAAGTATTTCTGCATATAAAAGATAAGTTTTTTATCGGTAACGCCGTACTTCGCATAGATAGGTGCAAAAAAGTTTTCAATCATATAATTGTCCATATCGTTTGCTTCAAAAGCGTTGGCGTTTTCGGCGTAAATTCTGAAAAGACGTTTATGCTCTCGTATATATTTCAAGTACGGCAATAGATATTTGGGTGTAATAAAATTCAAATCGTCCGTGTTCAGCTTCCGCATATCCGATAAATCTACGGGGTCGTCAAAAGTACACTCGGTCAAAAAGTTGCCTATCATTCCTTGATAAGTTTGCTTTAATAAATCGTATGTGTTGTCGTAGTGCGCGTAGAAGGTGGAACGGTTTACGCCCGCTTTTTGACAGATATCCATAATGCTGATATCGGAGAACTCTTTGCTCTCTAATAAAGTGATAAGCGCACTCCCCATCTTATTCGCAGTATTTTGGAATTTCGATTCGGATCTGTTCATGTTTTTATTTTAGCAAATAATTTTCAAAAAATCAATCAGAAACCAACACTTTTCGGTTTTTGTGTGGTGGTGTTTTTGAAAATTACAGGTTAAACTATACGTGCAATCAGGAAGGAGTGCATTATGAAAGAAAACGAAACGGCATTGACCGAAAAAGACTTTCAGGAATTTTTATCGGCTACGGGCAAGGAACAATGGAAAATTTTGCTTGCCCACGCCGAAAAAAATAAAAAAATAATTCAAATAAGGAGAACAAAAACAATGAACGAACAGTACAACGACCACCACTACGAAGAAATCAGCAAGCAGTTTGAGGAATTCTGCCACACCAAAGGCATCAGGGCAAAATTCAAAGTTGCATTTGGCGGCTTAGCTGAAAGCGCACGCAAACAAGCAGCAGCCGACAAGGCTCGGCTCGAAGAAGTCAAGCGTCAGTCGGCGGAAGCAAATCCCGAATTTGCAGAGCTTTTGCATACCAAGGGATTTAAAGCAAAAGTCAAGCTCATCATCGCAAATCTTAAAAAGGGTTGCAAGGAAGCACCGGCTAAAACGGCAACGGCGGTTGATGGAATCTCGGCACAGACGAGAGCCAACATTGCAAAAGCACAGGCGAATGTTTACAGAACAACGGCAGGTTACGGCGCTTACGGCGCAAAGACGAAAGACGCATCGGAATATTCGGCAGACGAGCTTGCCCGCGAGTTCAACGAGTTCCTGAAATCAAAGGGGCTTGACGGATATACCGTTGAAGTTACGGGCGGTGAAGATCGTGACTGAACTTGAAAAAGCGTTATCGGGCGGGCAGTTTGACCGCAGAGATCCGGAAGTCATGACGTATATGGCGAAAGTCAGAGAACTTTTATATGATTTCAACCATTCAAGACCGAACGATCCCAAACGTGCAGAGTTAACCAAGGAGCTTGTTACCGGATACAACAGGTACGTTTTTATCGAGGACAGCTTTAAGTGCGTGTTCGGTAAAAACATTCACTTTGAGGGAACGGGTATTATTAACTTCAACTGTACCTTTCTCGATACCAACATTATCACGATAGGGCATTGCGCGTTGATCGGTCCGAATTGTAATATCATCTGCACGAACCATACGCTTGATGCGGACGAACGATTGAAAGGCGTTTTTTGCGATAAGCCCGTTACGATCGGCGCAAAAACCTGGCTCGGTGCGAACGTAACGGTTTTACCCGGCGTAACGATCGGGGAAGGCGCAGTTATCGGCGCAGGCTCGGTGGTAACGAAGGATATTCCGCCCTATACGGTTGCGGTAGGTAATCCTTGCAGGGTAGTAAAAGAAATTCCCCATAAATAATTTTGAAGTATCTATGAAGAAGAAAATCATAGTAAACGAATACAACAAACAGGTGGAACGGGAAGTAAATTACATCCCGTTCCGCTATATAATTGCAATTTTTCTCGTCGTAATCGAAACGCTTTCCGTGATTGCAGTAATGACTTTGCTTACGATATATATTCCGTACTTTTACTTTGCCGTAGTTTTAACACAGTTCGGCGTTGCGATTGCAATTATCAACCGTAAAGACAATCCCGATTATAAATTGCCGTGGCTGTTTTTCGTTTTGCTGATTCCCATTATAGGGTTTATGCTCTACTTTATGTTTTATTCCCGCAAGCTTTCTAAAAAGCAAATCAAGAGATTGGAGCGGCTTACGACACAGCGGGTGGAAACGGACGATACGGCCGAACTGTCAAAAATACAATACGAAAACGAGATTGTCAGATCGCAAGCGGTTATGCTGAATAAACTGTCCGATTCTCATACTTACGGAAATACTGACATTCGCTATTATCCGCTTGGCGAGGAACTGTTCGTATCTATGATTGAGGACTTAAAGAAAGCCGAAAAGTTTATCTTTATGGAATACTTCATTATCGAAGGCGGCTTATTCTGGAATACGATTTTAGAAATACTCAAAGAAAAAGCGGCAAACGGCGTTGAAGTGCGAGTCGTTTACGACGATATCGGCTGTATGATGACTTTGCCCGGCAATTACTATAAAAAACTTGCAAAACTCGGAATCAAAGCCGTTCCGTTTTCCCGCCTGCGCGGACAAGCCAACAACGAATTCAATAACCGCAGTCATAGAAAAATTACGGTCATAGACGGAAAAGTAGGCTTTACGGGCGGCGTGAATATTGCCGATGAATATATCAACCGCATAGAAAGGTTCGGGCATTGGAAGGACGTGGGCTTGCGCTTGCAGGGTGAAGCAGTGAACGAGCTTACGCGTTTATTTTTAATCGATTACGGTTTGAACGATAAAAAAGCCGACGACAATTTTTTCGACTATTATGCTTATGAAGTTTGCGAACAAGACGGCTATTGTATTCCGTTCGGCGACGGCCCCAAACCTATGTACGAAAGGCAAGTCGGGAAGTCGGTCATTTTGAATATGCTTAGCCAAGCCAAACGCTACGTTTATATCACTACGCCCTATCTCATCATCGACAGCGAGCTTGTTCAGGCTCTTGAAAATGCCGCTATCCGCGGAATCGATGTCCGCATTATTACGCCGCACGTTCCCGATAAAAAGTTAGTATTCCGCATGACGCGCAGTCATTACAACAGGCTTATGCAGGCAGGCGTAAAGATTTACGAATATGAAAGCGGATTCGTTCACGCCAAAACGTACCTTTCCGACGACGAAACGGCTATGGTGGGAACGATAAATATGGACTACCGCTCACTCGTTCACCACTTTGAAAACGGCGTTTGGATATACAAACACAAAGTATTGGAAGATATCAAGAAAGACTTTCTTAATACGCAGGAAAAATCAATAAAGTTTGAACTCGGTATGCTGAAAGAAAATGTGTTCCAAAGATTTATCCGTGCTATGGTAAAAGTATTCTCGCCGTTACTCTGAAAATACTCTTTAGAAACCAACACAATTCGGTTTTTATGTTGTGGTGTTTCGGCAAAAAATCAATTAAAATATAGGTGTAAATTACAGGAGGATATCAATGAACGCAATCGAAATCAGAAACTTGACGAAAAGTTTTCGCGGTATGCACGCGGTTGACAACTTGAATATGACTGTTCCCGTAGGCGCAATTTACGGCTTTATCGGCGAGAACGGATCGGGCAAGTCCACCACCGAAAAACTTATCTGCGGACACCTCGTTCCCGACAAAGGCGAAATCAAGTTATTCGGCAAACCCTATACGGACGCGGGAGTCCGCGCAAGAGTTGGCGCACTCATCGAAAGCGCAGGCTGTTTCCCCAATTCAAGCGTGTGGGCAAACCTTATGATGCAGGCGCTCAATCTCGGAATTAAAAACCGTGCGGAAGAAATCAAACGCGTACTTAAAATCGTGCGAATGGAGGATAACGCAAAAATCAAATTCAAGAGCTGTTCGCTCGGTATGAAACAGCGTATCGGTATTGCAATGGCACTTCTCGGCAATCCCGCGCTACTTATCCTTGACGAGCCGATCAACGGACTTGACACGGACGGTATGCGTATCATGCGCGAAATCATCGTAGACATTACGCAGAACTTGGGCTGCACCGTTCTCATCTCGTCGCACATTTTGGGCGAGCTTGAAAAGATCGCAACGCATTACGGCATTATCCGTCAGGGCAAACTTATTCAGGAATTATCCGCCGCCGAAATGGACGCCCGTTCCCGCGTGTTCGTATCGCTGAAAACAAAGGATATGACGGGAGCAAAAGCAATTTTGCGCGATATGTTTTACAACGTGAAACAGGAGGAAGACCATATCCGCGTGTACGACGTGGACGATACGGAAGCGATCGTCAAATTGTTATTGCAGAACGGATTCACCGTCAGCGAAATCAAAAAGAACAAGATAGGCTTGGAAGAATATTATATCGAACTAATGAGTAAACGGGAGGCTTTATAATGGAAAAGACAGCTATGTTGCAATTTGAAAAACCGAGCTTTTTCAAACGACTCAAAGGTATGCTCGGCGTGGACTTTTATCGGTTGTTCCGCACGCCGCTATTGTATATCTTCCTTTGTATAGCGGCTTTGATTCCCGCGCTTGTATCAATGGGCGCTATGGGCGGCGACGGTGAAGCGACGGGTATGTTCAGTAACGCTTGGCAAATCATAGCCGCAAGCAAGCCGCTGTATATCATAGGCGATATGGGCGATTATGCGAATATGAACATGGTGTTCATCTTCGGCGGAATCATGATTTCGATCTTCATCGGACACGACTATAAAAGCGGTTACGTGAAACAGCTTTTCACAACGCACTCGAAAAAACAGGACTATATGATTTCCAAAACCCTACTCGGCGCGTTCTCGATGGTCTGTATGTGCGGCACATACTTTATAGGCGGTACGATTGCGGGAGCAGCTACGGGGTTGCCGTTCTCCATCAACGCGGGCTCTTTGGTTTGCGCTATCTTGGGCAAATTGATTATGAGCTTGGGTTGGGCAAGTCTGTACACGTTTATCAACGTCATCTTCCGCAGTAAATTCGGCATTTCGATCGCTCTTTGCTTCGTACTCGGCACGGGGATTCCCATTATCGGTGCGGCGGCGGTGATCGGCAATACGCCTGCGCTCAATATCTTCCTTTACGGCTCGTCCGTTTACGCTTGCCTTTCCGCGAACTTTGTCAGCGTGATTATCTGCCTTGCCTGCTCGGTGATTTGGGCGGTTATCTACAACGTACTCGGTACGCTTATACTCAATAAGCGCGACTGTTATTAAGAGGTGTAATATGAACGCAATAGAAATCAGAAATTTATCAAAAAACTTCGGTCAGAAGCAGGCGTTAAACGGTTTGAATATGACCGTTCCGCAGGGTGCGATCTACGGCTTCATCGGCGAGAACGGCTCGGGAAAATCCACGACCGAAAAAATCATTTGCGGACTTATCCTTCCGAGCGGCGGCGAGGTGAAGCTGTTCGGCAGAGATTATAAAGACGCGGACGTCAGAGCGAAGATAGGCGTACTGATCGAACAACCGGGTTGCTTCCCCAATTACAGCGTGTGGAACAATATGATGCTTCAAGCCGCAAATTTGGGCATTGAAAACCCCAAAGAGGAAGTGAGCAAGGTACTCAAACTCGTGCGCATGGAGGGCTCGGCGGGAAACAAATTCAAGAACTGCTCGCTCGGCATGAAACAGCGTATCGGAATCGCGTTTGCGCTTTTGGGCAATCCCGCCCTACTCATTCTTGACGAGCCTATCAACGGACTCGACGCGGACGGTATGCGGATCATGCGCGAGGTGCTGACGGACGTTACCAAGAATTACAACTGCACGGTCGTGATTTCCTCGCATATCTTAGGCGAGCTTGAAAAGATCGCAACCCATTACGGGATCGTGCGCGGCGGCAAAATGATTGCCGAAATGACTGCCGAGGAGCTCAATGCAAATTGCCGTACCTACGTTGCACTCAAAGCAAAAGATATGCCTACGGCGCGTGCCGCTCTCGAACGCAGATACGCACGTGTCGAAACGGACGAAGAAAGATATATCCGCATTTACGACGACGTGAAAGCCGAAGATGTTGTTTCTTATCTCTTTAACGAGCTCAACGTTGCCGTTACGGAAATCAAAACAAACAAAATCGGCTTGGAAGAATACTACATCGACCTAATGAAGGAGGGCAGATAAATGGACGCGCAGTTTGAAAAAAATACTTTTACGAAAAGACTTAAAACCATGCTCAAAGTGGACTTCAAGAGAATGTTCACGATGCCGCTTGTTTACATTCTGGCGGGCGTAAGCCTTGCGCTTCCAATTCTCATCTTGGTTATGACGTCAACCATGGGCGGCGGTGAAGCCGGCGGAATGTTCACGAACGTGTGGCAGGCGATAAGCTCGGTCAGCGGCGGTGATGCTGCGGCGGCGATGAGCATGGACTTGACGACAATGTGCAATATGAACTTGATGTATTTTGCGATTGCCGTACTCGTATGCGTATTCACAGCCGAAGACTTCCGTAGCGGCTACGCAAAGAACTTGTTTACCGTTCGCTCGAAAAAGATCGACTACGTTTTCTCTAAAACCCTTGTTCTCTTTGCGGGCGGCGCGATCATGATACTTATGTATTTTATCGGCGCAATGCTCGGCGGTGCGATCGCGGGACTTCCGTTCACAATGGAAGGCTTCAATGCGGGCGGAATCGTGGCTTGTCTGTTCGCTAAAATCTTCCTTGTTGCGGTATTCGTTGCGATATTCTTTACGTTTGCAGTTATCGCAAAACAGCGCACTTGGCTTTCGATTTTGCTTGCGATTGGGGTGGGAGCATTTATGTTTATGATGATCCCCATGATGACGCCGCTCAACGCTAACTTCATTCACGTTATTATGACGCTTGCAGGAGGCGCAATCTTCGCAGTAGGTCTTGGCGCAATAAGCAACGTGATACTGAATAAAACAAGTTTGGTATAACATAACAAATAAAGTCGTCGGTTTTAGCCGACGACTTTTTCGTGATTTATATTTTCATAAAGAAAGAACTATCCGAATGCTTTGTAAATCGACAAAGGTGTTCGGATAGTTCCAATCTGGTGACCCGTGCGGGAATCGAACCCACGATACCACCGTGAAAGGGTGATGTCTTAACCTCTTGACCAACGGGCCTTATAAACGGCGGAGAGCCGTGATAGTTTCTGGTAGCGATGAGTGGAGTCGAACCGCTGACCTATCGGGTATGAACCGATCGCTCTAACCAACTAAGCTACATCGCCATATGGTTGCGGGGGCAGGATTCGAACGTGCGACCTTCGGGTTATGAGCCCGACGAGCTACCTGGCTGCTCCACCCCGCGATGTTGATATCCCGCGAACGGAATAGCTTTATTATTTTAACGGACTTATACGCGTTTGTCAACCGATTTTGAAGTAATTCCGAAAATTATTTTGTTTTTGGAAGCGCGGCGTTGCAAATTATCTTTGTTCGTGATATACTCAAAGCGTGAACTTGGATTTTTTGAAAAAATATGAAGGCAAGCGGGTTGCGACCGCCGTATCGGGCGGCGCGGATTCCGTATGCCTTTTACAGGTCTTTTACGAGAACGCCGCTCTCTATCATATCAAGCTCTCGGCGATCACCTGCGAGCACGGGATCCGCGGAGAAGAATCTTTACGCGATCTCGAATTCGTAAAGGCCTTTTGCGCGGAGCGAAAGATCCCGCTCTTCGTTTTTTTTGCCGATGTTCCCGCGCGTGCGAAGGAGTCGGGCAGGGGACTCGAAGAGGAGGGGCGCGCGTTCCGTTACGAGTGCTTTGAAAAAATTCTGAGCGAGGGGAAAGCGGACGTCGTTGCGACGGCGCACCACGAGGGCGACCTTGCGGAGACGGTCTTGTTCCGCCTTGCGCGCGGGACTTCGCTAACAGGCATTAACGCCATTCGGGAGCGCGGCGGGATCGTCCGTCCCTTCCTCGGCGTTACCAAAGAAGAAATTTTAGACTATCTCAAAGAGCGGAAAATTCCCTACGTAACCGACGAAACGAACGACGACGAGCGGTACAGCCGCAACGCAGTGAGAAAAAACGTTTTGCCCGCGCTCGAAGAGATCGTGCACGGCGCGGGGGCGCATATCGCGGGCTTTGCGCGGCGTGCGGGCGAGGACGACGACTATCTGCAATCGCTTGCAGAATGCGCGATACGGCGGGAGCGGGGCGAAATTTTCATTCCCGCAGACCTTCCGCGACCTCTCTTTTTGCGGGCGGCGGTCACGGCGATCATAGAGCTCGGCGGGCGCGATTACGGCGAAAAGCTCCTTTTGGAAATCGAAAAGCTCACGGATTTACAGAGCGGCAGGAAGGTTATTTTCCGCGGCGCGGAGGCCGTAAAAGAGGGGAATCAAATCGTATTTTATAGACCCTGCGAACGCTTTGCGGGCGAGTTTCCCTTTGCGGAGGGCGTATTCGAAATGGGAAAATTTCGGACAACAATCGGCAAGACCCAAAAGCAGGGCGCGCTGTATGCGGATTTTGATAAATTCCCCGCGGGGTGCGTTTTAAGAACGCGGCGGGAGGGCGACAGGTTTGCGCCCTTTAGCGGGAAGGAGAAGCCGCTTAAAAAGTTTTTAACGGATAAAAAAATCCCTGCGCGAATAGGGGCGGAGCTTCCTCTCGTCGCAAAGGGGGACACCGTATACGCGATACTCGGCGTGGAAATTTCGGAACAAGTTAAAGTTACCGAGGAAACGAAACGGTTGGTATATCTTACGGTGGATAACGTATAGAAAAAAATAAAAAGCCCCGCGCATTGCGCGGGGCTTGTACATTTTAATTATAGAAATTTGCAGTAGTCAATTTATAAGTCATCGTGCCGTGGGAATAGATCACGGGGTATTCGTATTTCAAAAGTACGCTGCGGTAGGTGTTATTTTTATCGGTTGCAAACGTGAACGTCTGCGTTCCGCCCGAGTTTTGCTTATTGTAGGCGAGCCCGATTTCAATGACGTCGAAGTCCGACTTTTCCGTATCTTTGAATTTTACGGTTTGATTCAAAGTGCCCTGCGCAGGTGCGTTTTTGACGGTGATTTTTTCCAGAGTACGTGTCGTGGGGTCAACCGTACGAAGAGACATCGACGAACTGAGTTCCGCCGCGCGGAGCACGGGAATAAGCTGTTCGTTGTCGAAATACAGTCCCTTTCCTTTCAGCTTGATTGTCGTGGTTTCCGCATTCGCCGCCGTCGTCTCAGAAGCGAGGTCGGTAATGGTGAAGGTCGCCTTCTCGTCCACGTAATCGTACGTGATTTCCGTTTTGTAATCGTACTTTCCGTACGCTATGCCCCTATCGAGCGAGGCGGGCGGAGAGGACGGATTGGTCAAGGGCGCGGTGGCGTGCACCTCGCGCATACTCCAAAGCGGCTTCAAATCGTTTTGCGTATTCAAAAATTCCACGCGCGTTATGACGGAGTCCTCGAATTCGACCGAAGCGTTGTTGAGCGTGTATTGAACTTTGACGGAGAGCTCCGTTTCGTAGACATAGGTTTTTTGTCCCTCTGTCGAGCCGCTTCTAAACGTCGTCTTATAACTTCCGTCCGTAAAGTTCAGATAGAAATCCGTAGCGGAAGCGTTCTTCTCGAACGTGACGGCGTATTCGAGCGTTTCGATAAAGTCGTCGGGTGGGATTTTGCTCTTATTGGAGAGCCAGTTGGCTTCGAGCGCGAGGCTGGGCGTCGTATTACAAGCGGCAAGAAGCGCAAGAGGCGCGACGATCAAGAGCGATGCAAAACGTTTTTTCTTCATAACGGAGCTATTATAGCATATTTTTTTGCGTTTGGCAAAAACAAATGAGGAATTTTTTGTGAAAATGTGATATAATGGAAAAAATACTTACTACGGAAAACGCATGATACTTTCTATCAGGGCGGCAACCTTACAGGACGCACTCGAAGCATTGAGTGAAGAGATCGCAAAGAGGGAAGCCGCAGGCGAGAGAAACTACATATTCTGCGAGGACAGGCTGACCCTGCTTGCGGAGCGCGCCGTGCTCAAAAAGAGCGGGGGCACTTTTTTGAGCGAGGTCACGACTTTTGCGCGCTATCTGAAAAGCGAAAAACCCGTGCTCTCCAAAGAGGGCTCGGTCATGAAGATCAGCGAGCTCATCTTAAAGCGCAAGGGGGACGGCTGTTTTACGGGCGGCAGTGCGCGTGCCGTGTACGAGACGATTGCACAGCTCTCCGCCTCCCGCGTGGACGAGGGCGCGCTCCTTTTGGCTGCCGAAAGTACGGACGGAACGCTCAAACGCAAACTTAGCGACCTTGCCTATCTGTTGAAGGAATACAACGAATTTTTGAACGAAAACGGACTTATCGACGAGAACGGGTATCTGTCCCTTTTGCCCGATAAGATCGCGGACGGAAATTTAGAGGACGCGAACGTATTTTTCTTCGCGTTCCCTTCCTTTACGCGGCAGGCGCTCGAAGGGGTGCGCGCCGCCTTTTTGCACGCAAAGAGCGTGACGGGAATTTTCTTAGGGGGCAAGGAATCCCTCTACACCGAACACGCCTTGAACGCGTTTCTGCGCACGGCGGAGGAGTGCGGAATGACTTCTTCAAAGAAGCAAGCACCCACCCTTCTTTGCAACGAGGGCAAGGCGATCATCGAGGGCGTGTATGCCCCCGTCTCCGACGCGCCCATGAGGACGGAGAAAATTTCTATTTTCGAGGCGCAGGACGAAACGGAGGAGTTTGAAAGGATCGCCGCGCTCATTAAAAAGCATATTTCCGAGGGGGAACGGTATTTCCGTATCGGCGTACTCGTGCCGGGGGCGGACTACTTCCCCACGGCGGAGAAGGTGTTTTCGCAGTATAAAATTCCCTTTTATCTCGACCGCAAGCGGGCGCTTTCGGAGCACCCGTTTGCGGGGTATGTTTTAAGCGTTCTCGAAGGAGTCTCGGACGGGCTGTTGCCCGAAGAGGCGGACAAGATTGCCGCGAACGTATGCTTCGGCGAGGCGGACGAGTACCGCAACTATCTGTTGCGTTACGGGCAGTACCGGGGAGCTGCAAAGCGGGAAATCAAAAAGCAGGAAGAGATCCGGGAGTTTAAGAGAGAAAACCTTGTTCCCTTCTCCGATAAAATGCGCGCCGTTATAAAGCTCTTTCCCGGGCGGGCGAAGGGGGCGGCGTTCGTAAAAGCCGTCCGCACGCTCTTTACGGAGACGGATTGGGAAGGGGTGCTTCAAAAGCTCAAAGAGGACGCGGGCGAGACGGGGGACGGCTTCTCCCCTGCGGAGGAGAACTTCCTTTCTCTTGGCATGACTTCCGAGGACGCGTTCGGGAAAACGCTACTTGAAATCGAGCGCGTGGCGGGAGAGCGGGAATTTACCGTTCGGGAATTTGCCGCCCTTTTGAAGAGCGGGCTGGACGCAAACGAGGTACTGTTAGTGCCCCCGTCGCTCGACGCAGTGTTCGTGGGCGACGCGACGGAGTGTCTGTTTGCCGCGACCCCCGTCCTGTTCGCGGCGGGACTTACCGAAAAGCTCCCCGTTGTTTCGGAGGACACCGCCATCATTTCCGATCAGGAAATCAAGCGGCTTAGCGAAATCCGCGTAGAGATCGCGCCCGCGATGGGCGAGGTCAACGCAAGAATGCGCGAGAGCTTCGCGCTTAACCTCGCTTCCTTTACGAAACGGCTGTATATGAGCCGTCCCGTAAAGCTGCACGGCGAGGAAACGCAGAGGAGTGAGGCGCTTATCTTTGCCGAAAAGCGCTTCCTGCCTGCACCCGTGCCCGAGGTCTTCCCCTACGATTGCAGCGAGAGAACGCCCGCCGCGCTCCGAATGCTCCGCGAGAAGGAGAGCTTTCTCAAAGGGGATTCCGATAAAAAAGCGCTGCGCTATAACGCGATCCGTATGGCGCTCGAACATTACGGCGTGGATACCGACGGAGGGGAAAAACGCACTTCTTCTCCGCTTGCTTCGCTCCTGTGGTTGAAGAGCGAGAGCGTTTCGCCCACTCTTTTGGAGAGCTATTTCGAATGCCCATACGAAGGGTTCATGACCCGCGCCTTAAAGCTTACCGAGCGGCGGGAAGGCTCGCTTGCGCAGGCGGACGCGGGCATCTTCGTGCACGCCGTTTTGGAGCGCACAGCAAAGAGCTTTAACGATATTAAGACGGTAGAGGAACTCGAAGAAAAGGTGCGTGCCGTTGCGGAAGGGCTTTTATCCGAGCCGCGCTTTTTACCCCTTCTCGATACGCGGGAGGGACAGTACGCGCGGGAGCGGCTTTTGAGCGAATGCCTCGTTGCAACAAGGGCGGCGTGGAGACAGCTTGTAAATTCTAAGTTCCGCGTGACGAATACGGAGAAGAATATTTCCATTCCCGCCTTGAAAATTTCGGGTACGGCGGACAGGGTGGACGAGGCGGACGAGCTCGTTCGCGTTATCGACTATAAAACGGGGTATCTTGACGACAGCCCGACCGCCTATTACACGGGCAGAAAATTACAGCTCGAACTGTATCTGCTTGCGGCGTCCGAGGGAAAGACGCCCGCGGGGGCGTTCTACTTCCCCGCCGCGGATTCCTTCACCAAAGAGGGCGGCGGCACGCGGTTTTCTATGAAGGGCTTCTACAACGCCGAGGATTCGGTCATTACAAAATTCGATACGACGCTTCAAGAAGGAGAGAAGAGCGAGCTCTTCGACGGCGCGCGCAAGGAGATCAAAGAGAACGGCAAGGGCATGGCGGAAGGGGACTTTTGCGACTTCCTCGAATACGGCTACTACGTTTCCGAGCAAGCGGAGGCGGAGATGAAGGAGGGCAATTTTGCACCCTCACCCTACGACGACGCGTGCGACAGGTGCCGCCTCAAATCCCTCTGCGCATTCACGGGAGAGCCGCGGAAGGAGAGCGATTTGAACTGCGGCGAAATTACGAGGATCGTCAGGGAGAAAAAGGGCGGTTGAGTATGGAATATACGGAAGAACAAAAAAGAGCCGTCGAAGCGGAGGGACGGGTGATCGTTTCCGCGTCTGCAGGCAGCGGCAAAACGAGAATCATGATCGAGCGCATTTTGCGGCTCGTGCTTTCGGGCAGGGCTTCGCTTTCGGATATTCTCGCCGTGACCTTTACGAAGAAAGCCGCCTTTCAGATGAAGGAGCGGCTTCGCGCGGCACTCCTTGACGAAGTAAAGAAGAGCTCGGGAGAAAAGTGCGAGAGTCTCAAACGCGAGCTCGATATTTTGGGCATTGCCGAAATCAGCACCGTCCACTCCTTCTGCGGGCGGCTTATCCGCACTTATTTTTACTTTTTGACGGAGGAAGAGCTCTCCCCTGATTTCCGCATTCTGACCCCGCAGGACGGCGCGGGGTTGGAAAGTAAAGCGCTCTCTTCCGCGCTCGAAAAGGCGTTTGAAGAGGGGGGCGAAGCCTTCAAGCGCGTTGCGGACGCGCACTACCGCGGCAAGCGCGACAAGGCGCTCGGCGCGGTAGTCTTGGAGACCTATAAGAAGGTGCGCGGCTACGAGAACGGTGAAAAGCTCTTGGCGCGTGCGGGCGAGGACAAGTTCGACGAGGCGGCTTCCTTTCTCGCTTCCGACTATATCCGTAAGGCGAATTCCTACGCGGAAGAAGCGGAAAAGCTCAGTGTAAAACTTACAAAAAACAAGGGCGCTTTGAAGGTGTGCGAGGCGCTTATTTCCTTAGCCAAGGAGATTGAAAAGAAGAGCTCGCCCTTCGATATGGAGAGAATAGAGTTCGACTTTCCGCGTATGCCCTCCCGCCCCAAGGAAGAGGGGGAGGAATTGGAAGCCGTCCTCAATCTTAAAGAGCTCAACGACGGCATGAAAAAGCTCTTCAAGGAAATCAAGGAGCAGTTTCAGAACGAGGCGCGGGAGCGCGAAAAATACGCGGAAGCCGCAAAGCACGCCGCGGCGATCGCGGCTCTTTCCCTTGCCTACGGCAAAGAATACGCGCGGTTAAAGAGAGAGGCGAACGCGCTCGACTACGACGATTTGGAGCACTACGCGCTTGCCCTTCTCAAAAAGGACGAGGTGCGAATCGAGGTGCGGAAGAAGTACCGCTTCGTGTTCGTGGACGAGTATCAGGACGTAAACCCCATGCAGGAGCGGATCGTTTCTTTGGTCGCGGGGGAGAATCTGTTTCTTGTCGGCGACGAAAAACAGGCGATCTACGGCTTCCGCGGAAGCCGCTCCCGCTACTTCCGCGAAAAGCGCGAGGAGTTCGGCGGCGCGCTCCCGCTCACGGAAAACTTCCGTTCGGCAAGCGGGATCCTCTCCGCCGTCAACGAAATTTTCTCCCCCGTCGTCGCGGGGTACGAAGCGATGCGCGGCGGCAGGCTCTACGGGGGCTACGAGGGGGAGATTTTCAGCCACAAGGTCATAAAGCTCAAAGAGGAAGCAAGAGAGCGCGGGGTGTACTCCGTTGTAAAGACGAAGGGCGAAAAGAAAAAGAACGCGCTTGCGGAGGCGGTCGTGCAGGTCGTCGAGCGCGAGCGCGACGAACGGTTTTTCGATCTTGAAACGAAGTCCTATAAAAGAATCGGCTACGGCGATATCGCGGTGCTTGTCCGCAAGGACACGACGGACGGAAAGCGGATCGCGGCGGCGCTCGCGGAGCACGGCATTCCCGTGACCTCCTCGTCCCGCGTGAACGTGTGCGAATTTTTTGAAACGCGGTTACTTATCGACTGCTTAAAATTTTTGGACAATGCCGAGGCGGATATCCCGCTTGCCGCCGTCATGCTCTCCGCGATCGGCGGCTTTACGGACGAAGACCTGATGCGCGTGCGGCTTGCATATCCCGCATTGCCCGACTTCCGCACGGCGGCAAGGACTTACGCGGAGGAGGGAAAGGACGAACTCTCGCACAGACTCAATCTGTTCTTCCGCAAAGCAAGACGCCTGCGCGCGCTTGCAAAAGTCCGCACGGCGGCGGAGGTATTGAACGACTTGCTCGCCGAGGGGCTTGAAGTGGAGATCGCGCAAAAAGAGGACGGCAACAGCCGCTTACAGCGGGCGCGGCGCTTCGTTGCAGAGGCGGAGAAGTGCGCCAGCGTGCACGACTTTCTTGCTCGCCTCAAAGAGACGGAGGAGCGGGTGGACTTTTCCGAGAGCGGCGGCGAGAACGCCGTCAAGGTCATGACCATGCACGCCTCGAAGGGGCTTGAATTCCCCGTCGTGATCTTAGCGAGCATGGAGACCGCCCTTCACGATTCCGACCCCGACGAGGTGGAATTTTCCGAACGCTTCCTCTTTTCGCCGCGCTATTACGACACGGAGAAAAAGACCTATTCGGACACGATAGGAAGAAGAGCGACGGCGGCGGAGCGCGCAATCGAAGAGGACGAGGGGGAGCGCAATCTTTTATACGTTGCGATGACGCGCGCAAAGTGCCGCCTGCACCTCATGGTGGAGGATAGGAGGCGCATGAGCGCACCCGCGTTCTATAAACGCTATTCCGATTATTTGGGTAACAGATTCCAGGGGGAGGAGATCGAAAGCGGCGCGGCCCCGCTCGAGAGGGAGGTGTTCGATTACGAAAGCGAACGTTCCGAAGAGGAGACGGAGCGCGTGCTTGCCGCCATGCAGATCGGCATGGAGTATCCCTATCACGATACCGTCTATCTTCCGCAGAAGAGCTCTGCGACCGCGCTCTTGAAGGCGCGCGCGGAGAAGGCGCAGCCGGTGCACGGCGTCTTGCAGGGAAGCAGCGCGGAAGAGGGAACGGCGTATCATAAATTTTTGGAGCATTACCGTTTCGGCGAAGAGGTCGCAGTCGAGCTTTCGCGCATGAAGAGCGAAGGGCTGCTTTCGGAAGAGGAAGCCGCGCGGTTGAGCGAAGAACAGTTGAATAAAATCGCTAACGTTCCGTGCTTAAAAGAGTTGAAAGGCAAGCGGTGCGAACGGGAGAAAAAGTTTTTACTGTCGCTTACCCCCAGGGAGACGGGCGGCGTTGACGACGGCACGGCAATTATTTTCCAGGGCGCGATCGACTTATTATTTACGGACGAAAGCGGATTCGTCATCTACGACTACAAGTTTTCGGGGCTTCCTTCCGAAGCGCTCAAAGAGAAGTACGCTCCGCAGATCGAATTATATAAAGACGCGGTCGCAAAGGGAATGCGCGTAGACAGAAATTCGATCCGCGCAAAGATCGTCAATATCAAGAGCGCGGAAGTTATCGAGATGTGACAAACGGTTGCATACTTCGACAAAATAATTAAGATAAAGAGAGCGCAGTTTGGATATCCTTTAATGGGTGTTTTTTATGGATATTTTGCAAACTGTTCTCAACTTCGTTTCAAAAGCTCCCGAATGGGCGTGTCTCTACGTCGTGCCCGCCGTGATTGCGGTCGCGGCAGTCGGGTTTGCTTTTACTTCAAAGCGTAAATGGTTCTTTATGGTGGCGGCGTTCGTAGGCGCGGCGGGCTTTTTGTTGGCGTATGCAAAGGACGCGACGCTCTCCTTCGTATATCTCGTCGCGCTCGTTGCGCTCTCGTCTCTTCTTTCCCTGCTGTTTTTGTTTCCCGCGCCCGATAAGCGGAAGAAGCGGCAGAAGATAAGAGAGGAAAAAATCTTTGACAAGTTCCGCGAAGAGCTTGCGGAAAGACCTTATAAACCGACCCGTAAGCCGCCCAAGGTGTGCTGCTTCGAGCGGGACAAGGCGGACGGCGTAACGGCAAAGGATTACGGTGTGAGCCTTTCGTATGCGGACGCGCTCCTCAAAAAGCTGCGCGTAAAAAAGATGAACGCGGGCGACAGGTTGGAGACGGAAGAGCTTCTTCGCCGCCTCGACTGCTATCGGGAAAAGCCGCTCGACGAAGGGGAACGCAGCTCCCTCA
>JAIDSX010000139.1:0-9953 GCA_029060985.1 Clostridia bacterium | reverse complement strand
CAACGACTGCCTTTCCTCTATTCTCAAACTCACCGCGAAGTATCAGTTGTAAATCATTTTTACAAAGGAAAAGATATGTCGGGTACGGAAGAAAATAAGAGCACAAAATTGAAAAATCTCAATGCCGATTTTCCGCGGATCAATTTGCGCCCTTTTCTGTTTATCGCGCTCGGCTTGATATTCGGGATCATTCTGTATACGAGAATCCGTTTCGGGGGTGCTAAGGGAACGGATTTTATTTTTTTCGTTTTGCTCCTTGCTATGTCCGTTCGTCCTTTTTCCCTCAAACGGATAGGGACGATTTTTTTATGCTTTTTTGTTGCCGCAGGCGTGGGTGCGGGCTTTATCCATTGGAAGTGCGAAAGCTTCCTTTCGGGAGTTCCCGCGGGCGAGTACGAGGTGGCGGGCACGGTGGTTTCGTTCACGGTGGAGGACGGAAGCTCGTCGCTCCTCTTGAATGGTCTGTCGCTTAATGGCGTTTCGGCGGACGGAAAGCTGAGTGTTTCCGTACCGTCCGAGAGCATTCGTACGGGGGACAGAATCAGTTTTTCCGCAAGCGTTACGCGGGGCGGGCTTCCTAAGGACGGAAGCTCTTACGCGGAGAGCCTGTTCATAAAAGATATCCGTTACTTTGCAACGCTTACGGAAGAGGGGTTTGCGGTTACGGGGAAAGGGAACGCGCTTTTAAGACTCAACGGATCGGTCTACAACGTTCTTCATGGTCACCTTTCCAAAACGCAGGCGGACACCGCCTACGCGCTTTTGACGGGGAACGCGGGGAACATGGACGACGGCTTTGCGACTAAAGTGCGGCAGGGCGGGGTCGCGCATATCTTCGCCGTTTCGGGACTGCATATCGGCATCCTTTACGCCGCCGTCTCGTTTGCGTTCAAAAAGCTCAAAAGGTTTCGCGTTCTTCCCGCGCTCGCCGCCGTTGTAACGTACTCCGCGTTTTGCGGATTCAGCGTCTCCTCCGTGCGCGCCGTTATCATGTGCGCGGTGCTCGGCATTTATAACGCTCTCGGCAGAAAGTACGACTTTTTGGGCGCAATCGCCTTTGCCGCCTCCGCCGTGCTTTTTGTTCGTCCCGCCGAATGGCTGTCGGCGGGCTTCCGTCTATCCTTCGGCGCGTGCCTCGGCTTAGCGCTCTATTCGCGCACGATAAAACGATTATTCAAAAAACTTCCCCGCTTTCTTTCGGAATATCTTGCGGCGAATCTTGCCGTGCAGATTTTCACGTTCCCCGTGCTCTTCGAAACGTTCGGGTATTTTTCGATCTGGGGAACGGTCTTGAATTTCTTCTTGATTCCCGCTCTGCCGGTGCTCTTTTTGGGGCTCTTTCTCGCCGTGATTTTCGCGCTTCTAATTCCGCCTGCCGCGGCGGTGTTTTTAAGTATTCCCAACGGAATGCTCACCCTCTTTTTATGGATTTTCTCCTTTGACTTCTCCCTCGTGCTCACGGGCTTTTCGCTCGGCGCGGGCGGCGCGGTGTGGACGATCGGCGCGGTCGTTCTTTCGGAGCGGGTGCGCTTCGGCGGAAAAACGAGGGTGCTTTTGACCGCTTTGTGCACCTCGGTTTTTATGCTCGCCGTTCTTTTTGAGAACGCCGTATTTACTGGCTGTAAACTGATTGCAACAAAGGGCGCGGTGCTCGCGGTGACGCGCACGGAGCACGTGCTGATTATCGACGGCTCTTTGAGCGCTTCGAGTTATGAAAATTTTCTGATGCGCAATTACGACGGCAGGCTCGATGCGGTCGTCGTCCTGAATCAAAATGCGGGCGCGGGACTTAGCGTATCGCTTGCTCTTCCCGCCGAAGAGGTGCGCGCCTCCAATAAAACCTCGACGGGACTTTCGGAGACGGGCGTTCTATACGACAGGGAATTTCATTACGGAAATCTTTATTTTCGCTTCGAAGGCGAGAGCAAGCTGACCCTCGTTGCCGAGGGAAGCATAGTGGAAATCGACTTCACGGATGGCGAATCTTTGAGCGCAGACCTGTTTTTGGGGGACGGGAGTGCAAACGTATATTATTTGAGAAGAGGAGCGGTTTACAGCTCATATTGAAAATCGACAAAAAAACAGAATTTTTATGCGGGAGAATTGACAAGAGACAAGCTGTTATAAGCATACAATACGGTGGAGGACAGCAATGGAAGTTTCGACGATGATCGGTACGGAAATTTTCTCCCCTGCGGGAGAAAAGCTCGGATTTGTTAAAACCGTTTACCTAAGCAAAGACCGCAAAAAAATCACCTGTCTTTTATGTGTGGACGAGTCGGATAAAGAGGAGGAGACGGACGACGAATTCGTCATGCCCTATCGCGCCGTGCTCTCCGTAAAGGATGTAATCATTGCAAAGAAGTCGCGCATTTCTAAGACAATCGGTGCGCCCGCGCCTGTGGGCGCCAGCGTCTATTCGGACACGGGGGAAGCGCTCGGCACGCTCTGCGAAATTCTCGTGGGAGACAGCGGACCTGTGTATATCGTCACGAAGAACGGCGTGCGCACGCCCTATCCCGACGACGTGGTCACGATCGGCGAGGCGCTCATGATTTCCACGGAGAGCGGAAAGAAGAACGCCGCGCTTTCCGTAGCGGAAGAGCCCGCCGTAATTCCTACGCCCGCACCCGCCGTGGGGTATTCTTTGGGGGATATTGACTTTTCCGCCGTCGTGAATGCGGCAAACGCAGGGGCGGGGATAGACAGGCTCAACCTTTTGGGCAGACAGGTCAAGATCACGGTGCGCGACAAGAACGGCGATTTGATCGCGGAGAGCGGCGAAAAGATCACGCCCGAAATTTTATCCCTCGCCCGCAAAAACAATTTATTACTGCGGCTGACGGTGAACACGCTCACGAATATCGTT
This sequence comes from Clostridia bacterium, assembly GCA_029060985.1. Classification (GTDB taxonomy): domain Bacteria; phylum Bacillota; class Clostridia; order Christensenellales; family Borkfalkiaceae; genus Gallimonas. Next base: position 7,084 of record JAIDSX010000139.1, on the reverse strand, counting down.
TGATTAAAAAGAGAAGCCTCCCGCGCTTAGAACGCGCGGGAGGCTTTTTCATAATTGCAATCAATTAGCTCTTGTTAAAACGACAAAATTGCTGTATTCCCACTTGATTCTATTTAAGTCGTATCTGAGTTCCAGATCCCGAATATTTATTACGTAAATCTTATTATATTCGTTGTCGGCATTTACGCAAATAAAACCGTAAACGCTCTCTTTATCCGAACCCGTTTTTGCGTAATGAAACCCGGCGTTCGCCGCCCACGTATATTTGAATCCGCTAATCTCTTTTGCGCCGTTATTTAACGTTTTTTCAACTTGTACCGATTCGGCGGTAACGTTCCATTTTTCGGCGGAATAATTCAGATCTAAAATACTGTAACCTGCCGCAACGTATACGTTCCACGCACCGTTCAGTCGAGCGATATTAAAGTCTTTGAAGCTGGCGGTCGTGTCCTCGCAACGCACTAAGTACCAAACCCAAAGGGGAGAAGCGGACGCGTTATAGGAGTCGTCGTCGTTCATCTTCCATGCTTTCAGGCGCAGCGCTCCGTCGGAAACGACGTGCGCGCCGCAATGCAGTTTTTCGTCGGTCAAATTAAAACTGAATCCAAAGTCGAAATTAACGCCGTCGTCAGAAGTTGTTCCGGAAGAGCCCAAATAGTCCATATCACTTTCAAATGACTTCTCGGATTTTGAGGTAAACTGAAATTTATCATTTTTAACCGTGATAAAGGAATCGTCGCATAACGCCTTTCCGTCGTTATCCTGCATATAGACGACTTTCCAAGTGCCGCTGAAATACTCTGCGCCTTCATTTTTACAGCCCGCAAAAATGCAGAGCGACAGTGCCAGAACGACGCCCAAGAAGAAGGAAAGTAAAACGTGTTTTCTTTTCATAAGTTTCTCCAAATATAGAATTTTCTACATTATATACTAGAAAATTCTACATGTCAAGCATTTTTTATAGAAAATTCTATAAACTATGATTATGGAATTTCAAGAAATTTTACGTGAATTTTTAGTCGAAAACAATTTAACGCAATCGGCGTTTGCATTCAAAATAGGGGTAAAGCCAAGTCAGGTGAGCGAATGGTTGCGGGGGAAGGCAAAGCCCGGTTACGATACGTTAAAACAAATTTCGCTTGCCTTTAATATCTCCGCGGATTATTTCCTCGGAATTACCGAAAATTATTAAAATAACGTCCACACGGAAACCGTGTGGACGGATTTCTATACGGGGAAAGGGCAGGGAGCGGAATTTATTGACTTCTTATTTTCTGCGTGGTATAATTTTTTTATGAAACTGTTTGCGATCAGCGATCTGCACCTTTCGGGCGTGACGAACAAGCCGATGGATATGTTCGGTCCCGGTTGGGAGGGGCACTTCGAAAAAATAAAAGCCGATTGGGAAGAAAAGGTCACGGACGACGATATCGTGCTGATCGGCGGCGATACCTCGTGGGGCATGAAACTCGAAGAGGGGCTCTTCGACGTGCGAGCGGTCGCCTCATTGAAGGGGCGCAAGGTGTTCGTCAGGGGCAATCACGACTATTGGTGGAACGGCATTTCGCGGGTGCGCGCGGGTGCGCCCGACTGCGTTTTTTTACAGAACGACTGCGTGAAAATCGGCAAATACGTGATCGCGGGCTCGCGCGGCTGGACCTGCCCCGGCAGTACGGATTTCACCGAACACGACATGACTTTATATCTTCGGGAGGCGGAACGGTTTCGCCTTGCCTTCAAAGAGGCGCAAAAGATATTAGACGAGGGGGACGAGCTCGTGGTTTTAATGCACTATCCCCCCATGAACGTGAAAAAAGAGGATACGCTCTTTACGCAGCTGTTCGAATCCGAAGGGGTAAAGAAGGTGATTTTCGGACACCTGCACGGGGCGGGGTACTATCCGTTGAAGTCCGAGAAAAACGGGATCGAGTACTTTCTCACTTCCTGCGACAAGCTGCATTTTGCTTTGACGCAAATTGATTAAAAGCGTTGACATATCCACTTGAATATGATACAATCAAACTGTTCTTTAAGGCGGTACCGTGATGCCGACAAGAGAAACTGTTTGTTCGCTGAAACTTTTCTGAGGTCTTGCGGTACGCAAGACCCTTTTTTTGTAGAGAAACAAGAAGAGGGGGAGGGAAATTATGGGTGCAATTTTAATGGACGCAACGGGACTTCACCGCACGGTCATACGGCTTTCGCACGAGATCGGGGAGCGGAACAAGGGCTATTCGAATATCGTCCTCGTCGGCGTGAAAAAGAACGGCGGGATCGTCGCGGGGCGCATACAAAGCTATATCCGCGACACGGAGGGATTCGATTTGCCCTGCGCTCAGCTCGATTTGAACGGGGAAAAAGATTTGGGATTTTCCATCGACAAAAAGATTGTCGTCTTATGCGATGACGTTCTCTATACGGGCAAGAGCGTCGTCAAGAGCGTGGACCTTTTGTTCCGCCTCGGCAGTCCCAAAAAGATACAGCTTTTAGTCCTCGTGGACAGGGGCGGCAGGGAGCTGCCCGTCCGCGCCGACTTCGTGGGGAAGAACGTTCCCACTTCCAAAGAGGAATATATCGAGGTAAGTTTCGAGGAGCTCGGCGCTCCCGACAGATTCTCGGTCACAAGGAGAAAAAATGAGAAGTAAGGATTTGTTGGGTCTGTACGATCTGACCGCGGATGAGATTTTATCCATCGTTGACGAGGGCATCAAAATCAAGGCGCTTATCAAGAAAGGGAAAAAGCAGTTCACAGATCTTGCGGGCAAGTCTGCGGTCACCCTCTTTTACGAGAATTCCACGCGCACGCGGTGCAGCTTCGACCTTGCCGCAAAGAATTTGGGCATGAACGTTATCAACCTCGGCGTTGCGACCTCCTCCGTACAGAAGGGGGAAACGCTCATCGACACGGGCAAGACGCTCGACGCCCAGCAGAACGATTTCATGGTCATGCGCCACCCCGTGGCGGGCGCGCCGCGCCTTCTTGCAAAGACCGTGAAGGCGCACGTCATCAACGCGGGCGACGGCATGAACGAACACCCCACGCAGGCGCTTTTGGACTTCCTCACCATGAAGGAACACTTCGGAAAATTAGACGGCTTGAAGGTTGCCATCCTTGGCGATATCTCCCACTCGCGGGTTGCAAAGAGCAACCTTTTCGGACTCACCAAGCTCGGCTCGGAGGTAAGATTGTTTGCGCCCCGCACCCTCATGCCTACGGACATCGATCAAATGGGCGCAAAGGTGTGCGCTTCCCGCGAAGAGGCGGTCAAGGGCGTTGATATTGTCATGGGACTTAGAATCCAGCTCGAACGCCAGCACGCGGGGAACTTCCCCTCGCTCGGCGAATACGCAAAGTACTACGGCGTGAACGACGAGGTCTTGCGGTATGCAAAGCCCGAAGCGATCGTCATGCACCCCGCGCCCGTCAACCGCGGCGTGGAGCTTACCTCGTCTGTCATCGACGGGGAGCAGAGCTATATCGAAGATCAGGTATTTTCGGGACTTGCCGTCCGCATGGCGGTATTCAAAGCGCTTGCATAAGGAGAGGAGATACATATGATTTTTAAGAATGCGGAAGCCGTTTTGGAAGGCGGCGTAAAGAAGGTCGATATTCGCGTAGAGGACGACGTCATCAAGGAGATCGCGCCCTCGATGAAAGGCGAGGGAATAGACCTCAAAGGGTTGACGGTTTTCCCGGGGCTCGTCGATATGCACGTGCATTTAAGAGAGCCGGGCTTCGAGAGAAAGGAAGATATCGAATCGGGCAGCAGGGCTGCGGTAAAAGGCGGGTTTACGGAAATCTGCTGTATGCCCAACACCAAGCCCGTGTGCGACAATAAAGTGGTCGTCTCCTATATCGTAAACCGCGCAAGGGAAGTGAATCTTTGCAAGGTGCGCCCCATCGGTGCGATCACCGAGGGAGAGAAGGGGGAGAACCTCGCCGCGATCGGCGGCATGAAGGCGGCGGGCGCAGTCGCGCTCTCCGACGACGGCGTGAGCGTTATAAATTCCAACATTATGAAAAACGCCATGCTTTACGCCTCGGACTTCGGACTTAAATGCCTGTGCCACTGCGAGGACAAGTCCCTCGTGGACGGGGGCGTCGTGAACGAGGGCTACTACTCCACACTGACGGGGCTCAAAGGAAGTATCCGCGCCGCGGAAGACATTATGATAGCGCGGGAGCTGTGCCTTGCGGAAAGTCTTTCTCTTCCCGTGCATATCTGCCACGTTTCCACGTATAGCGGCGTGCAGCTCATCCGCGAAGCGAAGGCGCGCGGCGTTCAGGTGACTGCAGAGACCTGCCCGCACTACTTTACGCTGACGGACGAGGCAATCAAAGATTTCGATACGAATACGAAGGTTAATCCCCCGCTTCGCGCGGAGAAGGACAGGCTTGCGATCATCGAGGGCTTGAAGGACGGCACGCTTGACTGTATCGTCACCGACCACGCGCCGCACCACGCGGACGATAAGAATGTCGAATACAACTATGCGGCGTTCGGCATGAGCGGGATCGAAACCTCGTTCGCGCTCTCCTATACAATGCTCGTCAAGGGCGGCGTACTTACGCTCAATGAGCTTGCGGAAAAGATGAGCCTTGCGCCCCGTAAAATTCTGAACTTAGGCGGCGGCTTAAAGGTTGGCGAGAAGGCGGACTTCACCGCAGTCGATTTGAACGAGGAATGGACGATCGATCCCAAGGACTTCCTCTCGAAGGGCAAGAACACGCCCTTTACCGGAAGAAAGGTTTACGGAAGAGTGAAATACACCGTCGTGGACGGAGAAATCAAATACGAGGAGAAAACAAAATGATTACCGACAAGCTGATTGAAGCGATCATCGCAAAACAGAATCCGACCTGCGTGGGGCTCGATACCGCGCTCGAATATCTGCCCGAGGAAATGCAGCCGACTCAAAAAACGGCGGAAGCGGCTATGGCGGCGGTGCTCGAATTCAATAAAAAAATCATCGACAGCGTTTACGATATCGTTCCCTCCGTAAAGGTGCAGATCGCCTACTACGAGGAGTACGGGGCGGCGGGAATCAAATGCTTCTTCGATACCGTGCATTACGCCAAAGCGAAAGGGCTTATCGTGATTGCGGACGCAAAACGCAACGATATCGGCGCAACTGCCTCCCGCTATTCCAAAGCGTTTTTATCCGAGGATCAGGAGATCGACTTTTTGACGGTGAACGGATATTTGGGCTCGGACGGTATCGTTCCCTTCACGGACGAGTGCAAGGCGCACGATAAGGGAATTTTCGTCCTCGTCAAAACGAGCAATCCTTCTTCCGGCGAATTGCAGAATCTCAAATTAGAGGACGGCAGAACGGTCTACGAATGCATGGGCGATATGGTGGAAAAGTGGGGCGAAGGCACAATCGGCAAGTACGGCTATTCCGCCGTCGGCGCGGTCGTCGGCGCGACCTATCCCGAGGAAGCTAAGGTCTTGCGCGCGCGGCTTCCGCACACCTTCTTCTTAGTCCCCGGCTACGGCGCACAGGGCGCGAATGCGGAAATGCTCAAAAACTGCTTCGATAAAAACGGCTTGGGCGGGGTCGTGAATAACTCCCGCGGAATCCTCTGCGCCTACAAAAAGCGCGGCGGAACTTATTACGATGCGGCGCGGCAAGCGTGCCTTGATATGAAAAAAGATTTGCTTTCGGTATTGGGGGCGATATGCGCGAAGTAAAGGCTACCGTTTTGGAGAATACCCGCATAGCGGAAGAGATTTATTCCCTGACCTTTTCGACGGATGAAAAAATCGAAGTGCGCCCCGGACAGTTCTGCATGATCGGGCTTGCGGGAATGCCCCTGCGCCGTCCCATTGCGATCTGCAAGGCGGAGGGCGAGCGCATTACCGTGTGCTACCGCTTAAAGGGCGCGGGCACGAGATTTCTTGCGGAGAATTATAAGAAGGGCGAAAAGCTCAACGTGCTTCTGCCCCTCGGCAACGGCTTTTTCGTGAAGAAAGAGGAAAAGCGTATTGCGATCGTGGGCGGGGGAGTCGGAATTTTCCCGCTTATCTCTGCGATCCGCGCTTACGAAAAAGATAAATTTATCGCTTCGTACATGGGCTTCCGCAACAAGGACGCCCTGTGTATGCAGTACGAAATGGAGCGGAGCGATATTCTCAAAATCGCTTCGGACGACGGAAGCCTCGGCTATCACGGTACGGCGGTGGACGCGTTTATAGAGGACTTTGATAACGCAAAGCCCGACGTGGTGTTATCCTGCGGGCCTGTTCCCATGCTCCGCGCGTTAAAGAAGAAAATGGAAGGCAAGGGCGTTCCGCTTTACGTTTCGCTTGAAGAACGCATGGGCTGCGGAATCGGCGCGTGCCTTGTGTGTGTGTGCAACAAGACGAACGGCGAGCACGCAAGGGTCTGCAAGGACGGTCCCGTATTCAACGCGGACGAAATCGATTTTTAATTCAGAATAAATTTTTAAGGAGATACCAAATGAAAACCGACATCGAAATTGCACAGGAAGCGAAGGCTGAGAACATCGAAAAGATCGCCAAAAAGTTAAAACTTTCAAAGGACGATATCGAGTGCTACGGCAAGTACAAGGCGAAGCTCCCGCTCACCATTATGGACGGCAAGGGCAAAGACGGCAAGCTTGTATTAGTCACCGCGATCACCCCCACGCCCGCGGGCGAGGGGAAGACGACCACGACCATCGGTCTTGCGGACGGCTTGAAGCGGATCGGCAAAAAAGTCGTCGTAGCGCTTCGCGAGCCTTCCTTAGGCCCCGTGTTCGGAATCAAGGGCGGAGCCGCGGGCGGCGGATACGCGCAGGTCATTCCCATGGAGGATATCAACCTGCACTTCACGGGCGACTTCCACGCGATCGGCGCAGCGAATAACTTGCTCGCCGCGATGATCGACAATCATATTTTCCAGGGCAACGAGCTTGGGATCGACACCGTCGTTTGGCGCAGATGCGTGGACATGAACGATCGTCAGCTTCGTTTCGTGCGCGACGGTTTGGGCGGTCCTAAGGACGGCGTTCCGCGCGACGACGGCTACGACATTACCGTTGCAAGCGAGATCATGGCGATCCTGTGCCTTGCAACCT
>JAIDSX010000138.1 GCA_029060985.1 Clostridia bacterium | reverse complement strand
CTGATTGGAATAGATCATTTTGATAAAGACGTAGCAAGGGAGAAGCTTGCGTTCCACGACCTTCTTTTTGCCGTTCGCCTTTTCCTCGATCGTCTGTTCGGTGGGGATCTTAACGTCGGTGATCTGATCGGCAAGGTTGTTGTTTTCGATGAGCCGTAAAAGACTCTCCTTCACCATTGCCTCGTACCCCGAATAGGTGTGAAGAATATACCATTGCGGTTGTTCGTTCGGCATATTACTTTCCTCCCAACGAAGTCAAGAATTTGAGAAGTTCGGAAAAGCCGTAGTTCACACCCGTAACGACCACCATGAACGCAAGAACGATACCCAGAACGATACCCGTCGCTTTGAGCGCCTTGCCAAAGGTAGGCCACGTAACGCGTTTAAGCTCGCCGAAGGTTTCTTTGAGCTTTCTTCCCATGCGGACGAAAGCGTTCGGTTTCTTATTCTTGTCCTGTTTTTTGGACTTATTCGATTGGGAGTTCTTTTCGAGCTCCTTCTCTTCTTTTTTGGAATCTGCCTTAGACATTTACGTCCTCCGATTATTTGGACTCTTTGTGAACGGTGTGCTTTTTGCAGACGGGACAGTACTTTTTGAGTTCGAGACGATCGGGATCGTTACGTTTATTTTTGAAACTGTCGTAGTTGCGGTTTTTGCACTCCGTGCACTCGAACGTGACTTTCATTCTCGTCGATTTCGTAGCCATTGGTTAAAAACTCCATACAAAAAAATTAACACCCCTCTTCGGTGCGTGAATTTAGTTTAGCACATTCATAAAGGCTTGTCAATGATTTTTACACGTAATTTTGAAAGTTTTTTCATTTTGTCCATACGCAAAAAAAGTAAAAACGAACCCCTCCCGCGAGGGAGGGGTTTTGTTTTTAGTTAGCCGATTTTACTCGGTCGTGGTTGCTTACGCTTCGGGCGTTGCGGGAGTTTTATTAACAATTTCCGTTCCGTTGATCGTGATACCGTCAGCCAACGTCGTACCGTCGGGTCCGAATGCAACTGCCAATTCCTTTTCGGTCACGTTCTTGTAAGTCGAAACACCGGTATGAGTAGGATTACCCGTCGTCGCGCCACTCCATGCCTTATAAGTAACGGTTACCGTACCGTTATTGAATGCAACCGTAATCTCATAGGTGAAACCGTTTCTTCCACCATCGCCAAGCGACTCGAGCGTTGCAGAACCGGAACCGGGAATGATGATACCGTTGCCCGACGTCTTGTTCGTCCAAGAACCGTCTAAGCACCAACCGTTGCCCTGCAAGAACGCACATTCGCTTCCGCGCGCATAGGACGTACCATACTTCCAAATTTGAACTGTGATTCCAAAGTATACTTTCGAGCACTCGCTTGTCAATTTACCCCTGAAGGTAACTTCGCAACCGTTTTGCAACCGAGTGACAACTTTTGCGGTATCCGCCGCGTCAATATAGCCCGCATTGAAGTTAGCCGCAGTGTACGTTTGTTCCGCCATTGCAACGCGTTTCATACCGCAATCATTGCTGCATTCGCCCGTCGTTGCGTTGAAGTCGTGACTGCAAGGCTCGTTGCACTGAGTGCAGACTCCGTTTTCATAAGTGTGCGTGTGCGTAATGGTTGCTCCGCAGATGTCGCACTTCCAATCCTTAGGATTGCTGTTGTCAACGTGCGGCTTACTTTCTACGGTTCCGTGTTCGGGATCAAGCGCGCCGCAAGCACACTTATCGTTTACGTAGGTGTGCGTCGTGTGGGTCGGAAGCGTTTCCATAAGGTGGGACTGATAACGCTCCGCAACCTGCTTTTCGGTAAGTGCAATACGCTGAACAAGCGCGTCCTTTACTGCATTGATCGTAGTACCTGCACCGATTGTAAGTCCTACTTTCTCTGTTAGTGACAGGAAAAGTTCTGCATACTCGGCAACCTTTCCTGTGCCGACTGCTCTATCTGCAGCGTAATGGACAACAAGTACGCCATCCCGATAATATTGAATACCACTCTCTTGACTGATTACAAACGTAGCATAGGAAGTCCCGTTAAATACGTTCCATCCTGCGTTGTTCTTGTATTCCGAAGCACCGGGGAAAGCATTTACACCCTTAAACTTCTTCGCAAGGTCTTTATCCCTTTGGCTCGCGTTTTTCAACGAAGCAACGGTATTGTTCCAAGGGTCAAGGTTGGGAAGGGTAATGATGAGTCCGGTACCCGTAGGAACCAACGTGTTCGCCGACCAGTCGTCACCGGGAGCGGTAACGAGAGTAGCCTTAACTTCAAACGAAACCGTAATACCCGTTTCAACGATGCTCTCGGTCTTTTGGTTTTCACCCTCGCCCTTCGTGATGGGCGCAAGCACAGCCGATCCAACCGCCGCGTTTTTAGCGTTGCCGGCAATAGCGACCGCGCCGCACTTCGAGCATACGTGTTGACCGCCACCGTTTGCAACTACCGTCCAGTCATGGGTCATAGGAACTACTTCAAGTCCGGAGAAGCCAAGAATGCTTTCACCATCCGTAATCGCGTAGCCTTGAGAGCCGATCTTCGTACAGTCGATTTTAGCCGCCTGTACCGGACTAACGCTAGTGTCTACCTCCGAATTAGTAATCTTTCTTCCCTCATTATCTACATCTACCGAGTAGAAGTATGCCCCCTCGTTCTCGGTGGTGAGTACGTAGCAGTAGTACTGCGCGTCTGCATTGATCTTAAAGTAGCTGAGGTCGATCACAAACTGCGTCAGCTTGAAGGATCCGCCCTCAACGTGCGTAGCCGCAACGACCCTTTCATTCGAGGCGTTCTTCGCATCCGTCAAGTCGTTCGAAGACGTGAACGTAACGAGGTTGTCGTTGACCGAGTGCGCAAGGCTATAAGGCATAAGCGTTTCATTTGCATTGGCAATCGTCGCAGCATTGTTCGCGTTGAACACGAGGTAATTCTTACCCGTTGCGCTCTCGCCGAAGAGGTAGAGGTACAGCTTATCGCCCTCTGCATATCCGTAAACGTCTTCATGCTTGAAGAGGTTTACGTCGGTTTCGTTTTCGCCAACGGTAGGAGCATCGGGAATAACTTTATTCGTTACCGCCGTCTTATCGCCGTCAAGCAGGCTTACAACGTATTCGGGAACGTTCTCAATCTTACTCTGAGGAGGAACGGTGATCGTAAGCTTATGCGTATAATTCTCGTCGTCGGTGATTGTCTCCCATGTTGCATCAAACTTGCCAAGCTTAAAGGTTGCCGCAGGCACCGCTTCGGAATCACCGAGCTTCACCTTTAAGTTCGTAAACTCTTGGGAAACGATATTGTAGTTAATTACAAGGTCTCCGCCCTTGATCAGGGAGATGCCCGTCTTATCGACCGTACCCTTCGTACTGTACATGGAGACTGCCGAAAGGTCAAGTTTGATATCGTTCTGCAAGTTGTGCGCCGTATTATTTTTAAGGTCGATATAATACGTGCCGGGAGCGTCTTCGCCCGCACCGAGTGCGATCGTTACGGTGAGTACGTCCTTATCTTCATTAAATTCCGCCTTAGCGCCTTTGCGAAGATGCTCAAACGCCGCGTCGGTATAAACCTTTGCAACCGCATTACCGTCCGTGTACGCCCTGTTGTCTTTGTTAATTGCAATAGCAACCTTAACGTACTTGGTGTAGCCGTCCGCGTCCGTAATGCCGAGCTCGTTCTTCACGGCAGGAGTGAGCAAAGTTGCGTTGCCGCCCGTTGCCGTAACGACCGCAAAGTGATTTTCGATTCCGCCGACTGCAAGCGTAACGTTGCTCGTAGTTTCGGCTTTCTCCGCGTTCGTGATCGCGGTCTTATCGATCACGCCCGTCATCCAGAATACGTTGCCGCTATTCTCGCCCATCGTTGCTTTTTCGAGGGTAATGTTGAGCGTAAGCGCATTTGCATCGAGTTCTTCGAACTTATGCGTGAATTCGAAATAAACTTTTCCCTGTGCTTCCTCGCCTGCCTTATAGAAACGCCAGGTCGTCGTGAACGTGCCGTCCTGATAGCCCGCCCAGACGCGGAAGGTCGCACCTGCGTTCAAGGTTGCAAGGAAGTCGGCTTCTCTGATTTGTACGCCGTCTGCGTCCAATCTTCCGACAGGCGTACGCGCGCCGTTGTTTTTGTCCAACGAAGAGGTGATCTTCGAATCCTCAACCGCCGTATTCAAAGCCCAATCGATGATCGGACCGTCGTTTCTGATACGGTAGGACTTATTGCCGACGACGAGCTGCATAACGAGACCGTTCCACATAGGATATTCGTTCTTCTCGGTCAACGTCTGATCTACGGAAGCGAACGAGCCCCAGAATTCCAAGAATTCGTTATCGTGAAGGGTAGCCGTAGGATTGTCACCAGATACCGCGGGTCTCTTTCTTTGAGCGGTCTGACCGCAGTATTGGCAAACGTCACCCGCATTAGCAATATTGCTGCTGTGCTTACCCGCGAATTCCGTGGGCGTTGCAACGAACGTAACTTCGCCCGACTCATTGATATAGCCCGAAAGTCCCGTTTCTTGGCAGGAGCCTTCGTTGATGATCAACGACTCCGTCGTAGTAACGGTTGCCTTCGTTACGGTGTTGCCCGATACTGCGAAGTAGCTCGCGGAGTAGGCAGCTCCCGTTTTCAGCTGATAGCCGTACGTAGTTCCGTTGATACCGTTCTGGGCAGGATCGATTTCGATGAGGATCATATCCGTGCCCGCGATTTTAACAACGCTGATAGCTGCGCCCGTAAGCTCCGCTTCATTTCTCAAAGTAGCGGTGCCCGCCGTAGCGTTATAGTTGTAGGCAAGATTCAAAAGCGCGATCTTGTCGTTGCCCGCGTTCAGATTGAGCGTAAGCGCGTTATTGCCGTCCGTAGCGTCCTCAGCCATCTTTGCAAGGTAAATCTTGCCGCCCTCAACAAAGGTGTAGTAGTTCGCGTCGACGATATCGTCTGCGCCCTTCGCAAACTCGGGTTTGTAATCGATTTTGTAATCGAACTCGACGTCTCTGCCGATGTAAACGCTGATCGAACGAGCCGCATAGTTCAAAAGATTTGCCGCGGTGAATTTGACTACGATCGTCAACGTATCCCCTTCGATCTTTGTTTTGTCGGCGTCGAACGAGAAGCCGTAGCTGTTTTTGTAGTCGGTAGTTTTATTCGTAATCAAATCAGTGGGACTGCGGAACATTTGACCACCGACGTTAACAATACCCAACGTCTTGCCTTCATTCGGGGTGAAGGTAACGGTCACTTCGCTCTCGGCGCTGTTGAGATACCAGCCGCTGCCGATCGTGATCGTACTCGTAAGGTCAAAGCCCTTTATCGTGCCGAAATTGAATTCCGTCACGGTACCGTCCTCACCGCCGTTCAAGCCCTCGACCGTAACGACCTTGGTATCTGCGGTGAGCGCAAGAAGGAGCTCTCCGTTATTGTAGATATAAGGAACGTCCGTTTCGCCGCTCTTAACCGAAGTAATTGCGCTAAGGTCGCCCTCGATTTTAAGAGCAACGTATCTGTGTCCTTCACCGACCGGACCGTTCGTCCACGTTAACGTATTGTCCGTAATCTTCTGTGCGTATACGCTGCCGACGGGCGTCAAGGTGATCTTCGTGCCGTCCGTGCCGATTTTAAGCTCGCCGACCGTGTTGTTGTTCTTTAAGCCCAACGCGTCTGCGCCGTAAGCGGCTACGATCTTGTTTGCAACGGCGTGGATTTCGCTTGCAGGGAAGACTGCGTACCAATCCTCGCCGCCCTTCGAAATCTTCACCCTGTAATAGGTGTAACCCGTCGATACGGGGTTTTCCGCCAAGGAGACCCAGTTGGCTTCCGTCGTAATGAACGGATCGGAAGGCTTCTTGGGATCCTCAATAGGAGCGATGGTAACATTCTTTTTATCAGTTGCATAAATGTTTTCAAGCGTAAGCGCCTGAGGTCTTGCGTCGGGGAGCTGCTTATAGGTGAAGCTCGCCGAAATCGTATCGGGATTAAACGTCTGTCCTTCGTAGTACAGATTGTCGCTCTTGACGCTTGCGGTAAAGTTCGTAGGCGTGAGCGTTTCGATTCTCTCGTAGGATTCGATCCACATATCGACGTAGTCGCCGTGGAGAATCGTATCGTAGTAGCCCTTCGTCGCATTGGGCACTTTGATCATACAGGTGAGCTTGGAGCCGTTTACGATATAGATAAGCTCGATAATACCGTCCTGACGGTAGTTCCAGGTAAGCTCGATCTCCGTTAAGCTCGTGTAGGAATCAAGCGAGTTGCTCGTGTTACCCGTGGAGTAAACGACCCAGTCCACCCAATCGTTTACGCTCGGGATTTGACCGGGCGTGAAACTTGCGGGGCGCTTTTCGCCGTCGGAAGACGTTGCATTCGAGTGCGAGCCGTAGTTTCTGTACGTGCTCCCTTCGGTGCTGAACGTGCCGTTCTTAAAGCTGAGCGCGGAAAGCGGACGATCGTTTTCGGTCGCGTTGCCGACGCCGTTATAAAGCACCCAGCCTTCGCCGCGGACGAATACGGAAGTACCGCCCGTATAGCTTCCGGTCTCGGTTGCATTTCCTTCCCAAACGGGATTGTTCAAGCCCGTATCCGCAATACCGATAACGGGGAAGTTCCAGGCTTCGTTCTTCGCTTTCCAGCCTACCTTGTCGCCCAAAGCGCTCGTTTGCGCTTTCCCCTTTACGGTAATCGTCATACCGGGCTCGAGCTGACCGACCGAAAGCGTAGGCACCTTGACGGATTTGCCGTCGATGGTGACGTTGCCGAAATCTTTGATATAGGTCTTGCCCTTATTGTTATTGGTGAATACCGCGCCGGCCGTGCCGTCGTCCCCTGCTACCAACTCGCCGTTAACGAGCTGCTGGTTGTGAACGTCATCGGGGACTTCTGCATTCGTACCGACATGGAACGTACCGTAGTGAATGATCGAATTCTCCTGCGCGTACGTTCTCGTTGCAAAGCAATGGGAACAGGTCTGTACGTTGTTTGCGTCCGCCGTGCCGAAAGCGTGCGTTACCGAAAGCGTTTTTGCCGCGGAAACGGCGTTTTTCGGGTTGTTCTGCTTCGGCTTCGCCTTAACGGTATAGTTACCGACCTTGCAGTGACCGTCACCGTCAAAATCGATCGTATGCTCGAAGTCGCAGTCCGATCCGTTGACCGTGATCGTCTCGCGGCTTACCGTTCTGCACTCCACTCTCGCGTGGCTCTGCAAATAGGTCAAAATGTCGTCCCACTTGTTTTCATCGGTAAACGACAAATTGTTTACACCTTTCAAATCCGTGACTCTGTCAATGTCTTCGCCGGATACAGGCTCTTCATCGTCATTGCTCTTACAAGCAAAGAGTCCGATGGAAACGAGCATCGCGCAAAGCATGACTAAAAGCACTTTCCACTTTTTCATTACTGAATCTCCCCCCTTATTTTGCAAATTACATTATTTGCGATGATACAAATAATATTATACAATGTATTTTTTAACTGTCAATACGTTTTCCGAAAATATTTTTTTGTTTTTTCAAATTTTCTTAAAATATTTCATTTTTAAGTATATGAATTTGCTCCTTTCGTTCATTTTTTGTAATTTATTGGAAATTATTCGACACGCCCCTTGGAACACGTTAAAAAAATATCCACCGGCATAACCGGTGGATATTTAATGTTAATATTTATAACTATTTTCAGAAGTTAAAGAATTTCTGATAACGGGTAGCCAATGTCTGCAATTCTTCAATTGTGATCATGCCCTTTCCGATTGCCACTTTCAGATATTGACCATTGAACGCTTCAAATACTCCTTCCGTAACGGGAACAAACTCAGCAAACTCTTCGTATGTGAATAATCCGTATTGTTCAATATCAGCCTGCATTAACGCCAAATCGTAGCTCATTGTTTCGGAATCCACATCAAAAATATTGAACAATCCGCTGATTCCGCCCGGCATAGAGAGCATACCATTAACATAATAGCAAAGATGCCCATACGTTACGGGACTGTATGTCGCCGTGTCCTCATTTTGAACGACTACGTTTGTCAATTGTACCCTCTTCGATACAAAATTGCCGTTTTCGTCCATAGTCTGTTTATTGAACCAATGCCCTATGTATTGCACCGCATCTTCTTTGATATAAACGTATTTATTCAAATCGTAATCCCAAAAACCGTGCTCATAAATCACTTTTACGCTTGTCCCGTCCGAGAACGCAAGATTAATTACTTTGTAAGATTGCCAAGGGTCACTGTCGATGAACAGAATAGGCGCAGTATCGAAGCATCCTGTCTGCAAATTCCATACGAGTAGCATTTCGTCCCCTGTAAGCGTTTCCACAGGCACTTGTCGCCCGTCCGCAAGCGTTATTAAAGTACCCGTCGCCACACACGGATTTGATTTTGGATTTTTCACAATTTCAACGTTGCAATCACCGCCACACTCACCCCCTTTACTTTCATATCCGCAAATTTTCCCGACATGTTTTGAATCATTATAATCGTTTACGGTCAGCTTCGTATAACACTTCGCTCCGCTTATAAATCCGTTAACATGCCGACCAATCATCCCTCCCAATGAAAATCCTGATGATTCGAATCCTCCGCCTTCGACGGTACAATTTGAACAATAGTCGCTACTCGTCGATAGAAATCCTGTTAATCCGCCCACAGAAGAATTCCCTACGCTACATTTTATAGTGCAATTCGATACCGTGATGTTATTCATTGAGCCGCCGCTTCCCGATAAAATACCGAAGCCCACCACTTCGTTTTCGTTCGATATATTGTCCGTGGTAATATTGCAATTCTCAAATCTTAAATTGCTCACTGCCCCATTGGAAATCTGACGAAAAAACCCAAAGTAGCGATTTGGCAAATCGTTATCCGTTACATGGATATTCATATTTCGGATTGTATGCCCATTACCATAAAAACTTCCTGCGAATTTTGTTTGTATAGGCGTCCATTGCCCGCTTAATGTAATATCCTGCGTAAGTGTAAAACCATCGCATATCTCTTTGCCCGTAGCGCGTTGTAACGCAAAAAGCTCCATAGATTTCAAATGATTTTCTGAACTGATTTTATAATAACTATTTTCTGTTGACTCGAATAACCGATCTCGCGGAACGCTCTTTAATGCTCCATACGCATTCAATTTTTTTACGTTTTGATTGCCGTCCGGCGTGCTGATATTTATATTGTCTGCTCCGTTCAAAATATACTGCTTTAACTCTGCGCCCGTGAGACTGGGGTTGAGCGACAACAATAACGCCGCCACCCCTGTTACATGCGGCGCCGCCATGGAAGTACCGCTCCTAGTGCCATAATCATTATTGGGAAGAGTACTGTAAATATCTTCACCAGGAGCATAAACATGTACTTTCTCTTTCCCGTAATTGGAATCACTCGCTCTTTCACCTTTTTTAGTGATATTTCCTACGGCAATCACATTGGGCAAATTATAATTACACGGATAACGTTCAATTATTTCATTATTCGCCCCTTCATTCCCTGCCGAGCAAACCAATAACCCGTTAAAATTTTTAATTGCGGTATAATCCGTTGCATTATATGGAGCATTTTTACCAGTCGCTTCTATTGTATATCTAAAACTCGCATTGACCACTTTTATCCCATTTTGAGTAGCATATGCCAAAGCATTAGGCATATTGTGATTCAACAAGTACATGCTGCTTTCAGAAACCCCCGCAATACCAAGTCCATTATGCGCCGCCCCAATTATTCCAGCAATGTGCGTTCCGTGAGCAGGATTCCCGTCGGCGGGAGTCGCATAATTGCCTGCAAAAACCCGTCCCCGCAAATCTTCATGGTTCATGTCAATACCGCCTGATTCCATAATACCAACTTTTACACTTGTGCTTCCTTTGGTATAATTCCAAACCATTTCGGCTTGTATTCCTGAAGAATTGCTGCATCCCCACTGCTTACTGTACTGCGAATCCGAAGGCGTCCACTGTATTTCCGTCTCATATACATAGGATGGCTCGGCAACCAAAACTATATCTAACGTTTTTAGTTTATTGATTGCTTCAAGCACTTTCTCTTTGTCATTTGTTTCCAACTCTAAAGAAATAATCGGATTTGTTTCATTTTTTAATAAAAGCTTCTTTCCGTCATATCTGTCTCTTCTACAAAACTGACGCTGCCGACGAATAGCCGTGGGT
>JAIDSX010000137.1 GCA_029060985.1 Clostridia bacterium | reverse complement strand
ATCATCGGCGGTTTGCGTCAGCGCTGCCTTGCAATGGAAGCAATTCCTATGCTCTGCGGTTCTTCTTACCGCAACAAGGGCGTGCAGTTCCTTCTCGACGCGGTCATCAACTTCCTTCCCAGCCCCTTGGACGTTGCGCACGTAAAGGGCGTCAATCCCAAGACGGGCGCAGAGGAAATCAGAGAAACTTCCGACGAAGCTCCCTTCGCGGGACTTGCTTTCAAGATTGCGACCGACCCGTTCGTAGGCTCGCTTGCTTACTTCCGCGCTTATTCGGGCGTTTTGGAAGCAGGCTCTTACGTTTACAACTCCACGAAGGAGAAGAAGGAAAGGGTAGGCCGTCTCGTTCAGATGCACTCCAACGAAAGAAAGGATATCGACTGCATTTATTCGGGCGATATCTGCGCGATCGTAGGACTTAAAAATACGACGACGGGCGATACGCTCTGCGACGAAAAGCACCCGATCATTCTCGAAAAGATGGAATTCCCCGAGCCCGTTATTCAGCTCTCGCTCGAGCCCAAGACAAAAGCGGGACAGGAGAAGATGACGCTTGCGCTCATCAAGCTCGCGGAAGAAGACCCCACCTTCAAGACCTATACAGACAAAGAGACGGGGCAGACCATTATCGCCGGCATGGGCGAGCTACACCTCGACATTATCGTAGACCGTTTGCTTCGTGAATTCCACGTGGAAGCGAACGTCGGCGCACCGCAGGTTGCATACCGCGAAACCTTCCGCTCCGCGGTGGACGCAGAGGGTATGTACAAGCGTCAGTCGGGTGGTAAAGGTCAGTACGGTCACTGTAAGATTCACCTCATTCCCCAGGAGCCCGGTCAGGGTTATGCGTTCGAGGATTTGACGGTCGGCGGCTCTATTCCCAAGGAATATATCCCCGCGATCGACAAGGGTATCCAGGAGGCGGCGAAGAACGGTTATCTTGCGGGCTACGAAATGGTGGACTTCAAAGTGCAGGTCTACGACGGTAGCTATCACGAAGTCGACTCGTCTGAAATGGCGTTCAAGATCGCAGGCTCTATGGCGTTCAAGAACGGTATGGAAAAGGCGAAGCCCGTCCTTCTCGAGCCCATCATGAAGGTGCAGATCATCACGCCCGAAGATTACTTCGGCGATCTGATGGGTAACGTTTCGGGACGCCGCGGCACGATTCTGGGTACGGACGACCGCAACGGCGCGAAGATCATCGACGCGGAAATCCCGCTCTCCGAAATGTTCGGTTACGCAACGGAGCTCCGTTCGCGCACGCAGGGCAGAGGACAGTTCACGATGCAATTCGACCACTACTACGAAGTGCCGAAGAGCATTTCCGAGAAAATTATCTCGTCCCGCGCTTCGAAAGAGGACAAATAATCGGTTTTATAGGGAGAATTTAGAAATTTTCCCAAAAAAATGCAATAAAAACATTGCAAAAATTTCCGTTATCGGTTATAATATGATTCGGTAAGCGGAATCAGCTTATATCAAGGTATTGATAGATAGCTGCGCTCCGACACAATATGTCGGAAAAGTTATCAAAAAAATAAAAAATTTATCGGAGGATCACTCAAAATGGCAAAGGCAAAATTCGACAGAAGCAAGCCCCACGTCAACATCGGTACTATCGGCCACGTTGACCACG
>JAIDSX010000136.1 GCA_029060985.1 Clostridia bacterium | reverse complement strand
ATCGAAGGGATCCCCTTTTTGCTCGTCGATACGGTCGGCTTTTTGCAGGATCTGCCGCACAACCTCATTGAGGCATTCAAGTCCACCTTGGAGAGCGCAGTAAATTGCGATTTGGCGCTTGTCGTATGCGACGGATCGGGCGACTACGAAACGCAGCTTACGACCACGCTCGATACCTTAAAAAGTTTGGGCTGCTCTTCCCCCTATCTCGTCGTCATGAACAAATGCGACGCCGTCACGGACGCCTCCGTTCCGAAGGATTTTATCCGAATTTCCGCAAAGACGGGCGCGGGGCTCGACGAGCTGAAAGCAAGAATCCTAAAAGCGTTGGCGGACGGGTTTTATTCGGTAAAGCTACTCTTCCCCTATTCCGATATGAAGGAATACGGTGCGTTGCGCTCCTTTCTCTTCGGGGAAAAGGCCGTCTACAATGACGACGGACTCACCGTAACGGGAACGATCGACCGCAAAAACCTTTCGAAGTTCAGCCGTTTTCTTGCGGAGATTCCAAGGGATTAACGGTACTTTTTAGGAACTTTGTTGGGATCGGTATAGATTCCGTCGATTTTGATGGACGCAAAGTCCTTGTATTCAAGACACTTACCGCAGTTATCGCAAATTTTATTCGGATCGAGATCGCAAATTTCGCATTCCATGCAGTTATCGCATTCCTTCGTTTCGTCGAGCACACATATCTGTTTTTCCATAGCTCTATTATACGCCCGTTTTAATTGATACGCAAGAAAAAAGCGTAAAAAAATTCCAAAAATTTGGAACATTTGTTTGCATTTGCTCTTCTTTTGTGTTATAATAGCATAAAAGGAGAATCGTCATGTTAGATCAGAAGAAATTATTTGCGGTGCTTGCTTTTATTAACGACTACTGCGACAATTACGGTTTCCCCCCTACCGTGCGGGATATCTGCCGCGAGCTCGGCATTAAATCCACCGCAACGGCGTACGATTATATCAACCGTTTGCGCGATTTGGGGCATCTTGAAAAGATCGACAATAAGAAGCGCGCCGTCGCTTTGAAGCGTGGTGAAATGGTGAACGTGCCCCTGATCGGTACGGTCACCGCAGGTCAGCCGATTTTCGCAACGGAGAATTTTGAAGGATACTATCCCCTACCTTCGAGCGAATTTAAGGGAGACGAGCTCTTCATGTTGCGCGTACACGGCGACAGTATGATCGAAGCGGGAATTTTGGACGGCGATAAAATTGTCGTAAAAAAACAGGCAACGGCAGACAACGGAGATATTGTGGTCGCTATGTTTGACGACGGCATATCCGAGGGCGCGACTGTAAAACGTTTTTACCGCCGTGACGGCAAAATTATTCTTCACCCTGAAAACGAATCAATGAGCGATTTCGTGCTGGACGAAGTGACTCTGCTCGGTAAAGTCGTAGGACTTTTGAGAAGTTTATAAAAGGAAAAATATTATGGCAAAGAAAAGCGAAGAAATCCATGCAATCTTAAAAGTAATTGACGAGAATAAGCTGGATAAGCCGAGTCTTGTTAAAAACCACCCGCGGTATAAGGAAGCAAAAGAAGCGATTCTCGTTATTGCGGACATTATTTGGGATTGCGACGAGAATGCCAAAATTAATATCGTGGAAGAAATGGGAACAGCCATTTCCCTGCACGTTGAAAGCTCGTTGATTGCAACGGCAGACATCGAACGGCTATCCTCTTCGCTGGGTAAAGCGACCCGCGTTGAAATCTTCCCTGCGGCGGGTGGAATCGGCGCGTGCATTATTTTCGACGGTGTGTTTATAAAGCAAGGTTAAAATTAAATATAACAAAATTAAAAAGCGCCCTTTGGGGCGCTTTTAACTTTGATTTATTTTCTAATAAAAGCATCATCATGTTCGGATTCCGCTTCGTCTAAAACGTACCTTTCGACTTTCATATGCAAATCGTACTTTTCACGTAATGCGGCGATTTGCCCCATTAAAGGTAAGCTATGATGGATATCAAGTGCGTTTTGGTCTTTCCAACTATCAATCAAAAGCACCGTTTCCGATTCGTCGATAGGCAGAAAATAATCGTATCGCAAATTACCGGTTTCGTTGCGAATTGCTTGCACGATACCCGATGAAATCATTTCTTTGGCGAATTTAACTGCGTTACCGTTTTTACCGCTATAATAAATGTTTATCGTAATTGCCACAATTATTTCTCCCTGATTCAAATTAGATTATAACGTACGAACCGCAAAATCGCATAAAAAACACATATCCGCCGATTTGCGAATATGTGTTTTGACTATCCGTTTTATAAGTTTTTGAGGTAAAATATTTCTTCTTGCGAGAGCCGTCTGATTGCGCCGCGGTCGAGTCCAGTAAGCGTTAAGTCCCCGATCTTCGTGCGTTTGATAAAGTCTACGGTTTTGCCCTCCACCTCGAACAGACGTCTTATTTCACGGTTTTTGCCTTCGGTCAAAACGACTTGCATTTTGGTATAGGTTTTACTTGTCTCCGTAACCGTGACTCTGCACTTTTTGGTGACGACGCCCTTTTCAATTTCCACGCCCGCCCGCACGCGGTTAAGTTGGTTTGCGGTGATTGCGCCTTCCACGCGGACGAGGTAGGTCTTTGGAATTTCGTTCTTCGGGGAAGTCAGCCGGTAGGCAAGGTCGCCGTCGTTCGTTAAGATGAGCATACCTTCCGTATCGTAGTCGAGCCGTCCCACGGGGAATACTCTTCCCGCGCCTGCGGGCAAAAAATCCATTACCGTCTTCCTTCCCTTATCGTCCGTGACCGTTGAAACGCAGCCCTTCGGCTTGTTTAACATATAGTATTCGTATTTGACTTTATGGGAAAGAATTTTTCCGTCAAGCGCAACCGTGTCGTTTGGCGTAATTTCATCGCCGAGATTCGCTCTTTTTCCGTTAATTGTAATTCTGCCCTCTTGAATGAGTTTGTCGCTCTCTCTGCGGGACGCAACGCCCTGTTCCGCAAGAAATTTATTGATCCGCATAGCCCCTGCAAGGCGGTGTTCCGCCCCTCTCCTACTCATTCATGATAAATAAATTTTGGGAAAAAAGCAAGCGATTTTCAAGATATATTTTCATCGTCCCTGCAATTTCATTGGGCGTTTCAAGAAGCTCGTTTTGTACGACGACTTTTTCCTCTTCGCCTTTTCTCAGCGGATAACTGAAATCGTAGAGCACGCGGCAGCCCTCGTAGGTTTCCAAAGCGGAACAAAGCTGCACCATATGAT
>JAIDSX010000135.1 GCA_029060985.1 Clostridia bacterium | reverse complement strand
GTCGGGCGTGATCTCGGTTACCGCGTCGGGTTTTTTCATATCCGAGCCAAGCTTTGCGAAAATTTTATTGAAGGAAACGCCGATACTCACCGTAAGCCCCGTCTCCCGTTTGACGCGGTTACGGATAATATCCGCGATCGCTCTGCCGCTTCCGAAGAGATTCACGCTTTCGGTGACGTCGAGCCAGCACTCGTCGATTCCGAAGGGCTCGATGCGGTCGGTGTATTCCGAATAAATTTTGCGGACTTCCCTTGAAACGCGATGATAGGTCGCAAAATCTACGGGGAGCTCCTTTAAGGTTTCCCCGCATTTCTTCTTTGCCTGCCAATACACCTCGCCCGTTTTAACGCCCATGCGCTTTGCGATCTCGTTCTTTGCAAGCACGACGCCGTGCCGATCCTCTTTCGAGCCTACGACCACGACGGGAAATTCTTTAAGCTCCGGACGGCGCAACAGCTCTACCGAAGCGTAAAAATTATTCAAATCGCTGTGTAATATCGTCCGCATAAGTTTCCGCATTATTATACCAAATTGTATCTCGCGTGTCAAATTGCCGGGTGAATTAGTTGCAATCTGTTTGAAAAAGGCTTATAATATTTTTATGAAACATTTGATCTCGTTTTTGGAAAACTCCTTAACGCCCTATCACGCAGTTGCGAACGCAAAAAAATTCCTTGAAGAAAAGGGATTTACCGCGCTCGACGAGCGGGATAACTGGAACTTGAAAGAGGGTGGAAAATACTTCGTTACAAGAAACGGCAGCAGTTTGATTGCCTTTACTTTTCATAAGGACGGCAACTTCAAAATTGTTGCAAGCCACACCGATTCCCCCTGCTTAAAGCTCAAAGAATCCCCCGAAATGAAGGGCAATTTTACGCGGCTGAACGTAGAGACCTACGGCGGATTGCTCCACTACACCTTCTTTGACCGTCACTTGCGCATTGCAGGACGAATCGTTCAAGAAGAGAACGGAAAGCTCGTTTCCAAACTTTATTCCTCGGAAGAGAGCGTCGTTATTCCCTCGCTTGCGATACACATGAATCGGGAAGCGAATAGCCAGTTCGCACCCGACCCGCAGACCGATCTTCTGCCCCTCTACGCTTTGGGCGATGCGGCGTTAAAGACGGAAGCGGTTGCACGCGATTTATATGTGGTTTCTGCGGAAAAGCCCTTTATAAACGGTGCGAGGGGCGAATTTCTCTCTTCTCCCCGCATCGATAATATGACGAGCGTTTGCGCCACGCTCCATGCGATCGCAAACGGAACGAACGGCGTATGCGTTGCGGCGTTCTTCGACAACGAAGAAATCGGCTCGTGCACCTGGCAGGGCGCGGGAAGCGATTTCTTGAAATCGACCTTGAAACGTATTTCGCTTATACAGGGAAAGACGGAGGAAGAATTTATGCAATCGTGCGCCTCTTCCCTATTGATTTCACTCGACAACGCGCACTCCGTGCACCCCAACCACCCCGAAAAATGCGACCCCACGAATCAAACCATTATGGGCGGCGGGATCGTGATCAAAATTCATGCGAACGGAGCTTATACGAGCGACGCGCTCACTTCCGCAGCTATAAAAACACTGTTTGAGAACGCGGGCGTGAAATACCAGTATTTCTTCAACCGTTCGGATATGAAAAGCGGAAGCACCTTGGGTCATATCAGCTTTTCGCAAGTCGGTATTCCCTCCGTCGATTTGGGGCTTGCACAGCTTGCCATGCACTCCGCTTTGGAAACCTTTGCTCACGCCGATTACGCGGAGCTTAAAAAAGGACTTTCCGCCTTCTATCAGAGCGAAATTTCCATTCAAGAAAACGCAGTTGAACTTTAACGCAAAATAAAAAAAGACCGCCGATTGTTCGGCGGTCTTTTTTCATGCTTTTACATTTGACTATCGACTTTTGAAACGGTACGGTCGATCGCGCTCTTTGCAAGCTCTAACGTGGAAGCATCCTCAACGCGGACTTCTTCCCTGCCGCCGCTCGTCGAAGGATAATACAATACGGGCGCGTCGTCTTTTATAGCGAGCTTGAATATCGTTCTTCCGCGATACTTGAAGAGCACCGCGTATCTTCCGTCGTTCTGACTCGTTCTCGGCTTGCTCATGATATAGCTGCCGATTTCGTAGTAAGCCCTTCTTCCGTCGTCGTTCAATGCGCCGTAGGATTCTTCCAAGGACACGACCTCTTCGCTGTTGCCGAGCCAGGAAATATCGTCGATAGGCTCTTCTTCATACGCCTGCTGTTGCGCCTGCTGTTGGTTTTGCAGAATCTGATTCAAAAGCTCCTGTTGCTGCGCAAGCTGAGCGCGAAGCTCTTCATTTTCCGCACGCGCGGCGTAATCGGGCTGAGGCGCGGCGTATACGCTGGGATCGCTCTGCGCGGGCGGTAGCGCCATTTGCTGTTGAATCGAAGGAAGCAATGCGGAAACCGTGGAAGCGATCAGATTCTGAATATGCGAATCGTCGTACGCGGGCTGCCCGTAGCCGCCCTGCTGCATTGCGGCGAACATCATTTTCATTTCGTTGTCGCGGCGCTGCTGTTCGTCCTGCCTTGCATACTCCTTTTCTTCGGCAATGCGCTCCTGCTCCTCTTCAAGCGCCGCGAGCGCCTTCTTTTTCTTGTTCTTCGACATGAAGGCGACGATTGCCATGACGAGCGCAAGCCCCATCAAAACGCCCGCTATGATCCACCAATTCGTCTCCGAAAGCCCAAGCACCATCGCAAGCAAGCCCGCGGGCGCAAAGGAGTAAGACATGGTTGCAAGTTTTTTCGTCTTTGCCCTTGCCTCTTTTGCGGCGGAAAGATTGTTCAGGGTCATGACCGTAAATACGATAATGAGCACGAGCGAAACGCCGCTTAAAATCAAAGGCAGGTAGGAAATAATCGTAGCGTCCGAAGGGTTGTTCCCCTCACCGTTCGGAGTCGTGGTTGTTCCGTCAACGTTTCCGACTACGATCGTATACGTTAACTTATCGCTACCGCTTTCAAGACGGTACTGACTTACCGCGTTCCCGATCAAAGTCACCCTGATTTCATACTCACCCGCGGCGGAGAAATCGCCTGTGGGATTCCCGTCTTTGAAGTACGCAATCACATAGTCGACGTCTTTTGTCAATCCCGCACTGTTCCAGAGCTGCGGCTCTGCTCCCGCCGTACCCGTAGGGCTTGTAAGAGAAAACCTCACCATAGTATAGCTGTTGGGGTCTACGGTAGGATTGAAGGGCGCAGCCGTTTCGGGATCGTTGATCAATTCCCCGCTCGCCACGGTGAACTGCTGCCAATCGGTCACGGTCGAATAGTTGTTGAAGATATAATTTTTTGCGCTTGCGCTCTTGATGACCGCACGCACTTTATACGTGCCGGGCGTCAAGCGAATGGTATTAAGGCTCACCGTATTTTCCGTACTATCGCAATACTCGTAGGAAACGCACGCCTTCTCTTCCGAAGTCAGTTTCAGTGCAGGCGGCTTCGTGCCCGTGTTCCAGTCGATTTTAATGACCGCACGCACGATTTCATACTCGAACGAATAATCGCCGTCGATATAATACTTGTTCGTATAATTGTTCTTTAAGCTGATGCGGGCAGTGTAAGTGCCAACGTCCTTGGGCGGATTCACCTGGCGAAGCGTACCCTTATAGTAGGTGATATCAAACGCTTCTTCCGTGACCGACCCCTGCGTTACCTTGAATTTGAAATCAACGGACTGTCCCCAATAGGTGTATTCCGTCTTTTTCGCCGCAAGCTGAACGGCGGTAAGCGTATGCCCTACTTCGAATACGCCCGAGCGGTTGCTCTTGCCCGCTTCAAGCTTGTATTGCGCGGTAAAGTTCGGCTTTACCGATACTTCCGTAACGTAATATTTGACCGTGCCCTCTACGATAGAAAGCTCGCTGACGGGCGTTGCTCCGTCCGCAACGTTCCCCCTGCTGTCCGATTCGTAATACACGTAATCGAGGTACGCGTCGTAGCCGCCGTCGAGCATCTTCGCGTTTGTCTTTTTGTTCCCGCTCGCGGTGACCGTTCCCACCGTCCAAACGACGGGGATTTCCGCAGGCACGACTTCCCAATCCTTAGACCATTCAAAATCGGTAAGCCCGTCGTGTGCTTTGAAAATATAAGTCGTACTGTCCGTGCTTACGGGCAACACGTAATTATCCGAATCGGCGACCTTAAAGATAACGATCGCCTGCCCGTTTTGTCCGACCGAGCTCACGCTGTACGAGCCGTCATACTCTTTCACGCTCAACCCTGCGGGAAGCGTATCGGGATCGATCACGATGCTCATATCGTCGCTGTACTCTATCTCTCCGTCCTTAGGAAGCCAGCGCACGCCCGACAAATCGAACTTCGCCTTGTCGATCGTCCACTCGATACTGTACTCCGCAGTATCCGTTCCGTTCGTTAGGTGCACCGTGGTAACGTAAGTCCCCGCGTCCGTGACGGTACTGAGAGCCGCAGTCGTGCCCTTCTTCACCGTCTTATAGCCGCTTGTAAAATCGTTGTCGCCGTATGCAGTATCTACGGAATAACCTATCCCCGCGGCGTTGACCGTAAAGGAAAAGCTCTTTCCGTTGTACGAAATTTTATCCGTAAAGGTCGTGCTGAAAGTATCGGCGGGGTCGGCTTTGTTCCCCACGACCGAGCCACCCGAAGTCAAACGCCAGTTCAGACCGCCCGCAAGCGAGGGTTCTTTGACCGTAATAGTATAACTCGTATCCAATACGATCTTGTGGTTTCTTGCGTTTAAGTCTTCGGGGTCGTCGTAGTCGATTTGCAAATCGTACGTGTAGGGCGAAATCAAATTCACCGTCTCCAACGTGAAGGTTTCGAAATGCGTATTCGCGGTACTCAAATCGATTGCACACAAATTATCGATAAAGTTATTCTGATAATATGCGGTAAGGATCACTCTTAAAGTACCCGACGTAATGGGAAGCAGTTCAATTTGCGCGGACGTGGTGTAACCTTCCGTAACCTCACTGGCAAGCGAGGCAATATTCAGCGTTACGGTTTTCGGCTTGATTTCAAAATCGAATTCGTAATCCTCCGAATCCCCCGTAGCATCCCAAACGCAATCGTCCTTATTCGTCAAGCTGAGTACAACCGTATAAGTGCCCGCATTGACGGCGGTAAATTGCGTAGCCGCAGTCTGCTTTACGTCGTCGCCGTAATCCTTTTTCAGCGTTGCAGTCGCCTTTCCGCCCGAAATAAGAAGAATAAATCTCTGTGCCGAACCGGTGTACTCCGGCGAATCACCCATCCAGCTCGCTTTCACTCTTGTGGCGGGATTCGTGAACAATAGCGACGAAGTGTAATCCGGCTGGTAGTTCCCGCCCCGCGTTCCGCCGAACTCCGCATACGCTTGATACCGCACCCCCTTCGTTAGTACGGAAGGGTCGGTTCCCATATCTATACCGTCCGTGGTGTAATAGTGTATCAATAGCTCAAAGCTTCCGGGGGTTGCGTTATCGGTACTGAACGGACTTTCACCCGGCGCCAACGCCAAAATCGGCATTTGTGTTGTAGTATCCAACCTGAACTCGACGCTTAAAGTCTTTTTTTCGATTTTGAGCGTTACTTCCCTCTTTTTATTCGTCTTATCTCCGCTTGCCCAGGAATATTTATCGGATACAAGCTCGAAAGTTGCCTTATACGTTCCCACGTCCTTGGGAATTGCAGGATTATTCGTATTGGGGTCGGTATAGGTGACTTTGCAGTAACTGATATCATCAAAAATAGCAGGGTCGTACCACTTATCGTTCGTATCGGGGTCATCCGCCGGATCGTTCTTGAAATATTGCGCTGCGCCGTTGTAATATTTTGTAACCGTTGCGGGCGGAGCTTCTATTTCCACCGCCGCACTCTCGATCGCCTTGGAGAGATTCAAGTGAAGTGCAGGACGAACGCCGTCCGTATCGTTGGCAGAACTTAAAGTTATCCAATCGCGTACCATTGACGAATTTATTCCCCCATGCCTAACACCGTTATTCGTAATAGTAGTACGCGTCCAAAACCCGGTATACGTCGCGCCCGTCGGTCTCGTAGAACTTTTTACAGCGTCGGTTTTAGGAATTCCCCAAAGACTTGCAAGATGAGCAGTAGGATCAGCATCGCCGATTTCCACCTGCGAAGGCAACCAAAGAAAATCACTGCTCCATTCGGA
The DNA here is from genome assembly GCA_029060985.1 of Clostridia bacterium. Classification (GTDB taxonomy): domain Bacteria; phylum Bacillota; class Clostridia; order Christensenellales; family Borkfalkiaceae; genus Gallimonas. Next base: position 1,299 of record JAIDSX010000135.1, on the reverse strand, counting down.
ATAGGCAGTTTTATCCTTTATTATACCGCTCAAACTGTCCCAGCCACCAGTAGTACTCTTTATCGAAGTGTCAGGGCTTCCCCACGCCTCGTTGGGCATTAAATAAACACTTGAAGAATTATAACAGTACGACCAAACCCAGTTTTCCTTTTCCTGATACGACACGTTTTTGGGCATCGTTAAAAATCCCGCAAGGCTGGGATTCGGCGTATCGCTCGTTCCCAGTACGCTGTTCGAAAGGGTGTACTTTGCAAATTGGTTGTTTTTGCGATCCGCAAGCGACACCGCGCCCGCACGGGCAGTGGTAGAAGTCGCATAATAAGCCGTACCGTCCGCAACGGTACTGCCCGCCGGAATAGTATTACCCGCAAACGTTCCGTCGTCCCCGCCCGCATTCAACGTTTTTACACGTATAAGGCTTGTTGAGTACATAATTTGCGGATAATTGATCGACGCATTAATCGTAGTATCCTTAAATGCCGTCCACGGAGTCGGAGTTGCAACGTTGTCGTTTAGCCAAAGCGTTACGATCAAATCTCCCGCATTGGTATTTACGCCGTCCGTTACGTTCGTCGTGGCGTAGACCACCGTCCAATCTAATCCGCCGAATTTAAGCGTGATTGCACTCCCCAATTGATCCTGCATGGTCTTGAAGTCAACTGCATTCGGCTGCGTGCTCACGTTGCCGACGATCGTAGGGTCTGCCGCAGAGGTATTTGTCGCTTTACCCGTAACAACACTCGAAGAAGTGCTTACCCTTGTTTTTGCGGTAGCTAAATCGGCAGTAGCAGTAGGCGTACCCGTTGCCGACTGTACCAGTTTCCCGAAAAGTTGATTTAATTTTTTGCCGTCGAATACGATTCCGTCGCTCCGCTTTTCGTATTCCGAAAGCGTAATTTCGCCGATATCGTTCGTTGTAGGAGCAGGATAGCTGGAATTATACGCCTCTGCGTTTCGGGTATTTTTTGTAGCAAAAAAGCCGCAGAAAAAGACTGCGGCACATAATAATCCAAGTATCGCGCTAATTATCTTACTTCTACTTTTTAATACCCCCCCCCTTGTCTTATTCATATACTCCTCCTGTTCGTATAACACTACTATATTTCTTTTTGATTTGAAAAATACTACGCCACGCTATATTTTTCTACTCTATTATATGTAAAATCATCTTTCGTGTCAAGTACTTTTATGGATTTTTCCCAATCTGTCATTCAAAGCCCCGCGCGCCTTTCGGCGCGCGGGGGGTGGGGAGTAATGAATTAGTGTGATGTTGATGGGTGGGGAGGGGACGAGAGAGAG
>JAIDSX010000134.1 GCA_029060985.1 Clostridia bacterium | reverse complement strand
GTTCTGCAATACCGAACGGGTAACCTTCGTCGGGTCGATAATGCCGCTCTTGACCATATCGGTATAGTCGTTCTTCAAGGCATCGAAGCCGAAAGAAGGCTGATTCTTCGTGAGAATCTTATCGACGACGACCGAGCCGTCTACGCCTGCGTTCTTGGCGATCTGACGGACGGGCTCTTCGCACGCTTTCAGAATAATGCTCGCGCCCGTCTTTTCGTCACCCGAAAGGGTAGCGACAAGCTCTTTGAGTACGGGTACGCAGGAAAGGAGCGCGCTTCCGCCTCCGGGAACATAACCTTCCTCGACTGCCGCGCGGGTCGCCGCGAGCGCGTCGTCGATACGGAGCTTCTTTTCCTTCATTTCCACTTCGGTCGCCGCGCCTACGTTGATGACCGCAACGCCGCCCGCGAGCTTTGCAAGGCGTTCCTGTAATTTCTCTTTGTCGTAGTCGGAAGTCGTGACTTCGATCTGTGCTTTAATGGAAGCAACGCGCGCTTTGATATCTTTCTTGTTACCTGCGCCGTCAACGATCGTGGTGTTATCCTTGTCAACCTTGACCTGATTTGCTCTGCCGAGCATATCGGGGGTTGCGTCTTTGAGCTCGTAGCCAAGGTCTGCGGAGATAACCGTGCCGCCCGTAAGAACAGCGATATCCTGCAACATTTCTTTTCTTCTGTCGCCGAAGCCGGGAGCTTTTACCGCGACGCAGTTGAATACGCCTTTGAGCTTGTTTACGATGAGAGCTGCAAGCGCGTCGCCCTCGACGTCCTCGGCGATAATGAGGAGGCGTGCGCCCTGCTGTGCAAGGGGCTCGACGATGGGGAGGATCTCCTGCAAGGAAGAAATCTTTTTGTCGGTGATAAGGATATAGGGGCTTTCAAGAACGGCTTCCATTTTATCGGTGTTCGTGACCATGTAAGCGGAAGCGTAGCCTCTGTCAAACTGCATTCCTTCGACGGTGGTAAGCTCCGTCGTCATGGACTTGCCTTCCTCCACGGTGATAACGCCGTCTTTGCCGACCGTCTCCATTGCGTTGGCAATGAGCTCGCCGACCGCCTCGTCGCCCGCGGAGATCGCCGCAACCTGCGAAATTGCCTTCTTACCGTCTACCGCTTTGGAGATCGACTTGATCTGCGCAACTGCCGCTTCGACCGCCTTATCAATACCTTTTCTCAGGATAATGGGGTTTGCGCCCGCCGCAAGGTTTTTAAGTCCTTCGCGAATGATCGCCTGCGCAAGAAGCACCGCCGTCGTCGTGCCGTCGCCCGCGACGTCGTTCGTCTTGGTGGAAACCTCTTTCACGAGCTGTGCGCCCATATTTTCGAAGGGATCGGGAAGTTCGATTTCCTTTGCGATGGTCACGCCGTCGTTCGTGATGAGGGGTGCGCCGAATTTCTTATCGAGCACTACGTTTCTGCCTTTGGGACCAAGGGTGATTTTCACCGTGTCCGCAAGTACGTTTACGCCCGTTTCGAGCGCTTTTCTGGCTTCGTCGCCGTATTTGATTTGTTTTGCCATAATAAATATGCCTCCTAAATTACTCTACGATTGCAAGAATGTCACTCTGTTTTAAGATCGTGAATTCTTTTCCGTCTACCTTGAAGTCCGAGCCCGCGTATTTGGAGCAGAGGACCTTGTCGCCTTTTTTCACCTGCATTTGGATTTCCTTGCCCTCTAAAATGCCGCCGGGACCAACCGCAACAACGACGCAGACCTGCGGTTTTTCCTGCGCGGAAGAAGGGAGGAAAAAGCCGCTCTTCGTCTTTTCTTCTACGGTAACCGCTTCCACGACTACCTTGTCGAATAAAGGTTTGATATTCATGAATGACCTCCAAAAAATACTTTTATTATAACCTTATATATTATACACTTATTTAAGCGGAAGTCAAACGGCTTTTTGAAAAATTTTCCAATTTGAAGTAAATTCTTTTGACGATAAACCGCAATTTATGGTATTCCGCTGTTGACACGCCCCAACCGTTTGTGGTATAATCTTAAAGAGGTAATTTATGGAAAAGTGGGATAAACGCTTTATGGAGCTTACCGAGCTCGTCGGCACTTGGGCGAGCTGTTACAGGCGTAAAGTGGGGGCTATTATCGTGAAGGACAAGCGCGTTTTAACGACGGGCTACAACGGTGCGCCCGCGGGGATTGCTTCTTGTGTGGAGCGTGGGGAATGTTTGCGGGAGAAGATGAATATTCCCAGTGGCACGCATGCAGAGACCTGCTACGCCGCGCACGCGGAGCAGAACGCCATTATCCAAGCGGCGAAGTACGGCGCGAATATCGACGGCGCAACGCTCTACTGCACGCACCAGCCCTGTGTGATCTGCGCGAAAATGATCATCAACGCGGGGATCAAGCGGGTCGTGTATAAAGAGGGCTATCCCGACGAATTTTCCTTAAAGCTCTTTGAGGAAGCGGGCACCCAAATCAATAAATATGAGGAGATATAATTATGGCACAAAATCCTATCGTAACCTTTGAAATGGAGAACGGAAAAACGTTTCGCGCGGAGCTCTATCCCGAAATCGCTCCGAACACTGTGAACAACTTTATAAGCCTTATCAAGAAAGGCTTTTACGACGGCGTGATCTTTCACCGTGTGATCGCGGGCTTTATGATCCAAGGCGGCGATCCCCAGGGAATGGGCACGGGCGGACCCGGCTACTGCATCAAAGGCGAGTTCAGCGGGAACGGTTTCAAGAACGATTTGCGCCACGAGAGAGGGGTTCTCTCCATGGCAAGAACGATGATGCCCAATTCCGCAGGCTCGCAGTTTTTCGTCATGCACAAGGATTCCCCGCACCTTGACGGGCAGTACGCGGCATTCGGAAAAGTGACGGAAGGGATGGAAACGGTGGACGAAATCGCAACGACGCCCAAGAGCTTCGGCGATAGACCCATTCAGCCGCAACGCATGAAAAAAGTGACCGTGGAGACGTTTGGAGTCGAATATCCTGAGCCTCAACGCATTTAGG
>JAIDSX010000133.1 GCA_029060985.1 Clostridia bacterium | reverse complement strand
CGGCAGGCGCAAGAGCCTCATTTTATTGGCGCAGTCCACGGCGGCCGCGATTCTTTGGCTGTTGCTCTTTTACTTCGGCGTCAAGAGCACGAAAATCGACGCCGCGCTCGTCAAGTTCGTCAACCTGTTTATGGGCGAGAACGGCGTGCAGGAAGCTATCGGCGTTTCCGAACAGGCAACGACGTTCCGCTCTATTTTAACGCTCTATTTCGAAAGTTTGGCAGGCGAGGGCTTTTTCGGAATGCTTTTAAGCGATTCGTCCGCTTACGTTTATACGCTTGCGGATATGGCGTATCATGTCGCTTTCGCCACGATTTGCTATATCTTCTATCTGTTGACCGTATTTATTCTGTATTTGATTTACCTGTGTTTCTATTCAGAACGCAAATACAAGCGGAAGAAGATGAAAAAGTTCAGCGAAAACAATACGGATACGCCCTATAAAAAGCATCACGTAGGAGGCGGTTTCGTAGGGCTTGCGCGCGGAATAGCAGTGGGAATTTTGAGTATCTCCTTTATCGGTGCGGGCTTCTATATGGTCGCAGGCGGCAGGGGAGAAGGAAAAATCAAAGATTACGAGGTCAGCGGGAAGTACGAAGCGCCGCTGAAAATCTACCGTTCGCTTGAAAGCTACGGCACGCAGGGGATATTCTTGATTCTCAATGCGATGTCCGATCCCGCCGATATGCCTTATTATCTGTTTGCCGCCGATCTCGTCTTTTCGGGTGAACTCAACGACGAGCTCAACGGGGTTTCGGAAGAAGTCAATTTAAGAGGGGAACTCGGCGCGTTTACAGGCTTGGCGCGCGATACGATAACCCTTCTTTTGAAATACGGCTCGACGGATCTGAGCGGCGCGATCAACGGAACTTCCGATAAGGGGATCATGCAGAGCGTATTGGGCGTCATGCGGGATAAAGGCTTCCAAACGGAATTCGACGCGCTGATCGCCGAGTTTGATTCGCCTACCTATATCCATAATTTCTGTATGTCTCTTGTAAGCTCGTTGCTCGCCAACCTCGACAGCACTTCCTTTGGCGGCGCGGTGAGCCCCATGAACAAAGAGATCCTTAAAATCATGTTCAAAAAAGGTCATCTCTCCGAATATATTCCGGAGGACATTGTTCTCCACGATTTGAACGTTCAGATGAAGGCGGAAGAGCCTTGGCTGACGACGGGGCGGAACGTGCGCTCTTATATCGGTTTGCAGCAGCTCGTCAGCAAAGAGGACGTGCGGCGCTTCATGAAAATCTTCTTTACCATTCTTACGGATAAGAGCGAAGGCGTGGCAACGTTCGATATGATCCGCTCGGTGATTCCGCAAGTGAAGGAGCTCGCGCTCTTCGAAAACGGCAGGAGCAAGACCGTTGATCCCGTGCTTGCCCGCGTTTACTGTTATTTCCAGAACGCCTACCTCAGAGCGGAGGGCGCGGACAGCTATTCGTACAACGCGCTTTTGTCTGAACACGTTGCCTGGACGGACGAAATCGATAATCTCTTGGAAGTGGCGGAGGACTTCTTTGTGGTCCGTGACGACGTGAAGGACGCGGAGACTGCCATCTTCAACCGCATTCTGTATATCTTCGATAAGGAAAATCCGAACCGTGAAAAAGACATCGCGCTCTACGATAAAATCGAGGAGAAAGTTTCCGCCTCCCGTCTTTTGGGCAAAACGCTTTCGACGAGCTTCTTCCGTAAAACGCTTACGGATGGCCTCGGAGCGCTCTTTGACGGCTTCTACGTTCGGGGAAATACCGTCTACGAAAATGCGTATGCAGAAGACGGCAGTTTAGAGGCATACGGTGAAATCCATTACTTTATGAAGGGCTTGCGGCTTCTTGGCAGCGAGGAACGGAAAAACGAGGAGGATCAGACCCTCTTTGATTTGCTCTTCGCAGAGGAAGAAGAGGAGATCAGTACGATTCTTTCCGTCGTTTCAAAAACCATGAAGTTAAATAACGCGGAGGGCAATTTCGCCTATTTCGTCTCCCGTTCCGATTTACTGCGATCGGTTGTCTCTTGCTTCCTGATAGAGCGGGGCCAAGACGTAGTTTACGTTCCGAAGACAGTGCGTGAGAAGAACGAATTCGGCGAACTCGTAAACGTCGTTATGAGTGACGAGCTCGAAGTTGCGCTCAACGGTATCGATAATTTGTCGTCTTTCGTGGACGATTGCGTTGACGGAGATTATTATGCGCATATCGACGAATATCTCGATAGCGAAAAATTTATGGCGTACGTCGGGGAAAGCCGCATTGCGGAAGGTAGTCTTGCCCTGCTTGTCAAAAACAAACTTTGCGACGGTGACAGCGGTCTTGGCGGGGAAGAAGGCGGGGATGCCGAGGACGCGGGTAGCGTCGGGGGGAACAGCGGAAGGCGGCACCTCATCGTGCCGAAGAGGCTTGCCGATGACGTTGAATATTGGTGTTCAACTCAGAGCGGCGGGCGCGGAGAGCTCAAAAAGTTTATAGCGTCCTATCTCGCCGTGCGCAATCAGGCGGAAGCTGATAAAACGAAAGAAGAAAACGGCGAAGAGGAGAAAGGCTACAAGCTGAGCTTGAAGAATCTAATGAGGGGAACGAAGAAACAGCTTCTTCTTACCACGGTTTCAAACCTCGGAAAGGGACAAGGGGAATCCGACAGAGAAAAGCAGATTCATGATTTCCTTGCTTCGGATATCATTCATTATACCGTTTCGGACTATTTGCAATCGAATGCGATCAATAACCTTTCGATAGTCGTGCCCGTATCGGCGCGGGATATGCTCTATAAAGACGTTATCGACAGCGTTATTAAGCGGGATGAGTTGTTTTTAGTATTCCTGCGCGTCAATCAATTAAATATAAAGGATAATATGGACGCGACGGAATTAGTCAAAAATCTCGTGATAAACAAAGACTTGATCGAAAGCGGTGGGGAAGTGCTTTCGGCTTCCGTCGTCGCGAATATAGTGAATAACGGTACGCTCTGTTCGGTATTAAAGTTGAACGACGTAACCGTGGGCGGCCGATCCGATACCTACTTCGGCGTTGGACAGAAAAACTACTTGGAAAACGGTTATTATCCCCGAAATCCTTGGAAAGAGGAGCTTCCCAAGCTGCTTGCAGGCTTGAACGCTCTCTTCAAAAAGCAAATTGACGCGGGAACTTTTGTGTTTGATTCCGCAAATTTGAAAGCGGCAGCGGGCAGCGCAACGCCGGACGACGTAGGAACTTGCAGGCAATCGCAAATCCTAAGAAATATTCTTTCTACGCCGTCTACGGGCGGGTCGGAAGAGGAAGGATTAGAAGAATAAAAGAAAAAGCACCGCCACACGAAATCGTGCGGCGGTGCTTTTATTTTCATTGATTAGATCGCGTTCAAATCGCTTCTCTTGATCGTGTAAGCGGAAGTCGTGCATTGTTCGCCCGAGCGCGTGTATTCGAGCTTGATTACGTCTCCCGCCCGCGCCGTTAAAAGCGCGTCGTAAATATCGTAAGCGCGGTTGAGAGAGAAGGATTTTTCGTTAATTTGTATTCCGGTCAAAATATCGTTCTTTTGCAATTTTAAGGTATAGTACGCTATCGAATAACGCGTCGTAATATCGCTATCCGCTACGACAAGATCCTCTTTGATATATCCGTTTCCTCCGTTATAAACAAAGCGCGAGTTTTGCGACAATACGTTGACGCCGAGGGTGATTTTATACGCGCCCGAGGTGCTGTTGTCGCCGTCCGTATAATAGTGCAGAATGTTGTCCGCCGTACCTTTTACGATGGAAACGGGGATCGCGTAGTTGATACTCTGTTCGGTCTCTTTTCCGCCGTTCGTAATGCCGATGAGTTCACCTTCCGCGTTGAAGAGCCCGCCGCCCGAATTGCCGTGATAAATCGCCGCGTCGATGCGCATAACGCGGTGCGTTCTGTTCTTGCCGTCCACGTTCATTTGAACTTCTTCGCTGTCAACGCTCACGATTCCCTTTGTTGCGCTGATTCCCAAGCCCTCGGAGTTTCCGATTGCGTAGACCGTTTCGCCCACCGTATAGCCGCTTGCAAGCGTTACGGGTCTTACGTCTTCGTTGACCGCTTTGATCTCGTTAAGGTTTGCCCGCAGGAGCGCAATATCGGATTGTGCGGAGCCGCCCATATAAGTACAGCTGAAAGAGGTCTGTTCGCTTCCGAAGAGGGAGCAGGAAATGTTAGAGTCCACAGAGCCGCCGCCGTACGAGCCCGTATTATAAATAACGTGGTAATTCGTTAAAATATATGCGTCGTTCTTGTCCTCGTTGATTGCGTATAATACGGCAGAGCCCGTGTATTTCGAGGTGGTCACTTCAAAACTCGAAAGCAGACACTCGTTTACGACGGTCGCAGAGGGCTTGTAGGTCAGCGTCAAGTACTTTTCCAAAAATTCTTCATAGCTGAGCGTATCGCCGTATTCTTCCTTAAAGCGATCGTAAACGTCCTGCACCGTAATATCTTTCCCGTGCTGAACGGTAAGAACGGAACTCGTTCCGTCTGAGAAATTCACGGTATAAACGTCCTCGTAGGTATAGGAAGCGGTCTTTTCGATGGAAGTTACGCTTACGCTGTTCCAGGAGCAGCCTGCCGCAAGAACGGCTACGCCCAAGATCGGAACGAGAGACAAAATTTTATTTCGTTTCATAAAAACTCCTTTTCGTTATTATACCACTTTTATATCCGTTTCCGCAAATAAAAATGAAGAGGACGTTATTTTTTTATGAAATTTTACTCAAATATAAATTATACTTAAAAGGGTTGTAAATTTTACGCGGTTATGCTATAATAACTATAAGTAATAATTATACTTCTAAGCAATTTTGTGCATTGCAAACGAAGTAACGGCGTTTGGTGTAAGGTGGAATTGATTTCTGCAATCGCAACTGCAAAAGGGAAAGGCGGCGTCG
>JAIDSX010000132.1 GCA_029060985.1 Clostridia bacterium | reverse complement strand
CAACGGGAACGTACTCGGCGGCCCTGCGCCGACAGCACGGAAGGCACACACCCTTTGCGATCGATACCTGGTGTCTCGGCAACGAGATGGACGGCGATTGGCAGATCGGACACCTTACCGCCGAAGAGTACGGGCGCAAGGCGTTGGAGACGGCAAAGCTCATGAAATGGGTCGATAAGGACATCAAGCTCGTCGTCTGCGGCTCGTCGTCCCCCGGCATAAAGACTTATCCCGATTGGGACGCAACGGTCATGCGTCATACATACGAACACGTCGATTATATCTCGTTGCACCGCTATTATTCGTACGGCGAATCCATGCGCGAGTTCGATCTGATGAGCGCGCATACCGATTTCGATTCGTTCATCAAAACGGTATGCTCCACCGCGGATTACGTGCGCGCCGCTTTGCGCAGCAAAAAGACTATGAAGCTCTCGGTCGACGAGTGGAACGTATGGCATACCCGTCCCGTGTATAACTGCAAAAATACTTATGACGACAGTTATGAGGGCAGGTGGACGGTAGGTCCGCGCCGCGCGGAGAACGTTTACGATCTTACGGACGCGATTTCGCTTGCGGGTCTCGTTTGTACGCTCATCAACAATGCGGACAGAGTAAAAGTAGGCTGTCTTGCACAACTTATTAACGTAATCGCTCCCATCATGACGGAAAACGGCGGGGGAGTGTACTGTCAGACGACTTATTATCCCTATGCGATGGCGATCAAGTACGCCAAGGGCGAAGCGGTGGGAACGATCATTAAAACGCCGAAAGCCGAGTCGGAGTACGGCGATACCGAAAAAATCTACGCCGCCTGCACGTACGACGAGGGGACGTTCTCGCTGTTCGTGATCAATAAGAGCGAAGAGGATGAGGAGTGCGAGTTGAACTTTGCTTCGTCCGACGTGAGAATGACGGAGCGCTACGTCATGACGGGAAATCTTCACGATTATAACGACTTTGCGCATCCGAACAGGGTCGTCCCCGTGAAGCAGGAAATCGACAAGACCCCTACAAACCGTCTGCGCCTTCCTAAGCACAGCTTTACGCTTTTGCGCTTTCGGGAGAACTGACGCGGGTTAAAAAATAACGGTTAAGGAACGGCATGGAAAATTGCGTATTGGGATTTGAAGTGGGCGATCTTTTTCCTCGGAAAAATATTGCGATCAAAATCCATAAAGTCGGGCAAGAGCACTGCGAGCCCAAGAAAAAACACGAATTAAGACGGTGGGACAGTTACAATTCCCTGCACTTCGTCCTGTTCGGGCACGGAACGCTCATTGCAAACGGTAAAAAAATACCGCTTTCGAAGGGTGACGTATTTTTGCTGTTCACGAACGAGCAGTACGAGTACTATCCCGATCCCGCCGATCCCTGGTCGTATATTTGGGTGGACTTTTACGCGACCGATACGAAGGCGATCTTCGAAAGATGCGGTCTGAGTATTGAAAATCCCGTCGTTCACATGGCCGATTTTTCAAAAACGGTGGACTTGTTAAATGAAATTTACGAGTCCTACGACGCGAGCGAAATGCAGCAGATCTCCTGTTCGGCGTATTTCATGCTGCTTTTGAAAAAGCTCATCAGGAACAATGCGCGGTTGAGTTATCTTACGGAGCCCACGTCTATCAAAGACAGGCGCGTCCGCGAAATCCTAATTTATATCAATAACAACTACCGCATGGAGCTTTCCGTGCAGCAAATTGCAGTTGAAAATCATATCTCCGTCAGCCGCATGATGGTGCTGTTTTCGGAAATGGTGGGGATGTCGCCCATTTCATACCTGAACAGATACCGCGTTTCCGCGGCGTGCGAGCTGTTGCGCTCTACAAACGCGACGATTGCGGAGATATCAAACGAAGTCGGCGTGAAGGATCAGCTCTACTTCTCGAGAATGTTCAAGAAGTGGAAGGGCGTCAGCCCGCGGGAATACCGCGTAAAGGGCGTTGATGAAAATCCTTACGCCTGGTTGGAAGAAAAACATATCGATTACCGTTAAAAAACCGCCTGCGAAAGCAGGCGGTTTTTATTGGAATTATTTTATTGTTTTCGTTAAAATATATAGATTATATTACTGTTATTCGTTTTTCGTATTGATT
>JAIDSX010000131.1 GCA_029060985.1 Clostridia bacterium | reverse complement strand
ACAGCGGAATGTTCGTTTGGCGCGCTTCCACGATTTTGGAAAAATTCCGTACCTATTTGCCCGAAGTATATGCGTGTCTGGAACAGATTGCGGCTGCGTTTGGGACAAAAAAAGAAGCGGAGACGGTGAATGCCGTTTATCCCACCATTCCTTCCGTGTCGGTTGACTACGGCATTATGGAAAAGTGCAATGATATTTTGGTTGTGCCCGCGGAATTCGGTTGGAACGACGTGGGAAGTCTTGATATGTTCAATGTGCTTCACGATGCGGACGAGTCGGGAAATATCCGAATCGGGGAAACAATTGCGTTTGATACCAAAAATACGACGGTTTATTCAAGCGGGAAGCTGGTGGCGACGATCGGGGTTGATAATCTGATTGTGGTGGAAACTCCCGACGCCGTTTTGGTCTGCACGAAGGAAAAAGCGCAGGACGTTAAAAAAATCGTGGACGAGTTGAAAAGCAAAGGAAAAGAGGAATTGCTTTAATGAATTACTTGGATGAATATCGGAAATGGTGCACCAGCGCCGTTTTTGATAAAGATACGCAAAATGAATTGCTCACTTTGACGGACGAGAAGGAAATAGAAGACAGATTTTACAAGCAACTTTCTTTCGGAACGGGCGGTTTACGCGGGATAATCGGTGCGGGGACCAACCGCATGAATATCTATACCGTCGGGAAAGCTTCGCAGGGACTTGCCGATTTTATCAATACGCAGACGAAAAACGGCAGCGTTGTGATTGCTTACGACAGCCGCAGAATGTCCAAAGAGTTTGCTTTGGATTCCGCATTGATTTTTGCCGCGAACGGGATAAAGGCGTATTTATTCGAAAGTTTGCGTCCTACTCCCGAATTATCGTTTGCCGTGCGGGAACTCAAAGCGACGGCGGGAATTGTAATTACCGCCAGTCATAATCCGCCGCAATATAACGGATACAAAGTCTACTGGTCGGACGGCGGGCAAATCGTTGCGCCTTACGATAAATTGATCATTGGCGAAGTAAATAAAATTGACGATTACGATTTTATCAAACGTATTGAAAAAGAAAAAGCGGAAAAGAGCGGGTTATTGAAAATTATCGGGAAAGAAATCGACGATAAATATATTGCCGCCTTAAAAAATTTAGTCTTAAACAGAGAAGTTCTTAACATCTTTGCAAAAGAAATAAAAATCGTCTACACGCCTTTGAACGGAACGGGCAATCTTCCCGTTCGCAGAGTGTTGGAAGAGCTTGGATTTGAAAACGTTTGGGTCGTTCCCGAACAGGAAGCACCCGACGGGAATTTCCCTACGCTCGAATATCCCAATCCCGAAGATAAAAAGGCGTTTGCCTATGCTTTAGCGCTTGCAAAGAAGATGGACGCGGATTTGGTGCTTGCCACTGATCCCGATGCAGACAGGCTTGGAATTTATGCGAAGGATACGAGTTCTGGCGAGTATATGCCGTTTACGGGGAATATGAGCGGGCTTTTAATCGCCGAGTATGAGCTCTCGCAAAAACGGGAAAAGGGACTGCTGCCCCAAAATCCCAAAAACGGTGCGCTGGTCACGACGATCGTTTCTTCTAAAATGGCGTACGATATTGCCGCCGAATACGGACTTACCGTAAAAGAGGTTTTAACGGGCTTTAAGTATATCGGCGAGCAAATTAAATTGTTTGAAGAGGCAAAAGAGAAGAACGGCGGAAAGCTCGACTGTCAGAAAGGCGCGCTTGAATACGAATTCGGATACGAAGAAAGCTACGGCTGTCTCGTGGGTACGCATGCACGGGACAAGGACGCCGTGGTTGCCGTAATGGCGTTGTGCGAGGCTGCGGCATATTATCGTTCGAAAGGTCTGACCCTTTGGGATCAGATGCAGAATATTTATCAGAAATACGGATACTACGTAGAGGATTTGAAAAGCGTGACGCTTCGCGGCGCCGAGGGTGCAGCGCATATCGAAAAGATAATGGAGCAGTTGCGAGAAGAACCGCCCAAGTCGCTCGGCGGCTTGCGTGTGCTTGCCGTTCGTGACTATTCACTTTCCCTACGAAAAGATTGTTTAAGCGGATCACAAAACGCAATCGAGTTGCCGAAGAGCAACGTCTTATATTTCGAGCTTGAAAATAACGGGTGGGCGTGCGTACGTCCTTCGGGCACGGAGCCGAAAATCAAGTTTTATTTCGGAGTTAAGGGCAAGAACCGTAAAGAAGCGGAAGAAAGCATTCGCAGGGTTCAAGAAAATCTAATCGGGTTAGCTAACGCGGAGTAAGTGATGAAATGTTTTGTTTTGGCAGGCGGCAGCAGCGATAGGCTTTGGCCGCTTTCCAGAAAAGAATATCCCAAACAGTTCATGGAAATCAGAGAGGGCAGATCGATGTTTCAGGAAGCGATTCTGCGCAATATTCCGTTCTGTGACGAGTTTGTTGTAATTACAAATAAAATGTACGAAAACGTGGCGCGCGGACAAATGCAAGCGTTTCAGGGTATCGATTACAGCTTTGTATTTGAAGAAGTTTTAATGAAAACTGCGCCTGCTGTGATATTGTGTGCCCTGCAATGCAATCCGGACGATGAGATTCTGATCGTTTCTGCGGATTGCATTATCGAAGGAGATTATAACGCGAGTCTGACACAGCTGAAAGAGGTCGTAAAGAGCGGAAAGCTTGCCGCCGTTACCTGTAAGCCGACGAAAATTGCCGAAGGATATAACTATATCAACCGGGTTGGGGGCAAGGTAATATTTGGAGGGAAACAGAGTAAGGGCAGTTTGTGGGATTGCGGAATCTTAGGAGCGAAAGTTTCCGTCTTACTCGACGCAGTTGACAAAAAAGTACTTGCACAGTGCCAAACGTTAAAGCTGGTTTCCAATACCGTTCGCACAAATAACGAAGAGGACGTTCCTGCATTCAGTTTGGGGAAAGCGTTAAGCGGGGGAAATTGCGAATTGATTCCAGCCAGCTTTTCCTGGACGAGAATTACCGATATTTCCTCGTTTTATCATATTTACGATAAAGTAATTAAAAATAACAGCAACGCCATTTGTCACAACGGGAAGGACGTGGAAGTCGTCAATTTAGTAGACGATCAGTTAGTTATCGTAAACGGATTAAAAAACGTTGCCGTCGTCAATACGCGCGACGTTATTTACGTGACGAACGGTGCAAAAGAGGCGGATATCAAAGGGATTGCAGATAAGTATTATTCGAGTAAGAAGCAGTATTTTGATATTCAACCTAAGAAATACGAGAGCTGGGGTATGGAAGAGCTGATTGGCTCGGCAAACGACTGCACCGTAAAGCTCTTGACTGTTTATCCACAGGAATCCTTTGAAGTAAAAACAAAAAAGAACGTTATCGTCAATTTGTTTTCGACCAACGGAAAAGTGCATTGGGAGAATGATTCCGCCGAGGGGGATTTCGAGCAAAATCAAAATTTTACGATTTCGAATACTATCGGTTATCGCTTTACGAATAAAGAAAAGACAAATTTGGAATTGGTTTATACGCAGAAAATCGTAAAACCCAGCCGAAACAAATCTAAGAAGATCGATTATCTTGTTAAAATGCAGCCTGCATTCAAAGATAATCTTTGGGGCGGTACAAAAATTCGTGACGCCTACGGTAAAGACGTGGGAGACATGGATATTATCGCGGAGAGTTGGGAACTTTCAGCGCATCCGGACGGGCAATCCAAAGTGGCGTTTGGAAGTTTTGCAGGGAAGACGCTTACCGAATATATCGGTCTTATCGGTAAGGACAAGTTGGGTTGGAAAGCTCAAACGTACGACAGATTCCCACTGTTGGTCAAGTTTATTGACGCAAGACAGAATTTATCCATTCAGGTTCATCCGGCAGACGAATACGCCCTGTCCGTAGAAGGGGAATACGGAAAGAACGAAATGTGGCACATTCTTGACGCCGACGAGGATGCTTGTATCTATGTTGGATTCAACAGAAACGTCACGGCGGAAGAAGTGCGTCAAAGAATTGCGGACAATACGCTGATGCAGGTATTGAATAAAGTTCCCGTTAAAAAGGATGAAACGTACTTTTTGAAAGCGGGTACCGTGCACGCGATCGGATCGGGCTGTTTGATTTGCGAAGTGCAGCAGTCGTCTAACGTTACGTACCGGTTATACGACTACGGCAGAAGGGATAAGTTCGGCAATTTGAGAGAATTACATATCGATAAAGCGCTCGACGTTCTTGATTTCAAGGCGTATACGCCCAAAACGTATGAAAAGTATGAGTCGTTCATACGCTCGGATTACGTAAAAACATTGATCGGTCAGTGTAAATATTTTACAGTCAATAAATACTTTGTCGACGGTGAGTGTGCGGTGCCTTCGACGGAATCAAGTTTTCAGGTGTTTATTGTTTTGAGCGGAAATGGAACGATTTCGGATGGGGATAACGTATATGAAACAAGCATTGGCGACACTTGGTTTTGCGCAAGCGGGGTTCAAATTACGTTGAATGGAAAATTCAACGTTTTAATAGTTAATATTTAATGAGGAAAAAATTATGAAAAAAGCATTAATTACGGGCATTACAGGTCAAGACGGCAGCTATCTTGCAGAGTTTTTGTTGGAGAAAGGCTACGAGGTGCACGGAATTGTCCGCCGTTCCTCCGTATCAAACACGCAGAGAATCGATCATTTGATCAAAAAGAATGCGATCAAGCTACACGAAGGGGACTTGTCCGATTCCTCGAGCATTATTCGCATTGTCGGCGAGGTAAAACCGGATGAAATATACAATCTTGCCGCACAGTCGCACGTTCAGGTCAGCTTTGACGTTCCCGAATATTCGGGCGACGTGGACGCGCTCGGCGTATTGCGGGTTCTGGAAGCAGTCAGAATTCTCGGGCTTACGAAAACCTGCAAGGTATATCAGGCGTCTACCTCCGAATTGTTCGGCAAGGTAGAGGAGATTCCTCAAAGAGAGACGACGCCTTTCCATCCGTATTCGCCCTATGCGGTGGCAAAACAATATGGATACTGGATCACTAAAGAGTACAGAGAGGCATACGGGATGTTTGCGGTGAGCGGGATTTTGTTTAATCATGAGTCCGAACGCCGCGGCGAAAACTTTGTTACAAGAAAGATAACGCTTGCAGTCGGAAGAATTGCGTGCGGACTTCAAGACCATTTGGAGCTCGGCAATCTTGACTCCCTGCGCGACTGGGGATATGCGAAGGATTACGTGGAGTGTATGTGGCTTATTTTGCAGCATGATAAGCCGGAGGATTTTGTGATTGCCACTGGCGAGCAGCATACGGTTCGTGATTTTACAGAGAAAGCGTTTAAGCACGTAGGAATCAATATCCGTTGGGAAGGAAAGGGAATCGACGAAAAAGGGTATGACGCAAAAACGGGCAAATTGCTTGTAAGCGTCAATCCGCAGTGGTTTAGACCGACCGACGTCGATAACCTGTGGGGTGATCCGACAAAAGCGAAGACAGTGCTCGGTTGGAATCCTCAAAAGACGAGTTATGAAGAATTGGTTCGGATCATGACGATGCACGACTTTGAGCTCGCTAAGCATGAAAAAGCAATGAAAGGAAACTAAAGGAAACTTTCGTATGGAAAAAACAGCAAAAATTTACGTGGCCGGACATCGTGGTATGGTCGGTTCCGCAATCGTCAGAAAGCTGCAAAGCGAGGGCTATACAAATCTTCTGCTGCGTACGCATAGCGAACTTGATTTGTTAAATCAGGTAGCAGTGAGAGAATTTTTTATCAAAGAGAAACCGGATTACGTGTTCCTTGCTGCCGCAAAGGTGGGGGGCATTATTGCAAACAGCCGCCATCTTGCTGATTTCATGTACGAAAACATGGTCATGCAGATGAACGTTATTCACGAGGCGTGGAAAAACGGATGCAAGAAGTTGATGTTTTTGGGATCTTCTTGTATTTATCCCAAATTTGCTCCGCAGCCCATGCCCGAGAGTTGTTTATTGACGAGTAGTCTCGAGGAGACGAACGAGGCCTATGCTTTGGCAAAGATTTCGGGATTAAAGTACTGCGAGTATCTGAATAGGCAGTACGGAACGGATTATATTTCGGTGATGCCCACCAATCTTTACGGTCCTAATGATAATTACCATCCCGAACACAGCCACGTATTACCTGCGTTGATCCGCAGATTTCATGAAGCAAAGATGTCGGGTATAAAAGAAGTTACCTGTTGGGGAACGGGAAAGCCGTTGCGTGAGTTTTTGTATGTCGACGATTTGGCGGACGCATGCGTTTTTCTCATGAATCATTACAGCGGAAACGAAACAGTGAACGTAGGAACGGGGAAAGAGCTCTCCATAAAAGAGCTTACTGAGCTTGTTGCCGAAGTAATAGGTTATGAAGGCGAAATCAAATGGGATGCAACGAGACCGGACGGAACCCCGAGGAAACTGCTCGACGTAACCAAGCTTAAAAATTTAGGCTGGGAGTATAAGACGGAACTGAAAGAGGGGATTAAACTTGCTTACCGTGACTTTTTGGAATCTCCTATGCGTGCTGAAAGATAAAATTTTTTGAGAGATGGAAGAGACTGAAGAGAGCAAACAGCCGAACAAACAGGATATTCCCGTTTGTAAAATCATGGGAGTCAATATAGCCGCTATCAATATGGGGTGGCTGATTGATTATACGAACAAATATATTCATGATTTGTCCGGTGAATATATGTGCGTATCGAATGTCCACACTACGGTTATGAGCTATGACGACGCAGAGTATTGTGCCGTTCAAAACGGCGGAATTATGGCGATTCCGGACGGCGGTCCGTTAAGCTCGGTAGGGCGCAAACGCGGTTTTCATGAAATGCAAAGAACCACGGGACCCGATTATATGGGGGAAATTTTTAAGATTTCCGCACAACACGGTTACAGACATTATTTTTACGGCGCGACGGAGGAAACTCTTCAGAAGTTGCGTGAAAAACTGGTCGGCGCTTATGAAGGAATTGAAATTGCAGGAATGTACAGTCCGCCTTATCGGGAATTGACCGAGGAAGAGGATGCGGAAATCATCGAAAAGATAAACAGTACTCAAGCGGATTTTGTATGGGTCGGACTGGGAGCACCGAAACAAGAAATCTGGATGGCGAAGCATAAAGGGCAAATCAACGGCTTTATGGTAGGGGTCGGCGCAGGCTTCGATTATTTCGCGGGAAACATTAAAAGAGCACCCAAATGGATGCAGAAAATGAATCTGGAATGGTTGTATCGTCTCTTTCAAAATCCGAGAAGATTGTTTAAGCGCTATTTTTATTCCAACCCAAAATTTATATGGCACGCAATGATCAGGAAAAAGTAATTCATGGAAAGAAAACAAAAAGTATTACTTGTTCATAACTATTATAAGGTCTCGGGCGGGGAAGACAGTGTAGTTTCCAACGAGAAAAAATTATTGGAAGAGAACGGACACGAGGTCATATTATATACGCGGAATAATTCGGAAATAGATCATTTCGGAATCGGGAAAAAGTTGCGATTTCCGTTTAATGCAGTGTATAATCGAAAAACCTACCGTGATATTAAAAAAATCATTGAGCAGGAAAAGATAGATATCGTCCACGTTCACAATACGCTGTCGCTTATTAGTCCCGCAGTGTATTATGCGGCAATCGACAGCAAGATACCCGTTGTTCAAACAATTCATAATTTTAGAATGATTTGTCCGGGGGCTACCTTGTTTCGCGACGGGCATATCTCCGAACAATGAGGCGATCTCCGAGTGAAGGGTGCCATAACGCATAAATGTACCACCGACACTAAAAGTCAG
>JAIDSX010000130.1 GCA_029060985.1 Clostridia bacterium | reverse complement strand
ATTATAACCGCCGCGCGCCTGACCTGTCAAGAAATTATAAATCATATCACAAAAAAATATAACTGAAAATTTTGGTTTTTTTATGTAAAATCTTACAGTTTTTACCGTCTGTCATCGAAATTTTCCGGCATGTGCCTATGCGCGCGTTATCTATATATACCCAAACTTTTCAAATCTAAATTTTTACACAAAAAAATTCCGACAAAACGCGTCGGAATTTTACTTGATTTTTAAGTGAATTTTTTCGAAAGAATTAAATAAAAAATTTAGAAAATATAAATATTTTTATTCAATATATTATTAAACTAATTTTGAAATTTCCTTCTTCAAACGCTCGATAATTTTCTTTTCGAGACGGGAAATATAGCTCTGCGAAATGCCCAATTTATCCGCAACGTCCTTCTGCGTCATCTCTTCTCCCCCGCCCAATCCGAAGCGCATGAACATAATTTTCCGCTCTCTGACGGGCAGTTTTTTTAATGCTTCCGCAAGCAATTCCTTTTCCACGCCCGACTCGATCCCGCCGTAAACCGTATCGCTGTCCGTACCCAGAATATCCGATAAAAGCAGTTCGTTACCCTCGAAATCGGTGTTCAGCGGCTCATCAAAGGAAATTTCGCTCTTGATCTTCACCGTCCTTCTCAGGTGCATCAAAATCTCGTTTTCGATACAGCGCGAGGCGTAAGTCGCAAGTTTGATATTCTTATCCGTGCGAAAAGAATTGATCGCCTTGATCAGCCCGATCGTGCCGATCGATATGAGGTCGTCGGAATCAACGCCCGTATTTTCAAACTTGCGCGATATGTATACGACAAGGCGAAGGTTGTGTTCTATGAGCTTTGCCTTGATCGCCTCCGCATTCTCTCCCGCTTCGAGCTTATTCAGCATCTCCGCCTCTTCCTCCGTTGAGAGCGGGAGCGGCAACGCTTCACTTCCGCACAGGTAGTTTACGACGTTCTCGCTTGCCTTTATTCTTTCGAGCCACTTCTTTAATCTGAGTAACAGTTTCATCTTCTCCCTCCAAATTTGCGGTATGTAATATGAGTTTATACTCTTTCGATTGAATGTTTCCCACCGTAACGTATACGCTCTCGTGACGAATTTTCTTTTTCGCAAGAGCGACTTCAAGACTACACTCGAACACGGGCGCTTCACGGCTTCCGCTTACCGTATTCACCGCCATACGCCCCACCTCTTGCGCATTCCCGTGGAAGAGCGCGAGCGCCGTTATTGCAGATATTACGGAAACGGGCTTATTCCGAAAGGTCAATAAATTTCCACTATCGGCAAGCCCGGTCACGCGAACGGATTTCTTCCCAGACGAAAGCACGCAGGCAAACAGATTGCGTTTTATGCGGCGATAGCGGTAGAAGAAACGAATCGCGAGAACAGAGCCCACCGCAAATGCTCCCGCCATCCCCAAAACAAGCGCGACGGGCGCGCGCTCCACCAAATAACCGTTCCCCTCCGTATACTCAACGCCGAAAAAGGAATATGCCGCAACGAGAAGTCCGCCGAAGGCAAAGGTCATCAGAAAGAACGCCGCCGTCACGATAAAATACGCTTTTATCTTGGCCTTCCACACCGCAACGAGAGAAATTATCACTCCGCCCGCAATTTTTATAAGGTACGCAGCCCAAACGGGAACGCTGAAAAGCGGGAAAACGACCGCCTCCGCCGCGCCGATTCCCGCCGCAAAGAGAAGGCTGAGCAGATAACACCTGTATCGT
>JAIDSX010000013.1 GCA_029060985.1 Clostridia bacterium | reverse complement strand
CGTCAAATGCGTATCACAGCCCTTCTTTTTGAAGGTCGAAATAATCAAAAACAAAATCAGAATAGGAAGCAAAATCATGAGCGCAAGAAGAAGGTATCCGATTTCGGGAGCAACGCCCTCAAAGAGCCCTTCCCCGTCGGACTGCACGATGATAGCGGCAACAATCAAGACGAATACGCAGACCAAAAAGACGATCAGCGCAATCATTTTGCCGTATTTTTTGTTTTCATCGTACTTCTTCATGCTCGCTCCGAATTACTTGCTTTTTTTGCCTTTACCTTTCTTTCCGGAATTCTTCAAAATATTCTTACGGTTTTCCTTTTTGGTGTACTCCCACTGCTGCGTAAAAAACTTGTGGAACGCCTCGTATTCGCGTTCGAGCTCTTTGAAACGCTCGCGGGAAGTATAGTCGTGGCTAGGAGTCAACAACCCCTGCTGAGCGCGGATCCCGTCCAACTCGCCCCGAACGAACGCAAGCTCGTCCTTGACCGCTTTGACTTTTGCTTCGCAGTCCTTTTCGATATTCTTTTTAATATTTTCGAAATCGGCAACAAACGCCTTGTCTTCCGCGATTTTCTGTTCGCACTCTTTTACCGTTCTGTCCACCGTTTCGCGCATAGAATTGATTTCAGACTGCAAGCGGGAATTCTTTCCCTCGTATTCGCTCACCGTCGCGCTCATCTTGTCGGAGAACTCCGCCTTTAACTTTGCGACCTCTTCGGCGTGCGCCGTATTCAGATGATTGATTTCCTCTCTGTGTACTCTGTTGAGCTCGGAAATTTCACCGAGATATTTTTGGTTGAGCTCGTTGATTTCCGTCTCCTTGTCGGCAATCGTTTGATTCAACGCCTCGATCCTGCGGTTAAGCTCCTTTTGCTCTTCGTTCAAAGCGCTGATCCGGTTATTGAGAATTTCCACTTCCTGCCGAACTCTTTCAAGCGTTTCGTTGTCTTTTTCAAGGCGCTTTACCAAATCTTCGAGCGCGATCATATATTCTTCGAGCGACTGCCCCGATTCGAGCGCCTTCTTCTTTAAGCGGGCAATTCTCTCTTTGAGTTTTTTCTCCTCTTGGATTCTGCGCCGCTCTTCCTCGACTTGGTATTCCGCTTCTAAATTCTCTTCGATCCCGTTACCTATTTTATATACGAGGAAGGAAGTGAGCCTCGTGCTCTCCGCAATTTCGTTTGCGACCGCTTCGGAAAAGGGCGCGAATTTGAATTTGACCTCTTCGTAGCTATATCCGTCCCCTTTGTAAGAGGCGATATAGTCGTACAGCGCAAGCGAGCGTTTGAAATTGTTATTCATTTTCAGAACGTTCGTCTTGACGATGGGCGGCTTTATCATGGGGCTCTTCGCCACCTGCGTCATAAGATCGGTATTCAAGAGCGAATTGATGATTTCTCTGCAATCGCCGATACGTTTTATAAGCTGTTCCGTTTCCTTATCGGGAATCGGGTACGGGTTATCCGTGCGCTTTTCCTTGATTTCCGTTTTGATTTTCAGCGTGGATTTTCCCGAAACGATCTCTTTATCGATCTTCATTTTGCCGAAGTAGGTGCGGCGGAGCGTTTCGATTTTTCCGAGACGGAATTCGATGAAGTCGCGTATGTATACGAGCATCATGTATAAGAAGCGATTCTCATAGACCGCGTAGTCGCTCAGCTTTTCCACCATGTACAGCTTATCGGGAACGAGCTGATCGCCCTCGTGTTCGGGAACGTGCGTGATCATCTCGGAGTGCTTTGCAAGGTGTTCGACGGAATCCTTGGAGACCTTTTTTACCTTTTCAATGGGCACGACCTCGCCGTTCGTCCGAATAAACTGCCGCTCTTCCGCAACCGCTTTTTCTACGAATTCGAGTCCCTCTTCGATCGCTTTGACCCAATCCTCGTTGATTTTACACAAATACTTCGTAGACTCCAATCGATCGAGATCGGAGTTTGCGGCAATAATCTTTTTTCTCTCCTTTTCACAGGCAGAGTTGTCCGCGGTTTCCTTGCGGTACGCTTTGAACGCGCGGTAGTAAACGTCGAGTTGCGTCATAGCTCTTCCTTAAACGTTTTGTTCGATGAGACGCACCGTCTCTTTGCACAGCGGTAGTTTATCCTCTCCGAACAGTTCGTCTAGATAACTGCATAAC
>JAIDSX010000129.1 GCA_029060985.1 Clostridia bacterium | reverse complement strand
CACGAGGGTCTTGCCCGAATTTAACAGCTCATCAAATTCTACCTGATCAACTTCTTTTACCATAATTATCTCCTACGCAATAAATATTGTGCAAGTTCTTCAAATTTAACCTTTTCGGAAGAGGAATTTTTCATATCCTTGACTTCCGCCGCTCCCTCGTTGAGTTCGCTTTCGCCCAAAACCGCAACGAAGCGCGCGCCCGCCTTGTCTGCATATTTGAACTGCGCTTTGACCGAACGGGTCATAAGGTCGGTCTCCGCCGAAATTCCCGTTTTACGAAGTTCACCCGCAAGCGTAAACGCCTTTTCGCGGGACTTCCCGTCCATGCCTAAAAGATAGCAGTCCGTCGTCTTCTCGTTTTCGAAGGGCGCGTTCTCCGCTTCCATGACCATGAGAAGGCGCTCCATGCCCGCCGCAAAGCCGACTGCGGGGACGTCCTTTCCGCCGATATCGGAAAGAAGCGTATCGTATCTGCCCCCGCCGAGCACCGTGCCCTGCGCGCCCGCCGCGCTCGTCACGAACTCGAACACCGTGCGGCTGTAATAGTCGAGCCCGCGCACGATCGAAGGGTCTATTTCGTATTGTATATCCGAAGCAGTCAACAAGGTTTTGACCGTTTCGAAGTGCTCTTTGCAGTCGTCGCACAAATAGTCGAGCATTTTGGGAGCACCCGCCGTAAAGCGTTTGCACCCCTCTTCCTTGCAGTCGAGCATCCGCATAGGATTCTTTTCAAAGCGCGTTTTGCAGTCCGCGCACATTTCGTCGAGGTGGGGCGCAAAGTAATTTTTGAGCGCCTCGTGATATTTCGCACGGCATTCCTTGCAGCCGATGGAATTGATTTTAAGAGCTACTTTTTTCAGTCCGAGATTTTTTAAGAATGCGTCCGCAAGCGAAATAATTTCCGCGTCCGCATAGGCGTTATCCGCGCCGTACAGCTCCGCGCCGAATTGATGAAATTCACGAAGCCGCCCCGCCTGCGGTCTTTCATAGCGGAACGCAGAAATCAAATAGTAAGCCTTAAAGGGCATAGCCCCGCCCGCAAGTCCGTTTTCGAGGAAGGCGCGCGCGACCCCAGCAGTCCCTTCGGGACGGAGCGTAACGGAGCGGTTGCCCTTATCGAGAAAGGTGTACATTTCCTTATTGACGATATCGCTCGTATCTCCCACGCCGCGGGAAAAGAGCTCGGTGTATTCGAACACGGGCGTTCTGATTTCTTTGAACGCATAGCTCGCCGCAGTCTCCCTTGCGACCTTTTCGATATATTGCCATTGATACGCTTCCTCGGGAAGCATATCCTTCGTACCCTTGGGACGAACTAACATAAAAACTCCTAATTAGAGAACATATTTCTTTAAGTCTCTGTCTTTGGTCATCTTGGAGAGGTGCTCTTCGACGTAGGCGCGGTTGATTTCAACGGGGATCATAACGTCTATCCCCTCGCCGCCTGCGTTAAAGGAGACGTCCTCCAAAAGGCGCTCCATGACGGTGTGAAGTCTTCTTGCTCCGATGTCCTCGCTCGTGAGGTTGATATCCTCGGAGATCTCCGCGATCGCTTCGATCGCGTCGGGCGTGAATTTCAAATCGATATGATCGACGCCCAAAAGCACTGCGTACTGGCTCGTGAGCGAATGCTCGGTATTCGTTAAAATATTGATAAAGTCCTCTTTCGTCAAGCTCGAAAGCTCCACCGAAACGGGGAATCTGCCCTGCAATTCGGGAATCAAATCCTCGACCCTTGCAACGTGGAACGCGCCCGCCGCGATAAAGAGCATATAGTCCGTCTTTACGGGACCGTACTTCGTCATGACCGTGCTGCCCTCGACGATGGGAAGAATATCTCTCTGCACGCCCTCGCGCGAAACGTCCGCACCCGAAGTGTTGTTCTTGCCCGCGATCTTATCGATTTCGTCGATAAAGATAATGCCGTCGTTTTCGGCACGGCGAAGAGCCTCTTCCTTCACGGCGTCGTCGTCAATGAGCTTTTCCGCCTCTTCCGCCACGAATATTTTCATCGTGTCCTTTACGGAGAGCTTTCTCTTCTTTTTCTGTTGGGGAAGAAGTCCGCCGAAGATCGAGCCGAGGTTGATTGCAGCTCCCCCCGGGATGAGCTCCATGTTCTGCGGCTCGTCCTTGACTTCCGCCTCGACGACGAGGTTGTCGTACTTACCTTTTTTGAGAGATTCCAAAATGTTGCTCTCGAACACCTCGCGCGGGGTCTCGCCGCGCTCGTTCTTTTTGAGTTCGGCGATGATTTTCACCATCTTCTTTTCGGCAATTTCCGTCGCCTTCTTGGAGACCTCCGCCGTCTTTTCGTCTTTGACGAGGCGGAACGCGCACTCCACCAAATCGCGCACCATGCCCTCTACGTCCTTACCGACGTAGCCGACCTCGGTGTACTTCGTCGCCTCGACCTTGATAAAAGGCGCTTTCACAAGCTTTGCAAGACGGCGCGCGATCTCCGTTTTACCCACGCCCGTGGGTCCCTTCATGATAATGTTTTTGGGAGTGATCTCGTCGCGCAGTTCCTGGGAAAGCTGCGCACGGCGATAGCGGTTTCTTAAAGCGATAGCAACCGCCTTTTTCGCCTCTTCCTGACCGATAATGTGTTTATTTAACTCTTGTACGATTTGTTTGGGACTTAAATTCATAATGTCTCCTTATACCGTTTCACAGATTATATGATCGTTCGTATACACGCAAATCTCGCTTGCGATTTTAAGCGACTTTCTTGCGATTTCCTCTGCGGAATAGTCCGTGTTCTGCGCCAAAGCGCGCGCCGCCGCTAAGGCGTAGTTGCCGCCGCTTCCGATCGCACAGATTCCCTCGTCGGGCTCGATCACCTCGCCCGTGCCCGAAAGAATTAAAAGCGTATCCTTATCCGCCGTGATCATCATCGCGTCTAATTTTCTGCCGATTTTATCCGAACGCCACAAGTCGGCAAGCTCAACCGCGGAGCGCATCAAATTCCCCGCAAACTTATTGAGCATTCCCTCGAAGCGTTCCGAAAGGGAGAACGCGTCCGTAACCGAGCCTGCAAACCCCAAAATTACTTTTCCGCCGTAAATTCTGCGTACCTTGATCGCCGTATTCTTGAACACGACGGACTCGCCCATCGTGACCTGTCCGTCCCCTGCGATCGCCGTGACCCCGCCGCGCTTGACGGCGCAGATCGTCGTACCACGAAATTCCATAATATCGATAACCTCCCGTTATTCCTTTTTTACCCGCCGATCGCAGAAATAAAACGCTCGATTTCTTGAAGCGCACGCTCGGCGTAAATTCTTTTCTTTTCCTTTTTATCTCTAACGCCCATTGAACGCAGAATGCCGTAATTCGCGTTCATGGGCTGAAAGTCTTTATTTTTCGCCGCGATATACTGCGACAGCGCACCCGAAACGCAGGTGCCCTCCAAAGCTACGGGCGGCAATCCTTTCAGCTTTCTCAAATAGTGAACGGCGGCAAGAAGCCCGCTCATCGCGCTCTCCATGTACCCCTCGACCCCCGTCATCTGTCCTGCAAAAAAGAGCATGGGGCGGGACTTGACCGAAAAGTCGCTGTTCAAGATTTCTGGCGATTCCAGAAAGGTGTTGCGGTGCATGACGCCGTAGCGCTCGAACTCGGCATTCTTCAAAGCGGGAATGAGCGAAAACACGCGCTTCTGTTCGGGAAACTTCAAATTCGTTTGACAGCCCACAAGCCCCAGCGAAGTCCCCGCCTCGTTCTCGCGCCTTAGCTGCAAAACTGCATACGGTCTTTCGCCGTCGTTATCGAACAAGCCTACAGGCTTGAAAGTGCCGAAGCGCAAGGTATCCTTTCCGCGAGACGCCATGACCTCGACGGGCATACAGCCCTCGAATATTTCGCCCTTCTCAAACGAATGAAGGGTCGCCTTCTCCGCACTTACAAGCTCTTGTACGAATAATTCGTATTCCGCTCTGTTCAAGGGGCAGTTGATATAGTCGCCGTCCCCTCTTCCGTATCTGTCCGCCGTGAAGGTCTTGGAAAAATCCACGCTTTCCCTTGACACAATGGGCGCGGACGCGTCGTAAAAGTGCAGACTTTTGCCGAACGCTTTTTGTATCTCTTCGTATAGCTTTCCGTCCGTCAAGGGCCCCGTTGCGACGATCCCCTCTTGGGGAAGAGAAGTGACCTCTTCCGTGACGATTTTGATATTCTTTTCCGCGCGGAGCTTTTCCGTTACGTATGTAGAAAACGCCTCTCTGTCCACCGCAAGCGCGCCGCCCGCGGGCACTTTGGTTTGATCCGCCGCCTCCAAGGTGATAGAGCCGAGCCTGCGCATTTCCTCTTTCAGAAGTCCCGAAGCGTTCCCGTAAACGTCGTTGCTCTTCAATGAATTCGAGCAGACGAGTTCGCAAAAATTTTCGCTCTCGTGCGCGGGGGAAAAGCGCTTGGGCTTCATCTCACAGAGGGTGACCTCAACACCCTTTCGGGCAAGATAATACGCCGCCTCGCTCCCTGCAAGTCCCGCGCCTACGACGACGGCTTTCATTTATTTTCCGCCGCCTTCTTTTTAGCGGTTTCCTTGTAGTCGCATTCCTTATTCACGCACTTGATCGTGCCGTATGCGGACTTGACGAGCGCGCCGCCGCACTTGGGGCACTTCTCGCCCGTGGGGATATCCCAGCTCATGAACTTGCATTCGGGATAGCCGCTGCAACCGTAATAGATTTTTCCCGTTTTCGATTTGAGTTTCTTTGCGGGTTTGCCGCAGTCGGGGCAGACTCCCTCGTATATCTCCCCCTTCTTCTCGCCGAAGGGAAGTGTGGATTTACATTCGGGATAGTTGGGGCAGGCAAGGAATTTGCCGTACCGCCCGTTCTTTACGAGCATCATCGCGCCGCACTTGGGGCAGGGCGTTTCGGAGACGGTGTCCTTCTCCTCGTTGACGATGTTCGAGCAGGCGGGATAGTTGGAGCAGGCAAGATATTTGCCGTACTTCCCGCTCTTTCTGATCATGGGATGTCCGCACTTTTCGCAGAGGATATCCGTCACCTCGTCGCCGTCGGTATTCGCAAAGCGGAGCTTATCCTCGAAGGGCGGATAGAAGTCTGCAATAATACTGCGCCAGTCCTTACCGCCGTCCTCGATCTCGTCGAGCTTCTTTTCCATGTCCGCCGTAAAGCCCACGTCCATGACGTCTTGGAAATACTTTACGAGCATATCCGTGATCTGGAAGGCGATCTCGGTGGGCTTCATCGCCTTGCCCTCTTTCTCCACGTACTTGCGCTTATTCAAAACCGCAATGATGGAAGCGTAGGTCGAGGGACGCCCGATCCCCTTATCCTCCATCGCCTTTACGAGCGAAGCGTCCGTATAGCGAATGGGGGGCTTCGTAAATTTCTGCTCTGCCTTCAAATCGTTCTCGTTTAAGGGCATTCCCTCTTCGAGGGGCGGAAGAAGCTTGCCGGATTCCTCATCGTCGTCCTTTTTTACGTCCTTATACACGGCGGTATAGCCCGCAAATTTGAGCGCTTTGCCGCTCGCTTTGAGCCCGTAGTCGCCGTTCTTGATTTCGATCTGCATACTGTCGTAGAGCGCCTCGCTCATCTGCGACGCGATAAAACGCTCGTAGACGAGCTTATATACGTTGAAGTGTTTTTTATCGAGCAGCTTCTTTACGGAAGCGGGCGTACGCGCAAGATCGATGGGACGGATCGCCTCGTGCGCGTCCTGCGCGCCCTTCTTCGAGGCGTAAAAGTTCGGCTTTTCGGGGCAGTACTCCTTGCCGTATTCCTTTTCGATAAATTGAAGAGCCGCCGCCTGCGCATCCGAAGAAATGCGCGTGGAGTCCGTTCTGATATAAGTAATAAACGCGACGTGTCCCTCGCCCTCGATATCCATACCCTCGTAGAGGTGTTGCGCCATGAGCATGGTTTCAGGTGCGGAGAGTCCGAGTTTGGACGACGCGTCCTGTTGCAGAGTGCTCGTCGTGAAGGGCGCAGGCGCGTGCGACTTTACAACCGTCCGCTTTACGCTCTCTACGGAGTACTCCCCTTCGCGCAACGATTTTAACGCCGCGTCCGCCTCTTCCTTATTGGATATTTTAAGCTTCTTATCCTGATACTTTTCAAGCGCCGCGCGCAAGGGCGAAAACTTTTTCTCCTTGTCTTGCAGCTCCGCCGTAATATTCCAGTACTCTTCGGGCACGAAAGCAAGAATTTCCCGCTCCCGCTCCACGACGAGGCGCAGAGCTACCGACTGCACTCTGCCCGCGGAGAGCCCGCTCCTTAACTTATTGTTGAGAAGAGGCGAGAGCTTGTAGCCCACAAGCCTGTCTAAGACCCGCCTTGCCTGCTGTGCGTCCACCAGATTATAGTCCACCGTGCGCGGATTTTTAAGCGCGGCAACGACGGCTTTTTGCGAAATTTCATTGAATTCGATACGGTTCTTTTCGTTCGCGTCGAGCCCCAACACCGTCTGCAAGTGCCAGCTGATCGCCTCTCCTTCGCGGTCGGGGTCGGTTGCAAGATAAACTTTGCCCGCGCGCTTTGCCTCGTCCGCAAGCCTCTTTACGATATCCTCTTTCCCCGCGGTAATCACGTACTTCGGCTCGAAATTCTTATCCACCGCAACGCCGAGCTTCTTTTCGGGCAAATCGCGGATATGCCCGCCCGAAGCGTCCACACGGTATTTTCCGCCTAAGTACTTTGCGATAGTCTTTGCTTTTGAAGGCGATTCCACAATAATTAAATCCATATCACTCCTTGTCGGCAACTGAAAATTTATAACGCCGAATATCTGTTTCCGCCCGCTTTCACGGCAAGATTTTTCATTTCAAGCGAAGAGAGCGCCGCCGTCGCTTCGAATATCTTCAAACCCGTGCGCTCGGCGATGACCGCGGTGTGCAGCTCGCCCGCCTCTTGCAGTACTTTGAGTACCATTTCCTCTTCCGAAGTCAATTTGACTTGCGGCTTTGCCCGCTTCCCGAATCCGTAAAAGGAGAGAATGTCCTCGGAATCCGTCACGAGCGACGCGCCCTTTTTCAAAAGCGCGTTACAGCCCTCGCCCTGTTTTACACCCGCGTTGTAGGGAAGCGCGAACACGTCTCTTCCGTAGTCGAGCGCCTTGCCCGCCGTAATGGAAGTGCCGCTCTTCTCCCCCGCAGAGACGACCAAGACCCCTTCGCTGAGCCCTGCAAGAATGCGGTTTCTTTCGTGAAAGGAGTATTTGCGCACCTTTTCCTTTAAG
>JAIDSX010000128.1 GCA_029060985.1 Clostridia bacterium | reverse complement strand
CGGATTTCCTTCAACAGAAGGGCTTTTTCAGATGAAAAAGCAAGCCGTCCCTGAAAGACAGCTTAGTTATGATATCACGCTGAATCAATATAGTCAAGCGATTTTATCAGACTTTTTTAAGTTTTTTTTGGAAATTTTTAGAAAATTTTATTCGTAATTTTACAAAATAAAAGCGGTTTAATGATTACAATATATTAAGCAATTCCCCGATGGTGGGAATATCCGTTTCGGTCTGGTAGGAAAAATAGGAACGCAGCAGCCGAAGCGCGCGCTTATAGCCGTCGGGAGAGGATTCCCCCTTTAAGCCAAGCGCGTGGCGCAAAATGGAAACTGTGCTTTCGGAAACGGGCGCGCCCGCACCGTCAAGCGAAAACGTTCCGCTTTCGAAATCAAACCGATTCGCTTCCCCGCTTTCGCCTATTTCCACGGGATAGCCCGAAAGCTTTAACGCCTTCAATAAAAACCCGACGAGGGCGTACTCCTCCCCCGCGCACAGCTTATTGAGGGTATCCACCGCCGCAACGAGCATTCCGCCCGAGGGCATTTCTTCGGGAAGGAGCGCGTCGCACGCTTCGAGCACGCAGATCGCGGTATAGTACCTTGTCACGTCCTCGCGCAACGCATAGAAGCCGTCGTGGAGGGAGGCGGAGGTGACCGTCTTTCTGCCCGCGCGTTCGGCGATCGTGTATTCGGCAAAACAAAAAGGCTGAGCGGCAAAATTGAGTTTCGCCCCCGCCTTTCTTACCCCCTTCATCGCTGCGCCGAATTTTCCTCTGCCCGCCGATAAAAGGGTGACCATTCTGTCGCTCTCGCCGTAGTTCGCCGTGCGTAAGACGAGCGCGTCCTCCGTAAATTCCATGATCAGTCCTTTAACTGTTTATACAGCATATAATAACTGAAATTTCCCGTCTGTTCGAAGAGCTCCCAGGCAAGGTCCTTTGCGCTCTTGTTCTCTTTATCCTTCATGCCGATAGCTTGTGCAATCGGGAAAGAACTATTCAAAGATCGCCGTATCCGAGTTCGCCGATCAGATTATCGCTGTTGCGCCAATCCTCGCGCACCTTTACGTAGACGGTCAAAAACACCTTTGCGCCCAAAAAGCGCTCCATCTCTTTGCGGGCGTGCATAGCGGTTTCTTTGAGCGCCGCGCCCCCCTTGCCGATCAGGATCGCCTTATGGTTTTTCTTCTCGCAGACGATATCGAGGTTTACGGAATACACGCCGTTTTCCTTTTTCGTGAACTCGTTCACGACGATCGCCGCGCCGTGCGGAATTTCCTTTTCGTACCCCAGAAGAATCTTTTCGCGCATGATCTCGGCGATCATGAACTTTTCGCTCTTGTCCGAAACGATGTCCTCCGTATACAGCCTTTCGCCGTCGGGAAGGAGCTTCAAAATTTCCTCTTCGAGCTCGCCCAAATTCTTGCGCTTTCTTGCGGAAACCGCAACGGCTTGATTTTCAATACCCGCCTCAAAGAGCTTTGCCGCAATTTCGGGAAGATTCTTTTCGGGCATGATGTCGATTTTGGTCAACGCGATCAGCATGGGCAAGCCGAGCGCGGAATACTTCTTGATAAGCTCGATATCTTCGGCGGAAATTCCCTCGTGCGCGTCCTCTACAAAGAGAATGGCGTCCACGTCCTTGACCGTTTCCTCCGTCGCGTGCATCATGCGGCGGGTAAGCTCGTTATGTTGTTTGTAAAGACCGGGCGTATCCGCAAACACGATTTGACTGTTTTCCCGCGTGAGTATCCCCAAAATGCGGTCGCGCGTCGTCTGCGGTTTGGGGGAAACGATGGCAACCTTCTCTCCGACGAGCGCGTTCACGAGCGTGCTCTTGCCCGCGTTGGCTCTGCCGATCACGGCAACGAATCCGCTCTTCATACCTCTTCCCTCGTAAGGCGCAGCTTTTGCATAACTTCCTCTTCGCGCGCGCGCATTTCCTCTTTATCTTTCTCCTCTTCGTGGTCGTAGCCGAGACAGTGCAAAATTCCGTGCACGGTCAGATAGTAGAGCTCCCGTTCGTACGAATGCCCGTACTCCTCTGCCTGCTCCTTTGCCCGCGCCGTACAGATCGCGACGCTTCCCAAAAAGAGCCTGCCCTCTTCGTCCAATTCGAACGGGTGCTCCGCCGCCCGAAGATACTTGTTCTTGATTCCTTCCATTGCGGGGAAGGACAATACGTCCGTCACCCGATCGCAATCTCTGAATTCGCGGTTGAGCTTATGAATCTCCTCCTCGTCTACGAGGGAAATTTCCACGGCAAGCGTGCAGTCGCTCTCCGCCAGCGAGGATAGCGCCTCTTCCAATTCTTTCAGGCGCAGCCCTTCGAGCCCCTCGCCGCCGATCGAAAAAACGCTCATTACTTGCTTTCCTCTTCGCTGCTCTCCGCCACCGCCTTTTTGCCGCGGTTGAAACGGATCGCGGGGTATTTGACTCTGTGGTGGTGCACGCCTGAAAGCGCGCCCACGATCGTTTCCTTAATGGTAGCAAGATCCTTTATCGTAATGTCACAGTTATCGAATTGATCCAAGTCCATTCTCTCTTCGATGATGCCGCGCACGATCCGTTCCACGCTTTCCGCCGAACGGTCGGAGAGCGCACGCACCGCCGCTTCGGCAGCGTCCGCGATCATGACGATCGAGGCAATCTTCGTGGTCGGCGTAGGTCCGAAATAGGAATAATCCCTGGTGCTTAAATCCTCGCCCGTGATCTTGACCGCTTTATTATAGAAGTACTTGATAGGAAGCGTGCCGTGATGCTCGATCGCAACGTTTGCGATCTCCTCGGGCAGGTGCGCCGCCATGAGGAAGTCGTAGCCGTCCTTGGCGTGCGAACGG
Source organism: Clostridia bacterium (assembly GCA_029060985.1). Lineage (GTDB taxonomy): Bacteria > Bacillota > Clostridia > Christensenellales > Borkfalkiaceae > Gallimonas. Next base: position 65,013 of record JAIDSX010000128.1, on the reverse strand, counting down.
ATAATATCCGCCGAAAGCTCGGGCGTGAGCTCGTCGTGCACGTTGTAGTCCGTTTGATTCTCGGTAAAGCATTCGGGTTGTCTGAGTTTGCCGACGTCGTGATAGTAGCCTGCGGCACGGGCAAGCTCGGCGTTCTCGCCGATCGCAACGGCGCAGGTCTCGCAAAGGTGCGCCACGATCAAGCTGTGGTTGAAGGTGCCGGGCGCTTCCGTTTTCAGCCGTTTGAGAATGGGCGCGTTGGTGCTCGTGATCTCGCTCATTCGGAACACCGTCAACACGTTGAAGATGCGCTCGAACGCGGGCAGAAGGGCAAGCGCAAGCATCGCAGAAAGTAGACTTCCCGCAACGCCGTAGCCCGCTATCGTAATATATCTGACCCAATCTTCAACCGCTTCGGAAATCGCAAACAAAAGAATTACGATCACTGCGGGGATCGCGCTAATAATGCCCGTGAGCATGAGTCCGCCGCGCGTCTTGTTCGCGCCCGCGATAAATACGCTCACCGTACCGCTGACGAACGTAAGCATCAACGAATAGTACTCCTGATTCTTGCCGATCACTTCCGCCATATTCGTGTTTCTGTCTATGACGAACATGAGGAACGCGAAAACGAAGTTCAGTACGATCGCCTGTCTGCGGTTGAGAAGAAAGACGAACAGAAGCGCAAGCACCGCCGTGGGACGGATATACACGTCGCCTACGATCCTGCTGAACGCGTAGTTGATCACGAGCGCCAGCACGGTAATCGAAAGAATGAGGATCACGTTCTTGGGTTGAGACAAAAATTCTTTGCTGTCGAAATAGTAATAGTAATAGATGATCGCAAGCAACAAAAACAAGCACACGCACACGAGAAGCACGTCCGTGTAATTGTTCCTGAAATAGCCCGTCCAATCTTTGGGCTGATTGATGACGATCATTGCAAGTACGAGCACGAGAATCAGGGCGTAGAACAGCGCAAAAATCGCCGCGCTGATAAGAAGCCGTTTTTTGCTTATCTTTTCCTTCATCTCTTTCCTCCTTTGCTCTTTGAGGTATTTTCTTTTTCGTACGCCTTTACGATTTTACCGACGAGCGGATGGCGCACCACGTCCTTTTCGGAGAATGCGCAAATCGCAATTTCGTCGATTCCTTTTAATATCGTGACCGCCTGCTTCAAGCCGCTCGACTTGCCCTCGGGTAAGTCGGTCTGCGTTAAATCGCCCGTCACGACCATTTTGCTCCCGTCGCCGAGACGGGTCAAAAACATTTTCATCTGTTCGCGCGTGGCGTTCTGCGCCTCGTCCAAAATGACGAACGCGTTCGAAAGCGTTCTTCCGCGCATATACGCGAGCGGCGCAACCTCGATCGTGCCCTTCTCCATGAGCTTTTGATAGGTCTCGAAACCGAAGAGCTCGCCCAAAGCGTCGTACAGGGGGCGCAGATAAGGATCGACCTTCGTCTGTAAATCTCCGGGGAGAAATCCGAGCTTTTCGCCCGCCTCCACCGCGGGGCGCGTTAAGATGATTTTTTCGACCTCTTTGCTCTTGAACGCGTTCACCGCCTGGCACACCGCAAGGTACGTCTTGCCCGTGCCCGCAGGTCCCACGCCGAATACGATCGTGTTCTTCTTAATTGCGGAAACGTAATTCTTCTGCCCGACCGTCTTGCACTTGATCTGCTTACCGTGCGAGGTGACGAGCACGACGCCCTGCATCACGCCCGCGATCTCCTTCGCCCTGCCTTCCCGCGCCAGCTCGATACAGTACATCAAGCTGTTCTTATCGATGAACTCTCCCGCCGATACGATATCGACGAGGCTCTTTATGACTTCCCCGCCGATCAAAGCGTTTTCCTCTTCTCCTTCGAGTACGATCTTCGTACCGTCCACGCGGGCGTTCAGCGAAAGCTCACGCGATACGATCTGCAAATTTTCGTCGAACGCGCCGAGCACCTTTTGAAGCCTTTCGAGCGTGCCCGTGTCTACCGTAATAATTTTATCCGTATGAATTCTCCTATCCGAGGTTGAGCGATTTTGCAATGAGCGCCACGCCCTCTACGAGAAAGCCCTCCCCCGTTTTCGTTGTATGTATATCGCGCGTCTGCCCGAATTCGAGCGCCGCGCTCAACAGCGCATTCTCCTCGCTGCCTGCGTATTCCTTTGCGAACGGCACCGCCACGACGACACGGGCGATCACGATCACCCTGCTCGACTCCTCTTGCTCTTCGCCGAAGTAGATTTCATTCTTTACGACTTCGTCGCCCTCGCCCACGCTGTCGCCCACCTGCACCATAGGCGTGCCGCGCACGACGACGAGCTCTTCCACCACTCCCGTTGCGGGAGATAAGAGCGGCTCGCTTGAAAGCGTTTTGTCGTCGTCCGTCACCTCCACCGTGACCGTGACGATTCCACCGTCCTTGCCCACCGTGCAAAAACTCACGCGCGGAAGCGAAATAATGTTTGCGGTAATATGAGCGCAGTCCTTGGGAAGCGCGGAAAACTTCTTAACGCCGTTTTCGCTTAAAATGCGCAAAACCTCTTCTCTATAATAAGCCCCGCTTCCCACCACGCGGATATCCAAAACCCGCGCCTGAAAGAAGAGTACGGAAAGCGTAAAGAGCACTACTCCCGCCAAGAGTCCCGCGGACTTTACGATTTTTTCCACGACCTTTGAAAGTCCCTTCGGGCGCACCTTTTTAATATTATAACACGAACTGCGCAAAATTGCAAAAACTTTTTTCGTATCTTTTCCGTTTACCGTAAAAACCGCACTGTTTTTTGACTCGGCACGGAAGGAGAGCACCTCGATCCCCGCTCTTGCCAGCTTGTCTACCACGCGATAGACGCTCAAAGATTCCACGAAAAATTCCTGCTTGCCGAACGGAAAATTCAATCGCATCTCGATACCCTCAAAATTTTGCCGTACACGACGGCGTCGCCCAAATAATATTTGCCGAGAGAGAGCTTTTCGCCCTCTATCCGCACCGCGCCGCGCCTGCCCGAAAAAACGATCGCGTTGTCGGAAAATTCAAGAATTTTTTTCACGTTCTGAAAATACCCGCCCCCGCCGTCGAGCACGGTATACTGCACGCGGGAGGAATCCTCCTCCCCTCCGAACACTTTCCCGATTTCCGAAAACAATCTCATATTTTTTATTGTATGCGTTTTGTAAGTAAAATAAAACTGACCGCCTTCCATTGATTATTTCCGCTTTTTATAAGCGAGCACGAAAAAAGACCCGTCCAACGGACGGGTCTTTTTAACCTGTAACTTATTTGAGTTCTGCGAAGTACTTGATCGTACGAACCATCTGCGAGGTGTAGGAGTTCTCGTTGTCGTACCAAGAAACGACCTGTACCTGATAGGTGTCGTCGTCGATCTTCGCAACCATGGTCTGCGTAGCGTCGAACAGCGAGCCGTAGGTGATACCGATAATATCGCTCGATACGAGCGGCTCTTCGGTATAGCCGAAGGAAGCGGAAGAAGCAGCCTTCATTGCGGCGTTGATGCTTTCCTTCGTAACGTCCTTGCCCTTAACGACTGCAACGAGAAGCGTCGTCGAGCCGGTGGGAACGGGAACGCGTTGCGCGGAGCCGATCAACTTGCCGTTGAGCGCGGGGATAACGAGACCGATCGCCTTAGCAGCGCCCGTGGAGTTGGGAACGATGTTCACAGCGGCAGCGCGCGCACGGCGGAGATCGCCTTTGCGGTGAGGGCCGTCGAGAACCATCTGGTCGCCCGTGTAAGCGTGAACGGTGGTCATGATACCCGAAACGACGGGATATGCGTTGTTGAGCGCGTTCGCCATAGGAGCAAGGCAGTTCGTCGTGCAGGAAGCCGCGGAGATAACGGTATCGTTCTTCGTAAGCGTCTTTTCGTTTACGCCGAATACGATCGTGGGAAGGTCCTTGCCTGCGGGAGCGGAGATAACGACTTTCTTTGCGCCTGCTTTGATGTGCGCTTCGCTCTTCTCTTTGGAGCAGTAGAAGCCCGTGCATTCGAGCACGACGTCTACTTTAAGCTCGCCCCAGGGAAGGTTTGCAGCGTCTTTCTCTTCGTAAATTTTAATGGTTTCGCCGTCAACGGTGAGCGTTCTCTTCTCGTCGTCTGCGGAGACCTTGTCCGCGAGCGCGTATCTGCCTTGCGCAGAGTCGTATTTGAGAAGGTGCGCAAGCATCGAGGGGGAAGTCAAATCGTTGATCGCAACGATCTTATAGCCCTCCGCTTTGAACATCTGCCTGAACGCAAGACGACCGATACGACCGAATCCGTTGATTGCAACTTTTACTTCTTTTGCCATGTGAATAAATCCTCCGATAAATTCTTTTTTGGCTCTCTTCGGAGCCTTTTACCGCAAAATATTATAACACGCTTTATACCGTTCGTCAATGCTTTTTCAAATTTTTTTCCTCTTTTTCCCAAACCGCTTGATTTTTTCCAATTTTCGTTTTATAATAGGAAAAAATAAATTCGGAGGAATTTTTTATGCCCTTAGTAACAACCAAAAAAATGTTCAAAGACGCATACGAAGGCGGCTATGCAGTCGGCGCGTTCAACGTGAACAATATGGAGATGATCCAGGCGATCGTGGAAGCGGCGAACGAATGCAAGTCGCCCGTCATTTTGCAGGTCTCCGCTGGCGCGAGAAAGTACGCGAATCCCGTGTACCTCAAACACCTCGTGGAAGCGGCTGCCGAGACGACGGATATTCCCATCGCTATGCACCTCGACCACGGCGCGGATTTCGAAATCTGCAAGGCGAGCATCGACGGCGGCTTCACTTCCGTCATGATCGACGCTTCCTCGAAGCCTTGGGACGAGAATATCGCTATCACGAAAAAGGTCGTGGAATACGCGCACGCGCACGGCGTGGTCGTTGAAGCGGAGCTCGGTAAGCTCGCGGGTATCGAGGACGACGTGAAGGTCGCGGCAAGCGACGCGCAGTTCACCTCTCCCGACGAAGTGGAAGAATTCACCTCCAAGACGGGCATCGACTCCCTTGCGATCGCAATCGGCACGAGCCACGGCGCTTATAAATTCAAACCCGGTCAGGATCCCAAACTCCGTATCGACATTCTCGAAGAGATCGGAAAGCGCCTTCCCGGCTTCCCCATCGTTCTTCACGGCGCGTCGAGCGTTCCACAGGATCAGGTTGCGATCATTAACCAATTCGGCGGCTCTATGCCCAACGCGATCGGCATTCCCGAAAGCGAGCTTCGCAAAGCTGCGAAACTTGCCGTCTGCAAGATCAATATCGACTCCGACCTTCGCGTAGCGTTCACGGCGGCGATCAGAAAGCACTTCGTCGAGCACCCCGACCACTTCGATCCTCGTCAATACCTCGGCGACGCAAGAGTGAACATGAAAGAGATGGTCAAGCACAAGATCATCAACGTGCTCGGCTCCCAGAACAAAGCGTAAATTAAGTATTGAAAACCGCACCCGATGGGTGCGGTTTTTTTGTTGGAATTTTTTCGCATCCTCGCGGGTACTGCTCGAATGCGGACGAGATTCCCTTCGCTTCGCTCGGGAGCTTCCTCGCTAACAGCAATTCGCTCGAACCTAACAAACTGTTGTACGCTCGTCGCGCGACCTCGTGATAACTCACAAGGTCGTCCGTCTTCTGCGCCACGAGAAAAGGCGGGCATTTGCCCGCCTTTCCGTGGCGCAGAAGACGAGATTCGAACTCGTGCCACCTTTAACAGTGCTACTCCCTTAGCAGGGGAGCCCCTTGAGCCTCTTGGGTACTTCTGCAAGCTCAATCAAAAGCAATAACACTATATCATAAAATTACGCGGTTGTCAAAGTAATATTCGAGCGGAAACGCAAAATTTTTCTTAAAAATTTTTTCCGCGCGTATTGCGGATATGGACAAAATATGTTAAAATGAAAAAAGAGGTCCATAAAATGAATATTTGGCACGATATTGACGAAAAAAGAATTAAACCCAATTCTTTTGAATCCCTCATTGAAATCCCGAAGGGCTGCAAGGCGAAATACGAGCTCGATAAGGAAACGGGGCTGTTAAAGCTCGATCGGGTGCTCTACACCTCTACGGTGTATCCCGCGAACTACGGATTTATCCCCAAAACGCTTGCGGACGACGGCGACCCCTTGGACGTACTCGTTCTCTGCAACGAAACGATCTATCCCATGACGCTCGTAGGCTGCTATCCCGTGGGAGTCATAAAGATGATCGACGGCGGAGCGCTCGACGAAAAAATTATCGCGATCCCGCACAAGGACCCTACATACAACGGCTACTACGATATTCACGAACTGCCGAAGCATATCTTCGACGAAATGATGCACTTCTTCGAAGTATATAAATCGCTCGAACACAAGAAGACGGCGGTCAAGGAAATTGCGCACCGCGACGAGGCGGTGGAAATCATTGCAAAGTGCATTCAGAACTATAAAAATCATTTCGGCGTAAAATAAACGCCGCTTGGGGGAAAGAAATGAAAATTATATTTTTCGGCGATTCGATCACGGACGCCGAACGCGACAGGGAGAATCCGAACGATCTCGGAAAAGGATTCGTTTTGTTTGCCGCAAATAAATTGCGGCTTCTGTATCCCGAAAAGGAATTGCTGATTCTGAACAAGGGAATCGGCGGCGAACGCACCACCGAGCTTTTGCAGAGAATCGAAAAAGACGTCGTTGCGGAAAAGCCCGATTTAGTGGTGCTTTTAGCGGGTATCAACGATGTATGGCGCAGAATGGACGGCGGAGAAGTTACGACCGAGGAGCAATTCCGCACGAACTATAAAAAGCTCGTGGAAACCATTCAGGGCACGGGCGCAAAGCTCATCCTGATCGAATCCTTTCTTTTGGACGTTGCGAGCAAAAAGAACTTCCGTCCCTACGTGGACGCCTTCAATAAAATCATTCGCGAAATCGCAGACGGCAAAATCCCGCTTATCCCTATGGACGAAATTTTCCGCGGACTTACGCAGGACATTTCGCCCGAAAAATTCGCGGCGGACGGCGTTCACCCCACGCACAGGGGCTGCCGCTATATCGCAAACCTTGCCGTGAAAGAAATTAAAAAGTTTGTCGTATGAAAAGACTGCTTGTAGTCGTGGATATGCAGAACGACTTCGTAAACGGCTCGCTCAAAGCGGAGGGCGGAGAAGAAGCCGCCGTTGCCGTCCGTGCGCTCGTCGGGCGCGAGCGGGAAAGAAATACCGAGATCGTTTACACCAAGGACTTACACGGCGACAATTATTTGGAAACGCAGGAAGGAAAACGCCTTCCTATCCCCCACTGCATTCGGGGAACGAAGGGCGCGGAGCTTGCCGACGGAATTTATATTGCGGGCGCGAAAATCTTTGAAAAGGACGCGTTTGCAAGCGTTGCGCTCGGCGAATACGCCCGCGACGGCAAATACGACGAAATCCTTTTTGCGGGAATCTGCACGGACATCTGCGTGGTCTCGAACGCGCTGCTCGTAAAGGCGTACTGCCCAACGGCAAGGGTTGCCGTAAGCGCTTCCGCCTGCGCGGGCACGACGAAGGAAAACCACCTTTCCGCGCTTAACGTTATGAAGTGCTGCCAAATCGATATCGAATAATTTAATAAACAAAAAACCCGCCGAAGGGCGGGTTTTTTAATTTCGATTATTTCGTTCTGGGATTGTAGGAAGAGCCCGATCTCATTTTATTTCTGTTTGCTCTTCTTTCACGCTGTGCGGCGATTCTTTCCGCTTCCTCTTCGCGCTCTCTTAAAATCTTGGGTCTGATCGCGCCGCAGTAGATAATTGCGATCACGCCGATCAAAACAAGTCCGCCGACAACGCTGAGAATGATGATCATTGCCATTTTCGAGCTTGCCGTATCGACATCGGTCGGATCGTTAACAACAGGCGGAGGAAGTTCACCGGAAGACGTGTTCGGCCCGATCACGACAGAGCCCGTAGGATAGGTGATGCTTGTAATTCCACTGATTTCACCGGAAGTATAGTTCGTCGTATCAAGCTGTTTACCGACCGTATTTTCCGTAAAGCCCTTTACAACTTCGATATCATGCTCGGTCGCGTCTGTTCTCACGAATACCACCTGCAAAACATTGTTCAGAACGCCAACTTCACTTCCTTCCGGTCCCGTTACAAGGTCGGTGTACTTGACGGTAACTTTATTATCCATGATTTTAGCCGTGATATCTACTCCGTCGACCGTCGCATAGCCGACATTATATTTTTCAGCATCATACGTTAACGTATAGGTAATCTCTTCGCCTTCTTTGAGCGTATTGACGGGCTTTTTGCTGTCCGTCGTAACCGTGCCGCCTACGCCCGAAGTCTGCGTAAGGATCGCTTTTTCGTTTGCGGCGTCTCCGACTTTCGTATTATCGAGCGCGATTACCGCGAAGGCGTCGAGTCCGTTCACTGCGGCGATAATTCCCTGCCGCGTTGCAACGGCGTCCACCACCGTAGCGTTGTCGTAATCGATCGCGCCGTCTGCGCCGCGCTTGAACTGCAATACCTTAAACACGACGCCAGTATCCACACCGCCGGTCGTGATATAATCCGCAGGATAAGGGAGCGCAAGTTTTACGTAGGAATTTTCGGGAATGCTGACCGCTTGCCCGTCCAAAGTTAAACCGACGTTGTAGGACACGACGCCGTTCGTTTTAATGGCGTTTTCTTCCGTATAAATCTTTTGTGCCGCCGCTTCGATCTTGGCTTGATCGTCCGAAGCGGGCTTCGTGACGGCGAGCGTGAGCGAAGACTTCATGCTTTCGTCCATGGGCTTATTGTCGCCGTAGGTCCAGCCGTTAAGCGAAAGCTCGTTGTTGAATGCAAGAGAAGGTTTTACGACGATATCCGAAGAAATATCGCTTCCGCCGTATACCTTTTCGGCTACAACCTTATCATAGCTGTATACATAGGAATAAGACTTCAAAACGGTATCCGTATCGGCAACCGTCTCCGTGGTGGGTGTGCCGCCTTCTTCTTCGGGCTCTTTCGTTACAGTTTTCGTTGCCGCAAGATTGGTGGGCGTGAAGATATAACGGAGCGGGTTATGCTTCGGCTCTTTGCTCGGCGTAAAATCAAACGAAACGGTGTTGGTAGTATCGTTGAAATTTACATTCTTTATTTCAAAAGATACACCCTCGACTTTCTCGCCGTTAAGCGTTTCGACCGTACAATCGATTCCGATTGTCGTTCCATCAATTTGTTTAAGCACTTCTGCATATGCAATCGTAATGCTCGTATCGCTACCGGTACTGCCGGTATTTGCAAGAGGAATAATTCTCTTGCCCGAAGCGTCAGCTTCTGCAAGTTCAAATTCACTTTTTGTTAATTCGAAGAAGTAAACCTTTTGTTCATTTTCGTCGATTTTTACGTTTTCAACGGCTTCGCCGCCCTCTTCGGGAGCTTTATTGGCTTCTGCCATATATGCAGTGATCGTCTGCCATTCACCGTTTACTTTGATTCTAAGATTATCAAGTTCTTTTTCTTTATAAGAGAAGGCAGCAGTCGCGGTTTTAGCTTCTTCCCCTTCCCCATAGGATACGTTTTCCTCAACTTCGATTTCAAGCGCGCCCGTGTCTACGGAAAGCGTGCCCGTGGTAAGCTTGGGATATTGTAATTCATATTTCGATAACGAAACGACTTTTTCTTCGTAGTGGTCGAGGTTAAATTCCGCGCCCGCAAGGTTTACGTACTTTTGGGACTTTGTGACGAGGTTTGCCGCAACGTCCACTGCGTACCAATTGCTGCCGTCTTTTACGTAGTTCCAAGTCCAAGCCTTGATGACGCCGTTCTGAACGTAGTAACCGGAGACGAGCTCGCACGTTTCGCCGAGGGATTCCATGACCGCCTTGAACGCGCGCGCCGCGCCCTCGCTGTTTGCAGTTCCGTCTACGATCGAATAAGCAGTACCTGCAAAACCGCCGTATCCGTAAGTGAGTTTTTCGCCAAGCGCCTCGCTAACGGACTTTACTTTCTCCGCCGTCGAAGTCGCAGTTACGGAATCCGTATACTCTTTGACCTTATTTTCGTACGCGGTGATTTTTTCCGCAACGTTCTCCGCTAAGAGATATTTCTGCTTACCGATCGTAACGCCGTGCTCAACATCTCCCGAATCGTCTTCTTTCTCCGTTTTAGTTACGGTAAAGTTAAGCGCGTCGAAGTTGACATAGAAAAGCTCGACGTAGTCGTAACGGAAGCAATCGAGCGCCGCGCCGAACGCTTTTACAAGGCTTGTATCGCCCGTTTCGTAATAAGCCTGCAACACAGTTTCGGTAAATGCCGCGTCTGTTGCCTTGTGTTCTTTCCCCTGTTGGAATTCGCTCGGAACAGTCGTTTCCGTCTCACCCTCTGTGCTCGTGCTCGTCTTGGTCATTTTAACGAGCTCGTCGTAAAATGCGACTGCGAGATTGTCCGTCGCAAGATTCTCGCCGTAATGTCTGCGGGTGACAGGATCGTCCGCAGCTGCGGGAAGAACTTTTAATGCCGCAAATCCGCCCGTAAGCGCAAGCGCGCAAGCCGTGCCGAATGCCAAAGCCGATTTTTTTATTTTTGTCATAACGTTATACTCCTACACGATTTAGGATTCTATCAAATTATAATATACTTTCCGTGAAAAATCAATCGTTTTCCGATATTTTTTACAAAAGATGTCCTATTTCACGGTATTTCCCGTCAAAAACCGCCTTTTTTTATCACCCCGCCTGCCGTTTCGAGGGCGCGGTCAAAATAATTTCGCCCGTAGAAGCGGGATCGTCGCGGGTAATTTCGCCCACTTCGGGAACGTAAATCTTACCCTTATAGGGATTTTTAATGCTCAAAACGGGGGTGGTAATTTCCGCTTCCGTCTCCGACTTTTCAAAGCACAAGTCCGCGTCGAGCATTTTACAGTTGATAAGCTTTAAGCCCTTGCAGTAGCAGAGGGGCTGCGTGCCTGTAATGACGCAGTCGATAAAGGTGAGATTTTCCGCATACCAGCCGAGGTATTCCCCCTTCACGAGAGAGTTCTTCACGGTCGTATTTTTGGAATGCCAAAAGGCGTCCTTCGTATCGAAGGTGCAGTTTTCGAAGGTCGCGTTCTCGATATATTGGAAGGAATACTTCCCCTTCAAACTCACTTTCTTAAAATTAAGATTGCGCGAACGCATCATAAAATATTCGCTCTCACAGGCCGTGTTCTCCATCGTGACATTGTCGTTAAACCAGCCGAACTCGGGGGAGATAATATCGCTGTCGTATATGCCGATTCGTTTGCATTCTCTAAGCGCCTTAATCCCGTGCATTTTAGTATTCTTGATGAGAATATCCTCCGAATACCAAAGCGCGGCGCGGCAGAGCGAAGTCATTTGGGTATCAGCTATTTTTAATTGATTGATATGCCAAAAGGGATAGCGGAGATTACAAAAGCACTTTTCCGCCTCGATATTGCGGCTCTCTTTGAGCGCGCTCTCCCCGTCCTCTTCCCCGTCGAAGGAGACGTTCTTCAAAATCAAATCCCGACTTGCATACAGCGCGCGTTCCTCACCGAAACGGGCGTTCTCGATCAACTTCATTGTTTAATCCTCCGAAAAGGCATTATACCACGCTTTACAAATTCTTGCAACTTCTTTTACCCTTCGTAGCGTTGACAGATTCAAACGGTTGTGGTAAAATACGGTATATGATTTCATTGGAAGCGTTTACGAAATCTCTCGTTTTGGGAGAAATTTCAAGACTCAATTTCACTTACGAATCGAAAGAATATCTCATCGCGCGCGAGGCGGACGGGGAAGGCGTTCCTTCGTTCGTGTTTGTAAGCGAGGACAACGAAGCGGTAAAATTCCCCAAGGCGCGGGAGCTTTTGGAGACTGTAAAGGTCGGGGGCTCACCTCTTTCCGAAATTTGGAAATTCGTCGTGCCCATTTGCGACGATACGCTGTACGACGACGATTACATTGCAATCATGTACGGCGATTCGCTCGGAAAAACCATGTGCTCGGCAACGGGAACGGTCTCCCTGCACGACCGCTACACGACGCAGTACTTGATTCCGTCGGTCGTGATCGCCGCGCTGATTTTGATTGCGCTCTCCTTCTGCACCCACTTCATCAGTAATCTCGACTGGATGCTCTTCGGGATCATCAGCGCAGTCGTCGTGGCGGCGCTCATCATAACGCAGATCATATTTTACAACGATACCAAAAAATACCGCCAGGGGAATCCCTGCGCGCACTGCTATTTGCTCTCCCGCGGCGCGGTGATCGTGACCGACCGCTTCGAATATGCGATCCCCTATGAAAAAATGATCCGCCTCGATACCGAAGCGGGAATCCAGATTACGACTTTGAGAACGGTGTTCGCGTTCACTGCCGATAACGGCGCGGAAATCACGGATTCGCTCAAAGCTATTTATGAGGAAGTCAAGTCCATTAAACGGGTCTTTCGCAAAAAAGGAAAAAGGTCATAAATCGATCGCCTCTTGATAGACCTCGTTCCTGGGAACGCCCCTTTCGCGGGAAACAAGTTTGATCGCTTCCTTTTTGTCCATACCCTCGCTCAAATATTTTTGCAAATGCTCCCTTACGCTCAACGCGTTGAGGGGGTTTTCTTTTTCCGCCGCGCCTTCGACAAGAAGCACAAACTCCCCGCGCTTTTCGCCTTTTAAGCCGTCCTTCAAATCGAAATACAAAACCTCTTCGTGGATCTTCGTGATTTCGCGCACGGCGCAGGCGGAACGGGAGCCGAATACCTCGTACATGACTTTGATATACGCGTCCACGTCCTGCGGAGCGGCGTGGAAGATAAGCGTTTCGCGCGCCTCTTTATACTGTTCGAGAACGCGCCTTCTCTCCCCCGTCTTATCGGGCAGAAAGCCCAAAAAGGTGAACTTCTCGCTTGGGAATGCCGCGAGCGCAAGCGCGCTTACGAAGGCGCACGCGCCGGGGAGCACCGTGAACTTTTCTCCCGCCTCCTGGAGCTTTTTCGCAACGACCGCGCCGGGGTCGGAGATAACGGGCATACCTGCGTCGGACACGATTACGACGTTCTTTCCCTCTTTCGAGAGCGCGACGATCTTTTCCGCCGCCTCGCTCTCGTTGAATTTATGACAGGCGTACAGCGGCTTTTTGATATCGTAAGCGGAAAGCAGCTTTAAGGTATGGCGGGTGTCCTCGCAGAAAATCGCGTCCGCCTCTTTGAGCGTCTCCAAAACCCGCAGCGTGATATCCTTTAAGTTTCCGATCGGCGTCGCCGCAAAATAGATCATATCAAACTCCTTCGTTTACTTTTTCGCTTAAAACTCTTACGCCCGCCTTTGCGCCCTTCTTCGCGCTCACTAAAACGAGGTACGGCTCGCGCCCCGCTTTTCCCGTGACGAACTGCACTTTCTTGGGCTCTAATCCCGCCGCGTGCAAGGTATACAACACCTCCGCCGCGCGGTCGGCACGGTGACAGAGAACGAATCTTCCGCCGAATTTCAAACAGCGCTTCGCGCTTAAAACAAGCTCCTCCAAGGACAGGGTAAGCTCCTTTTTGCAAATTGCTTTTTTGGGGTCTGCATTTTCAAAGCCCGCGCTCTCGAAGGGCGGGTTGCAGAGAATTAAAGAAAACTTCTCGGTATACTCCGCGGGAATTTCCTGCAAGCGCACGTTCTCGACCTTCATGGTATCGTTGAGCCTGTTCAGAGAAATCGATTCTTCTGAGAGCAAAGCAAGCTCTTTTTGCGCCTCGAAAAAGGTCACGGAAGTAATGCCCGTGTTCTCGGCGAAAAAGTTCAGCCCGACGACCCCGCCGCCCGCGCAGAAGTCGGCAACCGTTTCCCCCTTTTGCGCCGTGACGAAGCGGCTTAAAAGAATGGAATCGGAGGTGAAGCGGTACAGCGAATCGTCCTGTATGATTTTATATTGTTGGGTGAGGTAGTCGATTGATTTCATAAACAAAAGGCAACGTGCGCTTTCTATAAGCGAGCAAGACAAGGAAAGCGAGCATTTTCAAGGGGAACTTACTAAGACGTAAGTGACCCGAAGAAAAGCGGAGCTTGACGTAGTATTGCGACGCTTAGAGGAAGCGCGCATAAAAAAAGCGCGGAAACTTCTCCGCGCTTTTTTTAATTTGCTTACTCAGCTGTAATTGCACCCACAGGGCAACCGTCTTCACAAGCGCCGCAGTCGATGCAGGTGTCGGGATCTACGACGTAAGTCGCGTCGCCGGGAGCGATCGCATTTACGGGGCAGGTATCCGCGCAAGCGCCGCAGGATACGCACTCTTCGGTAATTTTATGTGCCATCGGTGAAACCTCCGTCTATAAAGTATTTATATTATATCACAAACATTCGGGTTAGTAAAGACTTTTTACCAACTTTTTTATTCTTCGTCCGAATTATCGTTTTCGTCCTCTTTCTCAACGCTTCTCTTAAATCCCACCTTATCGACGGGGAAATCGCGGTAGACGAAGTTGCCTCCGTCCTTTTCGATTTTGACGCGCACTTCCATTTTCAGCATATTCACGGTGACGACCGTGCCCTTGCCCTCGGGCGTTGTGACCGTCGCGCCGATCTTGGGCGTCTTCTTGTACGCCTCGGCGTAGTAGTCGTTCTCGTAGGAAAGACAGCACATCAGTCTTCCGCACAGCCCGCTCACTTTACCGGGATTCAACGAAAGCCCCTGATTCTTCGCCATCTTAATGCTCACGCGGCGGAATTCGGGCATACAGCTTGCACAGCACACGTCTCTTCCGCAGGGTGCGATCCCGCCCAAAAGCTGCGTTTCGTCGCGCGCGCCGATCTGTCTCAATTCGATACGGGTGTGGAAGGTGGAAGCCAAATCCTTGACGAGCTCGCGAAAGTCCACCCTTCCCTCCGCCGAAAAGTAGAACACGACCTTGCTCCCGTCGAAGTTAAATTCGCAGTCCACGAGCTTCATGTTCAATTTGTGCTCGTTTATCTTCTGCTTGCAGATTTTCAATGCCTCGGGGCGGCGCTCCTCGTTGGCTTTGCGCGAAGCCTCGTCCTTCTCCGTTGCAATGCGGACGATCGGCTTTAAGGGTGAAACGATCTCCTTATCGTCCACCTCCTTCTCGCCCTCTTCGACGACGGCGTACTCGTTCCCCTTTGCGGTCTCTACAATGACGCCCTGCCCCTTTTGCGGGCTCAATTTGCCCGCGCTGAAATAATAGGGTTTGTCCCCATGTCTGAATTTTACTGCGACAACTTTTGCCATTTCGTTTTCTCCTCTTGAATGTTAAGTCCCAAAGTATAGAATGCCTGGCGCAGGGAAGCGTTGAACTCGACTTCCCGCCGCGCATTTTGGATATGCCGCGCCGCCGCAAGCAGCGCGCCTTCGGGATAGCTCCTTGCAAGTCTTTTTAAGTTTTCGCCCTTTAACGAAGCGAAACGCTCCTGCCCCGTGCGGTAGAACAGTAAGTCCCGCGCCGTCAGCGAAAGCGCCGCAAAGAGCGCGCCTCTGTCCTTGATCTTTTCCACCTCGCGGCTGAGCGTTTCAAGCCCTTCTCCCTCGAAGAGCCGCTCCGCGATGCGGAAATTGTCCCCGCCGAATAAAAGCTCCTCCGCAAGGGAATACACCCCGCCCGAAGCCGCCGCGGCGCGGGAAAGCCCCTCTTCCCCCGCGTGGTTGCGGTCTAATGCGGAAAGCACCGCCTCTTCCGCAAAGGGGGGTACGGTCAGCTTTCTCATGCGGGAGAGCACCGTGGGAAGCACCGCCCCCTCGCTCGACGTGCCCAAAAGAAAGTAAACCCCTTGGGGCGGTTCTTCCAAAATTTTAAGCAGTTTATTTTGCACGAGCACGGAAGCCGTGTCGAACGCGTCTAACACGAAGAGCTTTTTCTCCTCCTCCACAGGGTGGAGAAGGCTCTCGTCCACGATATACGACGCGTCCTCGACGGTGAGCTTATTCCCCGCCTTGGGCAAAATGATACAGTCGGAAAAGGTCTCCTCTTCGATGAGCGCGCACCGTCTTTTATCGTCCTCGCCGAAGAATGCCTTGGCGCACTCCTTTAAGAGCGTGCGCAGATACTTCGCGTCCGGAAACACGATCAAAGTCGAGGGAGATACGTCCCTCTTCATGGCAAGATATGCGTTTGTCGAATGCAATAGCGTGATCATTTTCTTTCCGTGTAGACCGCGATTTTTCCTTCTTTGAGCCCGAACGCGTGTACCGCGCTTTCAAGACGGCTGACCGCCTCTTTCGTGATTCGCTCCCCTTTTCTTACAACGGGCAGAGAGGGCGGAAATATCCCCGCTTCCTCGGCGCAGACTCTGCCGACCGATTCCGAAAGAGGAACGTATTCAAATGCTCCGCCGCTTTGAGCGGTTTCCGATATACGGGACTCCCCGTTTCCCTCTTCGGGCGCGGGACACTTCTTTAAGAGTTTTCTTAGTTTTTTGAGCTCCCCGCTCTTCGTGCAGGGGGATAGGTAGAACAGAATATAGTTTCCGTCGTTGAACTCGGGATATACGCCGCGCGCCTCTAAATACCCCTCGACCGCGCCCGCGTTCCTGCCGTAGCGAATTAAAACCTTCGTCCAGTCCTCGTTAGGGGCCGCGCCGACGCTTTTCTTGAACTCCTCCGCCGCCCTCTCGATTTCAAGGTTACGCGGATACAAAAACGCCTCTTCCACGCTTGCAAGAATGGGATAGGATGGCGACGAGGTATGAAAGAGCCGAACGCCCTCTTCGAGCGCGCCCGCCCATTCTTCGCTCTTTGCGCTGACCGCCGCCCCCTGCGTGAGCGCGGGCAGAGACTTGTGCGCGCCGTCCACCCACAGATCGGCGTAGCACCCCGCATAGTACTCCGTTCCGTAAAGATGACTTCCGTGCGCGCCGTCTATGACGAGCGGTTTTTTCTCCCGTTCCGTCAGCCCCCTTGCAAAGGATAGCGGGGGAAAGAATCCGTAGTAGTCGGGCGAAGTCAATAAAAGCGCGTCCGCGTTTTGAAGCGTGTTTTCAATTTCTTCTTTTGTAGGCTGTAAGGGAATGCCGTCCTTCACCGAAACGGGAATGAACACACATTCAAGTCCCAACAGCTTGCACCCGCCTTTCACGCTGGGGTGGGAATAGGGCGAGAGCGCAACGCGCTTGACTCCCCTCTCTTTGAGCGCAAAGAGCATGGCGTGTACGCCCGCGGTGCTTCCGTCCGTCAAAAAAAAGGTGCGGTACGCACCGAGCCGTTCCGCGATTTCCTCTTCCGCCTCTTTAATGACGCCGTGCGGGGAAAACAGATTGTCGGAATAGCTGAGCTCGGTAATATCCGCGCCTCTCCTCTTGTGACCGGGGGTATGAAAAGAAATATGCTTTTTCTGCCCTGAAAGCATTTTTG
This sequence comes from Clostridia bacterium, assembly GCA_029060985.1. Taxonomy (GTDB): domain Bacteria; phylum Bacillota; class Clostridia; order Christensenellales; family Borkfalkiaceae; genus Gallimonas. The sequence continues at coordinate 47,746 of JAIDSX010000128.1, read as the reverse complement.
CGATCTTTCCGCGGGTCATTCTACCGCCCCGTACTTCTCTAAAAGATAGGCAAGAAAATTCACCGTTTCGTATTTGAGGTCGCCCTCCCGCTCCTTATTGTTGAAAATGCAGAGCGCAATTTTGCTGTTCGTTACGACTTCCCTGTCCTCGTCCTTTTCGGTGTAATACACCAGCTTTGTAAGGTGAAGCGATTCCATGGAAAACCCGATGACGTGCTCCTTCTCCCCGAAGCCCGTATATTTCACAAAGCCGAGCGATTCCGTATCGACGGCTTCCCTTACCGTAAGAAAGTCCTTTTTGAGTTTTTCAAGTCTTGCTTCTTCCTGCTTTACGCCCGCTTCCTTTTTCGCCGCGGAGCGGAAACGCTTGTCCTTTCCGTTGCGCTCCATAAAGGTACTGCGCGCCTGTTCCCTGTTCAGCTCTCCCGAAAGATTTTCGCCGAAGAACTTTTGGAGATATTTTTCGCAGTCGTTCAAAAATACCTGCGGGTCGAGGAAGAGCGCAAAGCTCTCCGCAGAAGTGCCTTCGTTATCGATAAAGCTCAAAAGGGTGGAGAACTCTTTGCCGTTTTCGTCCGTCGTGCGGTCGTCGCTTACGAACATGACGCGCCCCTCGCCCGCCGAACGCCGCGCCGAGAATGCGGTACTCCCGTAAACGCCGCTGTTGTTAAACGACTCGCTTCCCAAATCGAGGATATCGTAGGAAAACACGCTCTTGTTTTTCAAATCGTCTTTGAGTCCGTTAAAGTCCCCGCCCACCGTCAAGCCGCTGTAAACGTAGATATAATAGGTCTGCCCGACCGTCGCGCGGGTGGCGATCATCATAAAAAAGACGCAGAAAACCACCGCCGCAAGGGCGATCGTTCCGAGGATTTTCAGCCAATCGTACGTGAGCATATTCGCAAGCCGTTGTTTGGTGATCCGTGCGTCCATAGTAGTCCTCTGTATAAGGTGTCTTATTTCTTAGGCTTCATGGTGGGGAACAGCAACACGTCGCGAATGGACGGGCTGTCCGTTAAGAGCATGATGAGGCGGTCGACACCGAAGCCAAGCCCGCCCGTGGGGGGCATACCGTGTTCGAGCGCGTCCAAAAAGTCCTCGTCCACTTCCGCGTTCGCACCTTTCTGGCGCTTCTTTTGGGCTTGCTCCTCCATGCGCTTTCTCTGATCGACGGGATCGTTGAGTTCGGAGAAGGCGTTGCCAAGCTCCATGCCCATGACGAAATATTCGAACCGCTCCGTCATCGTAGGGTCGGAGGGCTTGCGCTTTGCAAGCGGGGAAATCTCCACGGGATAGTCGTAGATAAAGGTAGGGTCGATCAGCTTGTCCTCGACGAACGCGTCGAAGAACGCGGCGAGGATATGTCCCTTCGAGGTCTTCCCCTCTTCTATTTCCACGCCCTTTTCCTTTGCGATCCTCTGCGCCTCTTCGGCGGAAGAAATTTTATCAAAATCCACGCCCGAATATTGCTTGACCGCCTCCGTCATGGTCATGCGCTTCCACGTGCCGAAGTCGAGCTCGTGCCCCTGATAGGTGAACTTGGTCGTGCCCAAGGTTTCGAGCGCGACGGTCTTATATAAGTCCTCGACGAAGTCCATCACGCTTAAATAATCGACGTACGCCGCGTACACCTCGACGGTCGTAAATTCGGGGTTGTGCGAAGAATCCATTCCCTCGTTGCGGAAGATTCTTCCCATTTCGTAGACCTTTTCAAAGCCGCCCACGATCAAACGCTTTAAGTACAGCTCCGTCTCGATTCTCAAATACATATCGAGATCGAGCGCGTTGTGGTGCGTCTTGAAGGGGCGCGCGTCCGCTCCGATTTCGAGCGGGAGAAGAATGGGCGTGTCCGCCTCGATAAACCCGTGCGAATCGAGATAGTTACGAATGCTTTTTATAATTTCTGCGCGGCGGAAGAAGGTCTTTCTCACGTCCTCGTTCATGATGAGGTCGATATGGCGAAGACGGTACTTCATATCCATATTCTGCAAGCCGTTATGCTTTTCGGGCAAAGGCAGAAGCGATTTCGAGAGCATTTCAAGATGCGTTGCGTGAACGGTCACCTCCCCCGTCTGCGTTTTGAACACGAAGCCTACAATCCCCACGATATCGCCGATATCGTAGTCCTTTTTATAGGCGGCGTAGACGTCCTCGCCCACGTCCTGGCGGGTGATATAAACTTGGATCTGTCCCTCGCGGTCGGCGATATGCGAAAAGGAAGCCTTGCCCATCACGCGGCGGGACATCAATCTTCCCGCGATAGAGACGGTCTTGCCTTCCCACGCCTCGAAGTCTCCCTTCAAAAGCGCGGACTGTGCGGTCACCTTGTACTTCGTCTTTTGGTAGGGGTCGTTCCCTTCGGACTGTAACTTCTTTAATTTTTCGCGGCGAATGAGCGCCTGCTCATGGAGCGCCCGCTCCTCCGCCTCGAAATTTTCGTTTTCTTCCATAAAAAAACCTCTCGCCTGCTTTCGCTGCGTACTTAACTGATTTTGAGAATCTTCAATTTATATTCGCCGTCGGGCGCTTTTACGGAGACGACGTCGCCCTTTTTGTGATGCAACAAAGCAACTCCCACGGGGGACTCGTTGGAGATAATGCCGCGCATTGCGTCCGCCTCAGTCGTGCCCATAATCGTGTAGACGGTCTCCTCTTCGAGGTCTTCGTCGTATACGGTTACCACCGAACCGATATGCACGAGCGATTTATCGTCGTTCTCCTCGATGATTTCCGCGTTGCGGATCTTATATTCGAGCTCGGCAATCTCTCCCTCGTTCGCCGCCTGCTCGTTGCGCGCCGCGTCGTATTCCGCGTTTTCGGAAAGGTCGCCGTGACTGCGCGCCTCCTGAATGCGCTCCACGATTTCCGCACGCTTTACCCTTGTCAAATAATCAAGCTGTTTCTTTGCGGCGTCCAAACCCTCTTTGGTCATAAAAAACTTGTCTGCCATATTGCTCCTCTTTTCGCGCCTTCACGCGTTTTTTAATAAAGACGACCGTGACTTCCCGTACGGGAAATCACGGCAACGCTCGATATTGGGATTATACCCCTTTTTTTTCAGATTGTCAACCCTCTTGATAGCTTTTTATAATTTTTCCCCGATTTTTCAAACATATTGATTTTTTTGCTTGCGTATGCTATACTGACAATATGTTTCGCATCTGGGCAAAGGTTCTGAAAGACGAACACATTCAAAAACAATTCGTGTACGAGAGCGAGGAGAAATTCTCCTACTCGGACTTTTTTACCTATCTTTCGGATATCTGCGTCGAGCTCGACGTGCCGACCCCCGTGCTCTTAAAAACGCATATCTTCAACTACGCGAAATTCAACCACGTTGCGTTCCGCCCCGACGACTTTATCGAACAAATCACCTTTGATAAATTGCAACTTGAAAATATTCTTTGAATGATTCTTCATAATCGGCGCATACTGCCCGTATGAAACTGACGACTTGGATTTGCTCCGCTGTTTTGATTTTCTTCGGCTTGTGCGCTTCGGTGCTCGCGCTTACGAACTTTAACCTACTGCTGTTCTTCTGTGCGGGGAATACGGTCATCTACCGTTCGCTCCTATCCCTTACGGGCGTTGCCGCATTGTGGCTTTTGTATTGGCTTATCGCCTTCCGCCCCACGAAATACGTATCTTAAAGGTTAATCAGCTCGCTCAGCGAGCTGATTTTTTTTACGACGGAATACCCTTCGGGGAGCGACCGTCCTTCGGGGTCGTACCAAACGCAGTCCATTTTAAGCTTGTTTGCAAGCGCGATATCCGAAGTCAGAGAGTCTCCTATAAAAAGGCATTCCTCTGCATTTGCTCCAAGCTCGTTGAGCATGATATTCCCGAACTCCCGCGACGGCTTAATGGCGTTCATCTCCTCCGAAATAAACAGCCTGTCAAGGTATGGCATAAAATCTTTTAAGCGGGCGTGCTGCATTTCGGAAAGTCCGTTCGTGGCAATGCTGACCGCGTACCTCTTTGCAAGCTCCTTCACCGTTTCAAACGCCCCCTCGCGCGGGTGCGAAGGCGAACAGAGAACGCGATAAAATATCTTTTCCGCTTCGTCCGCGTTTTCAAGATCGTATTCTTTTTTTGCGTGTTCGAACAGGGCGTGGATATGTACGTAGTAGAGTGCGTGATACTTCTTGCGGATATCGGGATTGTTTACGTTGTTCAAACCAAGCTCCGACCAATTCTCATAGGAGAACTTCCACATAGCTTCGATGATCTCTTCGCTCTCCATCGGCGTTCCTTTGAACGCCGCGCGGAACGCTCTTCTCTCGTCCTCGTTAAAGTCGATAAGCGTATGGTCTGCGTCGAAAATAATATGGCGGTACTTCATTTACCAGTCCTGCTTTTTCAAAGATTTATCTTTCACGTCGTCGTAGAAATCGAAATATTTCTTTTTCCACTCCTCCGGGGAGAGCGGTTTTTCTTCGCCCTCCGCGTAGGCGAGATACTCCTCGATTTCTTCGGGCGTAAAGTCCGCCTCCGTCACCTCAGAATCGTAGCGGGAGAAGAATTTCATTAAATCGGATTGTGACATTTTGAAAACCTCAATAAAAAAGTTATCCACTTATCAACATTTTGACTGTGGATAACTATACACTTATAAACTTTCTCTGTTCTTTGTTGTAGATATAGCCTATGGACGACAGCTTTTCGACGACCTCTTCCAAAGAGGCGTCCTCGCTATCGCAGAGCTCTTCGAGAGAAGAATCGCCGTCGCGGAGCTTCATATTCAAAGCGGAAAGCAGCATATAGGGATCGCTGGGTAACATAGCTCCATTATATCCCGAAATGCACTTTTCGTCAATCATTCCGAAACGTATTTTCTGACGTTCTCCTTTCCGATTCTGTAATTGAAGTAGAGCACCGCAAGCTCGTACACGACGATAAAGCTGGCAAGCGTTATAAAAAAGCAAGGGACGTTAAAGGAGTATTCGGGCATATTTTCCACGTTATTGAACACGAGGTCTACCATGAGGCGAAGAAGTCCGTACTGATAACCTGTCCCCACCGCAAAGCCGATATAGGCGAACAGGCGGAAGCCCCCGAACACCGCGTTGCCGTACTCCCAAAAGTTATAGCCGTACGCCTTCATAAGAGAAACTGTTTTGGCGTTGCCGCGCGTTAAAGAGGTCATGGCGAGCAGGAAGGTCGTAGCCGAAAGCACGACCCCGATGACGAGCATGACGACTCCCATCGTAACGGTATCGTTGAGCTCCGTCATCGACCAGCTCATCTGCATCATGGTGGCGAAGCAGAAGCCCGCAAGCGCGACGAAGAAGGCAAGCGCCTTATGCGCCGTAGGCGTGCGGAAAAACATTTCCCACAGGAAGGAGCGTTCGTTATCCTTTGCCTTTCCCGTCTTGGCTTTTTCCGCCTTGCCCCTTAAAAGCTGCATGACGGGAACGCGCAGCTTCAAATAGGCGCACAGCACCGCGACGAAGGAAAACACCACGGTGGGCGCGATCACAAGCCCCGCCGTAAGCTCTATATGATAGTGAAGGGGCACCTCCAAAAACCCGTCGCTCATGGACGAATAGATGGTGGGCGCAAGCGCATAGCCTAAGCCGTGCCCGACCGCCGTCCCTAAAAGCACGCTCAGCCCGAACACCCAAAAGCGGAGCGCGATCGTTCCGTTCGGATAGCCCATTGCTTTGAGCGCGCCGATAATCTTACTGCGCTCCTCGATAAACAGCCCGGTATAGAAGGCGACGAGGAACACCGCGATCACGGCGAGCACGCCGCCCGTGATAAGGCAGGTGAGCTTTGCCGAAAGCTGCTGCGCATTATAGAGCTGAACGCTCTCCGCGGGGATATCTTCAAGCGCAAGACAGTCGAGATAGTAATTGAGAAAGAAGGTGCAAACGAATACCGCGCAAGCGCAAACGATCGCGACCCCGAACAGTTTGAGTCCGTCTTTGATTCCGACAATCATATTACCACCCTATCTCGTACGCGCTCTTCTTCGCGCCGTTCTTGTAGATTTCGGCAATCTCCCCGCTGTTCATTTTGATGACGGTATCGGCGATCTCCGCAAGGTTTGTGTTGTGCGTGACCATGACCGCCGTGAAGCCCTTCTCCTTTTGCAGACGGCAGATATAGTCCACGACAGCACGCCCCGTCTTTTCGTCGAGCGCGCCCGTCGGCTCGTCCAAAAAGAGCACTTCGGGATTTTTTGCAAGCGCACGCGCAATGGATACGCGCTGCTGCTCCCCGCCCGAAAGCTCCGCGGGAAATTTCTTTTTCTTGTCGCCCAGCTCTACTGCGTCGATAAAGCCTTCGTAGTCTTTATTGCCCGCAAGGTCCGCGCCGAGCTTTACGTTCTTTTCCACCGTCAGGTGCGGCAAAAGGAAATACTGCTGAAAGACGAAGGCAACCTTTCTTCTTCTGAAATCGGTGCGCTGTTTGTCCGTCATGGCGGTAATCTCCTCGCCCGCGCAGAACACCTTGCCGCTGTCGGGCGCTTCGAGTCCCGAAAGCACGGAAAGAAGGGTTGACTTCCCCGACCCGCTCGCGCCCAAGATCACGCACAGTCCCCCGTCGATTTCAAGGGAGACGCCCTTCAATACCTCGGTGACCGTCTTTCCGTTCGTATAAGATTTTACGATATTTTCCGCTTTTATCATTTGCTCTCCTCCTGCTTGATTTTCCGAATGATTCCCGCACCGACCTCCAAAAGCATGAAGTCGATTTGTTCTTTTGTAAAGGTACATATTTTCGTTGCGATCGCAACGGCGATGCCGTGCGAGTACAGCCACAGGTGCAGATACACCCGCGCCGCCGCCTCGCGGCTGAGCCCGTACTGCTTCTCTACGGTTTCTAATATCTTCTCGCTGTAATCGTCGATTTGCTCCAAGACCATTTCGGGACTGGGCACTTCGCTCTTCTCCTTCATAAAGAGAAGCTGAAAGAGCTTGGGCTCGTCCGAGGCAAAGCGGATATAGCCCGTGCCCGAGCCCTTGAACGCGTTCGCGCCCTTCATGTCCTCGTCCTCGTAGCTCTCGTATAAACGCTTCGCCTTTTTCATGACTTCCGCCTGCACCTCCTCCATGCTCCTGAACACGGTGAAGACGGGACGCGCGGAGCTTTTGAGCGCAGCGCCCAGCGACCTTGCGGTCAATATTTCGATTCCGTCCCGCCGCACCATTTCAAACGCGGCGTCTACGATTTCCTCTCTCGTGAATTTCGCTTTCGGCGGCATTTTATTCCCCCTTTCGAATCGTTCTAAAACACTTGTTTTAGATTATAGCAAAAGAAATCCGCCCTGTCAAGTATTCAGAGCGGAAAATATCAATATAAAATTTGTGCGTCGTCGGGAAGGGTGAGGATCGTTGCGTTATCGCCGCGGACGGTGAACTTCTCCTCGTCCCAGGTGGAATGCGGAATGCAGTAAACGCGCTTGTCCTTCCACCTGCCCTTGATCTCCTGCGTGAACACCCCGTCGTGCAAAATCTTTTGCAGCAGCCCGCGGTTGAGCTCCACGATCGCCGCGCCGTAGCCCTCGGCAAAGCAATCCATAATGCCGCTTCTTATCCGCATTTCCATGAAGGTATCCGAAAGAACGTAGCCGCCCTTGCAGTGCGGGCAGGACTTTAACAGAAACGCAAGAAGGTCGTTGTGCGTGCGCTTACGCGTAAACAGCGTGACGCACAAATCGCTCATGGGATACACGCGGGTCTTTGCCTTATCTTCGCTAAGTACCCTTTGAAGCTCCTCCTCGACAGCCGTGCGGTGCGCCTCGTCCTGCATATCGATAAAGTCGACGGCGATGATCCCGCCGATATTGCGAAGCCGCACGAGCCTTGCGATCTCCCGCGCCGCCAAAAGATTGGTTTCGAACACCGTCGTTTCCAGATCGTCCTTGCCCGTAAAACTGCCCGTATTCACGTCGATGACCGTCATCGCCTCCGTGCGCTCGATGACGAGGTATCCCCCGTTTTCGAGGTCGGCGCGCGGCACGGTCAGATTATAGAACTGCTCCGAAAGATCGAACTTTGTAAAGAGCTGCCGCTCGCCCGTGTAGAGCTCGACCTTCTTTTCGTCGAGGTCGGGACGGATCTTCGCAAGGCGCATAACGCGCTCGTACAGCTCCCTGTCGCCAACGTAAATGCGGTTGACCTCCCCGCCGAGGGAATCGCGCATGATCTTCAAGGGAAGGTCGTATTCGCGGTATACGCACGCGCCTACGGGCGACGAGGCGGCGGTCTCCAAGGTCAAGCGGTAAATGCGTTTGAGGTATTCCGCCTCCGTCTTTAAGCGGCGCTTTGTAGCGTCCTTCGCCGCAGTCCTTACGATGTAGCCCTCGTCTCCGTCGATCAATTTTCCGACTTCCTTCAAGAGCGTAGCGCGAAGCTCCTCGTCGAGGAGCTTTCTCGAAATCCCCAAAAAGCGGCTGTTGGGAAGATAGATGAGCGACTTGCCCACAAAGGAAAGATCGCGCGTGACCTTCGCGCCCTTGCTGCCGCGGGCGGGCTTTACGACCTGCACCAAAATTTCGTCCCCCTCTTTTAAGGGGGCGGAAGGCGTTAAAACCTCCCCGCCGTCGTAGCGTGAAATGATCGCCGCGCGCTCGTTCAAGGGCAGGTAGCAGTTGCGCCCCATGCCGCAGTCCACGAACGCCGCCTGCATACCCTCGACGACGTTTTTTACTTTGCCTTTATAAATATTACCGAGTTCGTTTCCGCTTTTTTCGTTCTCGACGGCGGCGTCCTTTAATATCCCGCCCTCGGCGTAAGCTACGATTTGCTCGCCGCAGAAGCGGTCGAAAAACCATTCCTTCTTCATGCGTTAAGGTCTCCGCAAAAGTCTCGTTGGTTATTTTAACATAACGAACGACATTTTTCAAGACCCTTTCGTAAATTCCGATAAACAATTTCTCAGCGGCGTTTGAAAGTCGAATTTTTCGAGCGCGCCGATAAATTCCGTTTCGGAAAGCTCGCCCAAAAACTCCTCCCCGTCGTAAAGCACGAACACGATAAACTTATCGTCGCGCAGGAAGCGCAGCCCCTCCTTTAAGGCGCACGCGGCGGAGATCGCAACGCGCTTTTCCTCCACGCCGCGGGCAAAGCTCTTTTTGTGCGAGAAGCGCAGCCTTGCGTACTTCCCCCCGCCGAACGCGCCCGCCACAAGGAGCACCGCAAAGATGAGCGCGGAGAAGTTTGGAACGGAAAAGCAGGTGTATATAAAGTAACCCAAAATCGAGAACGCAGTCAAAAAGGTCACGCATCTGAGGGCAAGCATGGTGCGCTTTTTGAAGAGCGGCCGAAACGCGATCTTCAAGATCCTGCCGCCGTCCAAGGGATAGGCGGGCAAAAGATTCACAAAAAAGAGGGAGAAGGAAACGGAGGCCGCCGCCTCGGTAAAGGGGTAGGTATCGGGAAAAAACCACCAGAGCGCGGCAAAGCCTATCGCCGTTAAAAGGTTTGCAAGCGGACCGGCTACGGCTACGAACAGCTCCTCTTTTGGAGTGAGTCCCGCAAGATCGCCCGATACGACCGCGCCGTAGGGCATGAGCACGATTTTATCGAGGCGGAATCCGTACCGACGCGCCGCAAACGCGTGGGCGCACTCGTGTTCGATCGCGGCGAGGCACGCGCTTATAAAAGTAAGAAGGCCGCCCGTAAACGCCGACAGGATTCCCACGAGGAAAAACAGCGGGTGAACGGATAGCCTTCCCGTAAAAGAAACGCCCCTTTTATGAGGCGCGTTTCCCTTCTTTTTCCGAATGCTCTTGAAAAAGCGCATTTTAGATCCAAGCGAGCTTGTTATTTTCCGCGCTGTAACAGTTCAGAAGCGTATCGCCCGAATACATCATCACGTTGACCGCGCCGTCGCCGTCCGTGTAGCCGATGGGGAGCGTGTTCATGACCTTATCCCCTTCCGCAAGGTATACGGTATCGAGCCCGCTGATGATCGTGGAGAAGTTGTCGGAGTGCTTTACCTCTACGGTATAGCCCGTCTCCTTAGAGCCGTTCACTTTGCTCACCGTGCCGGTTGCGGGAGAGTATACGCTGCATTTTGCCGTAAAGGACATAACGCCGGTATCGGAAACGGTCATTGCCGCGTCTACGCTATTGTTGACGACGGGAGTCAGCTTGAAGTCGGAATACTCCCGCGTATCCGCCTGCGTCGTGTCGCCCTGAAAGAGCCCGCGCACGAAGGTATTGATCGCGCTGTCCACCATAAAGATATTCGTAAAGAAGATCACGGCGCAGAGTCCCACGACCGCCGCAAGCTCTCCTATAAGGAGCTTCTTTATCCAGGACTTTTTTGCTTTAACGGGCTTTTCGCTGCGCTCGATCTGTTTGCTCTCGGCAAAGTTCGGATCGGGCTCTTCGGCTTCGGGCGCAATCTCTTCTACGGGGCCCTCTTCCATGCGCTCGTTCACTTCGGCAACGAGCTGTTCGCTCAGATCGCCGTTCTGTGCTTCGTGACGGGGTTTTTTGCTTTCTCTCCTTTTTACCGTCACCGTTTCCACCGGAATTTCCAACATTTCGGCGTAATCGATTTCGTCATCCATATCCACACCTCTTAAATTCGTTTTTGACAGGTCGTCCCCATCGCACTTTACTCTATGCGGACAAAGTCCCTTTTAGAAGAAAAATTTGCCGTCGAACGCACTCGACGACAAATATATTTTGTCGAATTTATAAAAGTTTTTTTACCCGTTCCTTTGTCATTCATATTTGCAAATATCACAGACTAACATTATAAAAAAACCCGCGCACCGCGCGGGGCTTCTTTTATTACTTAATACATTCTGTTAAAATTTTAACTGCTTGTAGTATCTCTTCTTCCGTCGTCTCCTTTCCGAAGGAAAACCGAACGCCGTGTTTGGCTTCCTTTTCGCTCCTGCCCATGGCAAGCATGACGTGCGAGGGTAGCGCCGAGTGGCTCGAACAAGCCGCCCCGCCCGAAACGCACAGCCCCGCTAAATCCAGCTTTGCAAGCAGCGCGTCGGGCGCGCTTACAAAGGTCAAGTGCGAAATATTCGGAAGGCGGTTTTCGCCGTCCATCCTTACCCTATCGCCGAACGCCGCTTTTACTTTATCCTCGAACAAGTCGCGCAAGGTCTTACAATGCGCCGCGTATCTTTGTCGCTCTCTCTGCGCCCTTTCAAGCGCAACCGCAAAGCCGACGATTCCCGCAACGTTCAGCGTGCCGCCCCTTAAAGCGCGTTCCTGTTCTCCGCCCGCAATCAAGGGACGAAGTTTTACGCCCTTTTTCACGACGAGCGCGCCCGTGCCCTTGGGCGCGTATATCTTATGCCCGGAAAGCGCGACTGCGCCGCACAGCCCCGTGAGTTCCCTCAAATCGAGAAGAGAAGCCTGCACGCAGTCGGAAAATAATACGATTCCCCTTTCCTTGCAGATTTCGGAAATTTCTTTAAGCGGCTCTACCGTTCCCGTTTCGTTGTTCGCCGCCATTACGCACACGAGCCCCGTATCGGGTTTGAGCGCGGAGCACACCGCTTCGGGCGTAATCAAACCGCCCGCGCTCACGGGAATCAGATCGAAGCCCTCTTCGCGGAGCTTCGCTCCTTCCAAAACCGCCGCGTGCTCCACGGCAGAGACGGCGGCTCTGCCCGTACCCAAACACCTTACCGCCCAGTTGTCCGCCTCCGTCCCGCCCGAGGTGAAGTACACTTCGAGGGGATTTACGCCGAGCGCTTCCGCGACCTTCGCCCGCGCCTCGCTGACGGCGCGCGCCGCCGACCGTCCCGCGGCGTGCGTGGAATCGGGGTTTCCGAAATCGTCTTTGAGATATGGCATCATTGCGTCTAACACTTCCCCGTCTACGGGAGTGGTTGCCGCATAATCGAGATAGATCATTCTTATCTTAATTCCGCGCCGAGCTTTGCTTTGAGCGCGCCGAGTATCTTCTTAAAATAGCCGTCCACCGTTTCGGGCGAAACCGCCTTATCCGCTTCCGAAGCAAAGGTCAAACGGAACGCCATGCTCTTTTTGTTCTTGCCAACCTGTAGTCCGCGGTATACGTCGAAGAGCTCCGCTTTCTTGACAGCCTTTACGGCGTGGAGAATACACTCCTCCGCCTGCGCGCAGGTCACGCTCTCCTCGACCGTGAACGCAATGTCGCGCGTGATATCGGGGAAGGCGGGCAGAGGCTCTACGCGTAAAGGCTTCTTTGCGGGAAGCGCTTCAAAGTCGAGTTCGAGAAGGAAGGGCGCTTTTTCGAGCGCAAGCTCTTCGCAAATCGAAGGATGGAGCTCGCCGATCCAGCCGATCTTTTTCTCGCCTAAGAGGATCGCCGCGGAGATTCCGGGGTGCAGGAAGGGCTGCGCCTCCTTTTCAAATTTCAGGGTAAAGCCCATTGCCTCGGCAACCCCTTCTATCGCGCCCTTCAAATCGAAGAAGCCGCCGCCCCACTCCGCCATGACGAGGCGGGTCTTTTCTTGGGGAAGCTCTTTGAGCGGGAGCTCGTCTGCAACGTACACTTTTGCAAGCTCGAAGAGCCGCCCTTCCGTGTTGCCGCGGCGAACGTTTCTTACCACGTTGTCGAGCATGGACGGCGCAAGGAAGGTCCTCATCACGGACAAGTCCTCGCCGATGGGATTGAGGATTTTGACCGCCCTGCGTTCGGGCGCGTCCTCGCTCAAACGGAACAGGTTGAACGACTTGGGAGAATAGAAGGAGTAGTTGCACGCCTCATAGAAGCCCTCTTCTTTGAGCGCGTTTTTGATCGCAAGCTCCTGCTTTTGCTCCGCCGTGTAGCCCCCGCGCGTCACCTTCGCTTTTTCAAGGAAGGTCGGCTCGATATGCTCGTAGCCGTACATACGGATAACCTCTTCCGCTAAATCGGGATAGCCGTCCACGTCTTCGCGCCAGAGCGGAACTTCCGCACTGAGCGTTTTGCCCGATTGCTTTACGGTAAAGCCGAGACGATTAAGAATTTCGTTTACTTCCTTTTCGGGAACTTCGATTCCGAGAAGAGCGTTCAACTTTGCGTACTCCGTCTTAATTGTCTTAGGGCTGAGCTTCTCCTTCATGGAATCGGTGCGGTAAGAAGTGACCTTGCCCGCGCCGAGCTCTTCGACAAGGTGCAACGCCCTGTCGAGCGCGATTGCGGTCGTGTAAGCGTCCACGCCCTTTTCAAAGCGCGCCGAAGAGTCGCTGCGAAGCCCTAAGGAGCGCGACGTTTTTCTGACGCTGTCGCGGGCGAACTTCGCCGCCTCGAAGAACACCGCCTGGGTGTCCTCTTTGATTTCGCTGTTCAAGCCCCCCATCACGCCCGCAAGCGCGACCCCTCTTTCGCCGTCGGCGATAAGCAGGTTGGATTCGTTCAGCGTAAATTCATGCTCGTCGAGAGTGGTGATTTTTTCGCCGTTCTTCGCGCGGCGCACGATGATTTTGCCGCCCTTCAAATAGTTATAGTCGAAGGCGTGCATGGGCTGTCCCATTTCGAGCAGAACGTAGTTCGTGATATCGACGATATTCGAAACGGAGCGCAAGCCGCACAGGGCTAAACGGCGGCGAAGCGCACGGGGCGATACGCCGATTTTTACCCCCTCAACGTAATGCCCCATATAGCGCGGGCAGAGCGCGGGCTCTTTGACTTCGACCGTGATCTTCTTATCCGTGGGCACGGTCTTATAGGTGCAATCGGGCGCTTTGAGCGGCGCTTTGAGGGCCGCCGCCACTTCGCGCGCAATGCCGAAAATGCACTGGCAGTCGGGACGGTTTGCCGTGATCGCAATATCGAAAAGATAATCGTCGATACCGACCACGGGGCGGATATCCACGCCGAGGGGCGTGTCGTTATCGAGAATGAGAATGCCGTTGACCTCCGCACCCTCGTAGAAATCGTTGTTGATCCCAAGCTCCTCGCCCGAACAGAACATACCCTCCGAGGTCACGCCGCGCAATTTTCCCGTCTTGATTTTTTGAATCCCGCCCTCGTGCTTGACGGTGGAGTTATCGAGCGCGATGGGCACGATTGCCCCCGCGAAGATATTCGTTGCCGCAGTCACGATCTGCTTTTCGCCGTGCGCGCCGCAGTCCACCTTGCACACCGTCAAACGGTCTGCGTCGGGGTGCTTCTCGGTCGAGAGGATTTTTCCCGTGACGACGTTCTCAATGCCCGCACCGAGATAGGTAAGCTCCTCAACCTCAAACCCGCAGGAGAAGAGTTTTTCCTGTAACTCCTCTGCGGTGACTTTAATATCTACGTATTCCTTTAACCAACTGAAAGGCGCTATCATTTTAGTTTTCCTCCTTGAACTGACCTAAGAAGCGCAGGTCGTTTTCCGTGAGCAGTTTGATATTGTTGATTCCGTATTTGAGCATGGCGATACGCTCCACGCCCATGCCGAAGGCAAAGCCCGAATACTTATCGGGGTCTATTCCGCAGTTTTCCAGAACGCGCCTGTTGACCATGCCCGCGCCCAAAACCTCGATCCAGCCCGTGCCCTTGCACAGAGAACAGCCCTTCCCGCCGCACGCCGCACAGGAGACGTCCACCTCGACGGAGGGCTCGGTAAACGGGAAGTACGAGGGGCGCAGACGGGTCTTACTCGTCTTGGAGAACATGACGCGGGCGAACTCGTCGAGCATTCCTTTCAAGTCGCACAAAGTAATATTTTCGTCCACGACGAGCCCTTCCATCTGGTGGAACATGGGCGAGTGCGTCGCGTCGTCGTCCGAACGGAACACGCGGCCGGGGGATAGCATTTTAATGGGCGGCTGTTTCTTCTCCATGAGCCTGATTTGCCCCGCGCTCGTCTGCGTGCGCAAAAGGAATTTATCGTTCAGATAGAAGGTGTCCTGCATATCGCGGGCGGGGTGATCCTCGGGCGTGTTGAGCGCGGTAAAGTTGTAGTAGTCCGTCTCAATTTCAGGTCCTTCGAAAATCTCAAAGCCCATGCCCGCAAAGATATCGATAAGCTCCGCCTTTACGAGAGAGACGGGGTGCAGCGCGCCCGCCTTTCTGCGCTTGCCGGGCATCGTGACGTCAACGTTCTCCTCCGCGATTTTCTTTTCGAGCTCGCGCTTTTTCAGCTTCTCCTCGAACGCGGCGAATTCCGCTTCGAGCTTGTCGCGGATCGCGTTGACCTTCTTGCCGAAGGAAGGGCGCTTTTCGGGCGGCACGTCCTTCATGCGCTTCATAAAGTTCATCACGATTCCCATGCGCCCCAAAAAGCGCATTTTCTTTTCGTAAAGAACGCGGCTCGACTCCGCCTCTTCCGCTTCCTTAATTGCCTCTTTGAGGACTTCGTCTAACTCTTTCTCGTCGTCCATAACTTTCTCCTTGACTATAAAATAAAGCCCTATGCAAAATGCACAGGGCGAAAATTTCCGCGGTACCACCTGTTTTCGCGCATCATAAAATGCGCCTCGTTTCCTCTGTCACGTAAGAGATACGGCTCCGCTTAAAGTTCTTTTCGGCGGGCGGCTCGCGGGGGAATACCGGATTTTGTTCTTTGAAGAGTCTTTCAGCCGCGGGCTCTCCTCTCTGAAAAGAAACATATCTATCCGTCTCTTCCGCATCATTGCCTTTTGTTTTATTATAATTCGTTTTTAAGTTGTTGTCAAACGGTTTTCACAAAAAAATAAAATCGACAACATTGCTTTAAGGTTGACATTTTCTTATTTTGCTGTATAATATAAGTGGAAGCGATGTTTTTGACCCGACCGAGATGTGCATATCGGAGTTGGGTTCCCATGCACGGGGGCATCGCTTCTTTATTGTTTATAAAGCGAAGCCCCGCCGACTTTTGTCGGCGGGGCTTCATACTTAATTCGACAATACAACAGCATCTCCCCAAAAAAGACGCAGTATTTTTGGGGGAAGAGGAGAAACCGACGTTAAAGCAACACCCCGACAGATTTCTGTCGGGGTGTTACGAAATTCGTCGCGTTTCGACGATGGAGGCGCCACCCGGATTTGAACCGGGGAATCAGGGTTTTGCAGACCCACGCCTTACCACTTGGCTATGGCGCCAAAAAAATAGTGCGTTAGTTTATGATTGGAGCGGGAAACGAGACTCGAACCCGCGACATTCACCTTGGCAAGGTGACGCTCTACCACTGAGCTATTCCCGCATAAAAAACTATCCGCACTATTATTGGTGGAAGTTATAGGGATCGAACCTATGACCCTCTGCTTGTAAGGCAGATGCTCTCCCAGCTGAGCTAAACTTCCGACTTGCTTGAATAATATAGCATATTCACGGGAAGAAATCAAGCGATTTTCTTTTAATTCGCAAATTTTTTCAAAAAAGTTTTCTTTTGATAAAAGTCTTGCTATTTTCTTTATTCCGTTATATAATAGTTCCGTAATTATATAATAGTTCCGTAAGGAGGAATGATATGATTTGTCCATTTTGTAAAACGGAAAATCCTGATCATGCGGTTTTCTGCAAAAAGTGCGGAAACAAAGTAAATCAAACCATTATATGCCCCGATTGCAAAAAAGAGTGCGCAGCGGGCGAAAATTTCTGTCCCGACTGCGGTGCGAAATTGCCCGAGGCAATCCCTGTTCCGTCCGCCGCCGCGGTGCAAGGCAAGCCCAAGCTCTCCAAGGAGGAGCGGCGCGAAAAATCCAAAAAGTCGTTAAACCTTGCAAGCGGCATTTTGATGATGGCGGCGGTATTTTTCTCGCTTATCTTCGTCTTTTTCCTCGGCACGACGCAGAAAGTCCGCGGAGGCTCGTCGCAAACCGAGACCTATATGATCTGGCACTACTTCGGAAGAGCGTATTCCGAGCTCGGGAACGTGCTTTCGGGAGGCAATTCCGGCTATACGATAACGTCGTATATTGTGCCCCTCGTGCTTACCACCCTGGTTGCGGCAGGCACGCTCGGAAGCGTCGTCGCCCTCTCCCTTATTTCGATCGTCAAATTCGGCTTGCACTTCAAAAACCCGAACGTCCGCTATTACAAATTCGCCGTAGCGGCGGTGTTCACGTTCCTGCTCGGCGCGACCTTCTTCGACTGCATTCACTCCGTATCTACGGAAAGTGCCTACGGAGAACTCAGCTCGGCAACTGAGTGGGGAATGGCGCTCTCCTGCATTGCGATCATCACCTCCCTCGTTCTGAAAACGGCGGAAGCAGGATTGGGAGTCAAGAATAAACAAAATATCGTCGATTGCGTTCTGTCGCTCGCAGGCATTTTGATTCTCGGTATCATTGCGGGAACGGCAAGCTCGGCACAGGCAAAATACACCGTGACCGATTATTGGCGGCATACCTACCATCTCGGTTTCTACCATATGAATCGCGTCTTCGCGTTGCAGTTCAATTCGGTCGCACCCGCGGACTTCGTTGCAACGTACGTGCTCGCCGTCTTCGCCCAGATCGTACAAATCGCACTGATCGTGCTGGCGTTCATCGTACTGATGAAAATCGTCGTCAACTTTTCGGAAAACCGCACTTCCTTCCCGCTCGGGATTTCGATCGCGCTCGTGATCGTCGCGGCGGTGTATCTCGTACTGAGCGTGCTCACCGTAGAATTTGCGCACAACATTTCGGGATTGAAAGGAATGTCCGATTTGCGGCTTGCCGGCGGCCCCGTAATGCCGTTCGTGTTCTCCGTGTTCTTACTCGCAGTCACGATCACCCACAAGGCGCTTGCCAAAAAGCTGCCCGATCCGAAGACGAAAACGGAAGAGGAACAACAAGCAACGACGGAAGAAGAAACAAAATCGAATTAAACAAACAAATAAAAACAGCCGCCCGTGAAGGGCGGCTGTTTTATGTTCATTTTTAATAAACGCTGACTTGTTTTTTGTCCTTTCCCAAGCGCTCGTATTTTACCACGCCGTCTTTGAGTGCGAAGAGCGTATCGTCTCCGCCGATGCCGACGTTATTACCGGGGTGGATCTTCGTGCCTCTCTGGCGGACGAGAATGCTACCCGCGAGAACGGCTTGCCCGTCCTGACGCTTTACGCCGAGGCGTTTTGCATTACTGTCTCTTCCGTTGTGAGAGGAGCCCGTTCCCTTTTTATGAGCGAATAAACCGAGAAAAATCATAATATCATCTCCTTATTCTTAGTTTTGGGCGATTACGCCCCGTGCGGTCAAAGAGTAATCTTTTCGATCTTTACCGCGGTAAACGGTTGACGGTGACCTTGCTTCTTGCGCTCGTTCTTCTTAGGCTTGTATTTGAATACAATGATCTTTTTGAACTTATCCTGCGCTTCCACTTTTGCCGTAACCTTGGCGTTCTTGACGTCGTCTCCGACCTTCACGCCCTTGTCGCCACAAACCATAACGACGTTAAAGGTGACTTCCGCGCCTACTTCCGCGGGGAGCTTTTCCACTTTGAGAACGTCGCCCTCGGAAACCTTATACTGTTTTCCGCCGTTTTCGATGATTGCGTACATTCGTGATTTTACCTCCTTTCGGTCTCGCAAGCTGCTTAGGCGATCCCCTTTCGGGAATACTTTTCTTGTTGCCCGTTCTTAGCGGCTTAACTAATTTATCACAGCATAAAAAAAAAGTCAAGCGGTTTTGCACCTCATTTGCATACATTTTCATTTTCGTTTCATACTGAAATCAAGGAGATCAATTATGGAAGAAATGAAAAAAAGCGAAGAAGTGCTTGCGGAAGTTCACAGAAACTGCCAGCTTGCATTGCAGTCCATTTCGGATATCTTGCCCGAAGTAGACGACACCGCAGTCAAGGAAGAACTTTTGAAACAGCACGAGGAATACGAAAGAATCAGCTCGAAGGCCGCGATCCTCGCAAAGAATAAGAACGTGGAACTCAAAAACCCCGGTCCTATCAAAAAGGCAATGATGTGGACGAGCATTAAAGTAAACACGATGAAGGACGACTCCCGCGCGCACATTGCGGAAATGATGGTGCAGGGAACGGTCATGGGCATTACCGCGCTCAAAACCAGCCTCGGTCAGATGAGCGAGAATTACCCCGACCACGAAATCAAAGACCTTGCGGAAGAGCTTCTTCACGCCGAAGAGGGCTTTGAAAAAAGCTGGAAATCTTTGATAGCGTAACTGTTCACGAAATTTCTTGCTAGGCAAGAAATTTCCGTGAGTGCTAAAGTCGTAAAAATGCTACCGCTCGAAATCAATTCTCGCTCTGCATTTTTCGACGCAAGCGCCGCAGGGTCCCGCGGCGCGAACAAAAACATAAGATAAAAACCGCGCCCGTTCCGTAGAACGGGCGCGGTTTTTATACTTCGATCCATTTTGCATATAACGTTATATCTTCTTCAACAATATCCTCTTCGAAATTCCATTCCTTTAAGCATTCCTCGTCCTTAAACCAACCCCCAAAATTATATCCTTCTCTTACGGGATCATGCGGAAGATTTAAATAGCACCCGTCTTTTACAATGGTATAAAATGTTTTTAAATTTCCACCCATAGCCTCATAGCTTACATTGTTCGC
Organism: Clostridia bacterium; assembly: GCA_029060985.1. Lineage (GTDB taxonomy): Bacteria > Bacillota > Clostridia > Christensenellales > Borkfalkiaceae > Gallimonas. Next base: position 28,365 of record JAIDSX010000128.1, on the reverse strand, counting down.
CTGTTCATAACAAAATAACTCAAAACGGTAATATTTTTCAAGTTCAACATTTATTTGAATATTGTTTGCCGCATAATATTTCCCATCTTCCTTCTTTTCTGAAGATTCATACCATCGATACATATTACCCGCTATAGTAACATTTGCATTTACGATGATATCCCCTTCAAATTGTTTGATTCCAAAATCCGCCAAATAACAATCATGATTTATAACGATTTTTTCAGTGTTTTTTGCCCTAATCCCATAATAATATGTCGGACCGGTACCAAGCCCCGTCGAATGAGAAGCTCCTATTTGTCTAACCGGATATCCCCCCAACGCTTCGGGAATCACCAATTCTTCACGCTCTTTCATCTCGGAAACCAAGCCGAGAATGACTGCTGCATCCTCTCCGAAATCCCACTTATCAACATAGTAATAAAACCCACCTTTTTGTTGTTTATACTTCCACGGGTCGTCATACTTTCCCATCTCATCGTTATGCAACCATTTGCATCCGCTCAAACAAATCAATAGCAACATAAGCGATAAAATATTGCTTATTAAAATAATCCATCTCTTTTTCATAATTTAATTTTATTCCTTTACGATTCCCTTTTCGAACAAGATATCCGAAAGCGTGCCGAGGGTTTTGGGCGGAAGCGTTTCGCCGCGCGCGCCCTCTTCGATTTCCGCCGCCTTCAATATCTCTTTCGCAGTATCGCGGGTCAGACGGAAGGCGTTCACAAGATTATTTTCAAGCGTCTTTCTTCTACTCAAAAAAGCGCAACGCACCGCGGCTTTATACGCCTTTGCGCTCTTCACTTCAAAACCGCCCTTCGTAAAGTCCACCTTCACGACCGCCGAATCCACGTTGGGACGGGGCGTGAACAGATTCCGCGGCACTTTTCTTAAAACGCTTACCTCTCCCCTCTGTGCAAGCGCCGCCGTAATCGCGCCGTAGTCCGCGGTATTTTCTTTGGCGGCAAGCCGAAACGCGACCTCCTCCTGCACCATGACGGTGAGACTTTGACACTTTTTCGCCTCCTCCGCAAAGCGCATGATGAGCGGAGTTGTGATATAGTACGGAAGATTCGCCACGACCGAATATTCTTCAAACTCCTCTTCGAGCTTTGTAAGATTCTCCCGCTCGAAATCGCGGAACACGACCTCCACGTTATCAAGCCCCGCAAGGCTCTCTTCGAGGACGGGCTTTAAGTCCCTATCGATTTCATAGGATACGACGCGCTTCGCCTTTTCCGCAAGCGCGCGGGTCAAAGCCCCCGCGCCCGTACCGATTTCGAGCACCGTGCTATTTTCGGTAACGCCCGCATCCGCAACGATCGCGCGCAATAAATTCGTATCGCTTAAAAAATTCTGCCCGAACTTCTTCTTAAAACCGAAGCCGTGTTTATAGAGAATATCTTCCATGATTTTCCTCAATTATTTTCGCGCAAATGCACATACTGATATCAGAAAGGCAGAACGCTTTTCATACAAAAGAACAAGAGGACCGCTTTTCGCCTTCGGGCGATAGCGGTTCTCCGACTTTTTATTTTATTTTCGGAAACAGTCTTTCGGCGTTTTGTTCGATTTGCGCCGCAAGCATTTCTCTCTCTACGCCCTTTATCTCCGCAAGCCGACTCACGATGACGGGGATATTCGCGGGCGTATTCTTTTCGCCGCGGAAGGGGCTTAAATAGGGGCTGTCCGTTTCGGAAAGGATTTTATCGAAGGGGCAAATTTCCACGCTCTCCCATACCTTTTTCGCGTTCTTAAAGCAACTGACGCCGCCGAACGAGAAGTACGCGCCGAAGCGCAAAAAGCTCTCCAAATTCTCCTTGCCGTAGGAATAGCAGTGCAACAAAATTCCGTGTTTCGAATACTGTTCGCAGTTCTTTAAGATTGCAAGCGTATCGGCGCACGCGTCGCGCGAGTGGATTTGCACGGGCAAGCCCTCTTCGAAAGCAAGCGCAAGCTGTTCTTCGAACGCCTTGCGCTGTTTTTCTTTATCCGTATCCTCGTAGTGATAGTCGAGCCCGATCTCGCCGACCGCCACGCACTTCTTTTCTTCGCAGAGCGCTTTCAGCTCTTCGAGCGTTTCTTTGCCGAAGCCGTCCGTTTCGGAGGGGTGCACGCCCGCCGTAAAGAACGCACCCTCGTGCTCCTTGCAAAAATCGCGGTGCATACGGGTGTGCTTGACGTTGTCCCCCGCAAGGATCACGCGGGCAACATTCGCGCTTTGAATTTTATTCCACTCCTCGGGAAAGGTATAGCCCTCTTCCGCGAAGTGCGCGTGTACGTCTATCATCTCACGCTTCCGCCGCTTTCCATTGCCTTTTCGGGCGTGATAAGCGCAAGGTTGCCGTTTTTATCCTCGGCACACAGAATCATGCCCTCGGACAGTACGCCGCGGAGCTTGACGGGTTTGAGGTTTGTGACGATCACGACCTTCTTCCCCACCATCTCTTCGGGCGTATAATATTTCGCAATGCCCGAAACAACGGAGCGGACCTCTTCGCCGATCTTGACCGTTTCGTGCAGGAGCTTATCGGAATTTTCCACGCGCTCGCACGCGATCACTTCGCCCACTTTGAGCTCGACCTTTGCAAAGTCGTCAATCGTAATTTCTTCCAACTTCTTTTCCTCCGTCTTGGGCTTTTCCGCTTTTTTGGATTTTACAAGCTTTTCGACTTCCGCAAGCTCTTTCTTGATATCGATTCTGGGGAAGATGGGCGGGAGCTTTTCTATTTTCGCGCCCGCTTTCAGTCCGCCGAATTTGAGCTCGTCGAAACCCGCGTCCGCGGAATAGCCGAGGCTTTTTAAGATTTTTTCCGCCGCCCCCGTCAGGAAGGGCTTTAACAAAATCGCGCAAATGCGAACGGTTTCCGCTAAGTTATACAGCACCGTGCCGAGGCGTTCGCGCTTACTCTCGTCCTTCGCAAGAATCCAAGGGGTCGTCTCGTCGATATACTTATTCGCACGCGATACGACCGCGAAGATTTCCGCAAGTGCTTCGGGCGCGTTGAGCTTTTCCATTGCGCGCTTCACTTTCCCAAACGCACCTTCCGCCATAGCGACGAGCTCGCCGTCCACTCCCTCGGCTTTGCCGTGCTTGGGAAGCACGCCGCCGAAGTACTGCCCGATCATCGCCGTGGTGCGGGAGACGAGGTTTCCCAAATCGTTTGCCAAATCAGAGTTGATACGGGTAAGCAGTTTTTCGTTCGTGTATTCGCCGTCGCTCCCGAAGGGAATTTCGCGCAAAAGGAAATAACGCACCGCGTCCGAGCCGTAGCGTTTTACAAGCTCGTACGGGTCGGTAAGCTCACACTTAACTGCGTCCTGCTTGCTCTTAGAGAGCTTGTCGCCGCCTATAAGCAGCCACCCGTGACCGTAGATCTGTTTGGGAACGGGGAGTCCTAACGCCATTAAAATCGCAGGCCAGATGATGGCGTGGAAGCGCACGATCTCTTTGCCGACCATGTGCAGATCGGCTTCCCAAAACTTCTTGAAGAGCGTATCGTCCTCGCTCAGATACCCGAGCGCGGAGATATAGTTTGCGAGCGCGTCGATCCACACGTACGCGCAGTGCTTCTTATCGAAGGGAAGAGGCACGCCCCACTTTACCGTCGTGCGGGATACGCACAAGTCTTGAAGCCCCGGCTTCAAGAAGTTGTTCACCATTTCGTTGATGCGCGATTTGGGCTGTAAAAATTCGGGGTTGTCCTCGTAGAGTTTGAGAATGCGCGGCGCGTATTTGGAGAGGCGGAAGAAGTAGCTCTCCTCCTTTTGAAGGGTCACTTCTCTGCCGCAGTCGGGGCACTTGCCGTTTACGAGCTGCGCCTCCGTCCACATACTCTCGCAGGGCGTACAGTAGTAGCCGCTGTATTCCGACTTATAGATGTCGCCGCTCTCATAGAGCTTTTGGTAAATTTTCTGCACGCACTTTTCGTGGTCTTGATCGGTCGTGCGGATGAAGCGGTCGTAGGAAATATTGAGAAGCCGCCACATATCTTTGAGCTCCGCAACGAGCGGATCGATAAACTGCAAGGGCGTGATGCCGCGCTTTGCCGCCTCTTTTTCGACCTTCTGCCCGTGCTCGTCCGTACCCGTGAGAAAGAACACCTCCTCGCCGAGCATCTTATGAAAGCGCGCGAGCGCGTCGCAGATGACCGTCGTATAGCAGTGCCCGATATGCCAGTTCCCGCTGGGATAATAAATAGGAGTTGTGATGTAATATTTTTTCTTTTCCATATTTTGCATTATACCGCATTCCTTCAAAAAAGTAAATTCATTTTCTTGCGAAATAATCTTCTCTGAGAATTCCGCGCACGACGATATCTACCCATTCGCCCGAGGAAGGCAAACGGAATCCGTCCCTCTTTGTCCCCTCGTATTTGAGCCCGCATTTTTCCATGACCCGCGACGAGCCGATATTGACGGCGGCGTGCATTCCCTCAATACGGTGAAGCCCGACTTCTTCGAACGCAAAGCGAATGACTTCCCGAAACGCTTCCGTCATCAGTCCCTTGCCCCAATGCTTTTTTGCCATGCAATAACCGACGTTTCCCGTCTCCGTCCAACCGATTTCGCCGAATTCGATATCGCCGATGAGCTCGCCCTTGTACTCGATCGCCCAATGATACACGTTCGGCTTTTTGCTCTCCTCTTCGCAAAAGGCGCAACGTGCGCGCGTCACTTCTACGTTTTCGTGCGGCGTCCAGGTTAAGTACTTCGTCACCTCGGGATCGCTCGCCCAATTTTCAAACATTGCCCGAGCGTCGCTCTCCCGAAAAGGGCGCAGAGTAAGCCGCTCCGTTTTTAATACTTTCGAGCCGAGATCATGCATAAACCACCCCGTAAAACCGTTTTGATTATTGTACCATTCGCGTTTTTTCTTGTCAAATAAAATAATCGGAATAATGGGGACAAGCAGACTCATATGATTGGATATGAACGCCGTTTTTACGCTCGTATTTCTCGCCTCGGCGGGGCTGTGCCTTGTATTAAATCCCGACGAATTTTTAAGCGCGCTCCTTTCGGGCGGGCAGAAGGCGGTAACCGTCTCCGTATCGCTCATTGCCGTGTACTGCGTGTGGCTCGCCTTCTTTCACGTCATGAAGGACAGCGGGCTCTCCCAAAAGCTCACCCGCCTTTTTTACCCGCTTTCGAAACGCCTCTTCCGCTCGGACGATAAAGAGGCTCTTTATCTTGCGACCTCCAACTTGACCGCAAACTTTTTGGGACTCCCCGGCGCGCCCACGCCCCTCGGTATAAAAGCGGTGGAAAAATTCTACGCCGCGAAAAACCGCTACGCCGCCGATATGCTCTTCGTGTTAAATGCCACAAGCTTGCAACTTATTCCGACGACAGTCATTGCGCTCCGCGCCTCGTACGGCTCCGCCTCTCCCGCCGATATTATTTTGCCCACTCTGCTCTCGACAATCCTCTCCACGCTACTTGGCGCGCTTCTCGTGGTACTCACCTCGAAACGGAAGAGGAAAAAGAAATGAAATATTTTGCACTCGTCATTCCCGTCCTCTTTCTTGCGGTCTTTATATTCGCGCTCGTCAAAAAGGTCAAGCTGTACGATTCGTTCACTGCGGGCGTAAAGGAAGCGCTCCCCCTCGCGTTCTCCCTCTTTCCGTATATCGCGGCGATCCTCATGCTCTCCGAGCTCTTCGAAAAAAGCGGGCTCTCGAATATGATCACTTCCTTCCTCGCCCCCGCCTTCCGCTTTTTGGGAATCCCGCCGGAAATCGCAAAGCTCGTTCTTATCAAGCCCTTTTCGGGCAGCGGCTCGACCGCGCTTTTAAGCGATATCCTCTCCACCTACGGCGCGGACAGCTTTATCGGGCGGTGCGCGTGCGTCTCGTACGGGTCGAGTGAGACGGTCTTTTATATCTCCGCAGTGTACTTTGCAAACGTAAAATATAAAAAACTTTTTAAGCCCGTTATAATCGCTTTGCTCGCAAACTTTTTGACCGTCGTGTTCGGGTGCTTTATCTGTCGATTTTTGTAAAAATGAACATTCGGTTGAAAAAATATATCAAGTTTTGTAAAGTTTTCAATAGAAAAAAATTTTTCGAAAAATTTTTATAAATTATTTGCGGATTTTATGCGGGCGGACTATAATAGTATCACAAATTGATTTGCTCATAATTTTCCCCCTTATCATATGGAAACCCTCCGAGGCGTTGCTTCGGGGGGTTTCCGTTTGTATATTTCTCTTAAATTTTTTTACTCTTTCTTTTTCCGTCTGATTTTCAAATTCTTAAAATCGTTTAAGGTAAACTTACTCCGCTTGTCCCGCATCAGATTGTCGCCCTCGGCAAAGGCAAGGAGCGTGGAATACACAAGACCGGGTCCGAAGTTGAAGAGATGGCAATCGAGAAGGCTCGTCAAAAGCAGGGCAAGGACGCACACGGAAATAAAGGTCTTTTCCGTCGTGGGATGGCGGAAAAAGAGAATCCCCGTCTCAACGCGGTGTACGAGATAGGCAAGCAACATGAATATTCCGCCCGACGCAAGCAGCTGGAAGAGCGTGTTATGCGCGCGGGGCGGCAGGAAGCCCTTGACCTCGGTTGCGTTGTCCAGCGTCGTCCACATATCCGTGTCCGGCTGCAACACGGTGCCGGGCGTATAATAAAATCCCGAGCCGAACCAGGGCGCTTCCAAAAATCTTTTCCAGCAGGCTTCGTAGGTAACGAAGCGCGCCGCGTCGTTAAAGCCGGCTTCGTTGATCGCGCCGTACAAATTTTCGATCCGTTCGCGGAACACGAGCCCCGCAATCAAGCCTACGAGCGCGAACGCGCCGAACGCGATCAGATTCTTCCAGCGCTCCCAGCCCTTCGCTCTGATAAGAACAATCACGACGCAGATAGCGAAAATCACCGTGCCGAACAGCATCGCGTTGCGGCTCTGCGACAGGAGCACCGCAAGATAAAACGCAATTCCCGTGAGCGAAAATATCCAGCCCTCTTTGCGCTTTATCGCAAAATAGAAGGGCGCGGGCATACACATTGCCATAATGCAGCCAACGTTATTGTAGATTCCCCAGCCCGTATAGAATTGACCCCGCTGAACGGAGGAATCCACGATCGCGCCCGGCAAGAAATACATTCCGACGATCTGAGCCGCCACCCCTACGCCGAGCGCAAGGAAGAGCATCATTCCGTAGTGCTTGGGTACGTTCTTCCAGTTGACCGCATAACGGAAGAAGAAATAAATGGCGGCAAGGGACGCTATCTCCACCAAGCCGAACGTAACCGTTCTGCTTCCCCAATGTCCGCTGAACGCCCCGCCCGCGACGAGCGCCACTGCGAAAAACAAAAAGCCGAACAAAAGCTCGGGCGACTTTCTCTTCCCGCCCAAGAGCAACATGGATATGAGCCGCGCCGTAAACAGCACGCCGTAAACGCAAATCAAAATCACGAGCTGCGTCATGCGCGACGGATCGGAGAACAGCGTTTCCGCGTTCTTCCCGGGATTGTTCACCGCGGAAATCGACAAATAATGACAGGGGAACAGGACCATAACGCCCAAGAGGTCCTCGTCAAACAAAAAAATGACGACGATAAAAAGGAAATAAATATAAAAGACGGGCAGTTCCAAAGAGAACAGCTCGGCGATAACCATGAGCAATACGTTGACCGCAAGATACCAGGGGGAACGGATAAACGCCCGAATGAGCTTTACCGCTCTACTGTCGCGCAGCCTTAAAAATGCGTCCGTCAGCATACGTTTATTATAACAGCGCCTAAAATAAATTGCAACCGTAATCGGACATATTTTTCATAAACTAAAAAAATAAGTAAGAACTTCCTGAAATTTCCGAAAATTTTTCCTCGGGATTCGCTGGATTTTTCGCCCGATAAGTGATATGATATATTTGATCGGATATATTATATAATCGAACGTGAAAACATTTATATTCGATTTATACGAAAGACGGAGTATGGCATGAACAAAAGCAAGCAGAAAATTTTAATCGTAGACGATTCGGAGATGAACCGCGCCATTCTTGCGGATATGCTCGGCGAGGAGTTCGAGATCATGGAGGCGTGCGACGGGATAGAGGCGGTCAACGTTTTGCGCAGTCACAGCGTGGAGCTCTCTTTGGTACTCCTCGATATCGTCATGCCGAAAATGGACGGGCTGGAAGTCTTAGCCATGATGAACAGCTATAAGTGGATCCAGAATATCCCCGTCATCATGATTTCCGCGGAGAGCGGGTCTTCGTATATCGGCAGAGCCTACGAGCTGGGCGCAACCGACTATATCCAACGCCCCTTCGACGCAATGGTCGTACACCGCCGCGTGCAGAATGCGATCATGCTCTATTCCAAGCAGAAAAATCTAATCGGGCTTGTGGAAGAACAGATTTACGAAAAGCAGAAGGATCAATCCCTTCTTATCAATATTCTCAGCAATATCGTGGAGCTGAGAAACGGTGAGAGCGGTCTGCACGTTTTGCACGTGTATACCATGACGGAGATCCTCTTGCAGAATCTCATGAAGATGACCGATCATTATCCTCTGACGCCGCAGGAAATTTCTTTGATCGCGACGGCGTCTTCTCTCCACGATATCGGAAAAATCGCGGTGGACGACAATATCGTCATGAAACACGAAAAGCTCACGCCCAAAGAAGAGGAGCTGTTGAAAAAGCACACCGAATACGGCGAAAAAATGTTGCACGAGATCCCCTTCCCGCAGAGCGAGCCGCTCCTGAAAGTATCGCGGGAAATTTGCCGTTCCCACCACGAACGCTACGACGGAAGCGGCTATCCCGACGGACTCAAAGGCGACGAGATCCCCATTTCCGCGCAGGTCGTAGGGCTTGCCGACGTGTACGACGAACTGACGAGCTCGGATTCCCATAAGGAAGGGATTCCGCACGATCAGGCAATCGAGATGATTTTAAGCGGCAAATGCGGCGCATTCAATCCCGTTCTCCTCAAAGTTTTGCAATGGTCGGCGGACAGGATCCGCAACGATCTGCGCGTAAGCTCTTTGAGCGGAAGCACCCGTAAGGATCTGGAACGCAATACGCGCGAAGCGATCTCCCGCAGCGGGATACGCGTTTCGCGGCGCACTCTGGACTTGTTGGAGCGCGAGCGCGAGAAATACCGCTTTATCGCGTCCGATTCGCGTGAAATCCTTTTCGAGGTTTACCGCGATCCCGCGATGATTTCCTTCCTCTCGGGCGGCGAAGAAAAACTCGGCGTGGGCGATACGGTAACCGACCCCTTGAACGACGCGAAAATGATCGCCTGTTTCGGAGAAGAAACGCTGAAAAAACTCTTCGAACTGATCTCTTCGGCGACGAGCGAAAATCCTAAGGTCAGTCTCAACTGCACGCTGAATATTCAAGGGAAGCCTTGCCGTAGCCGTATCGTGATCATGACGCAGTACAGCCGAAGCACCGCTACGGACAAATACGAATTCGAAAGCGCGATCGGAAAAATTTACACTTCGGAAGAAGACGCGTCAAGAGGCGAATGAGGAAATTCATAAAGGACGGTAGCCCCATGAACACGGAAACGTTTTACAAGCAAATCGGCGGAAATTACGCCGATACGATGAGCCGTTTGATAACGGAGGAGCGCGTGCTTCGTTTCGTGCGCAAATTCCCCGCGGACGGCAGCTTTGACGCCTTGAAAGACGCGCTTGCCCGCGGTGCACAGGAGGAGGCGTTCCGCGCCGCGCATACGCTGAAAGGCGTTGCGCAGAATCTCGGCTTCACCGCGCTCTACGAAAAGGCGGCCGCCGTCACCGAAGTGCTCCGGGGCGGAAGTCTTAACGTCACTGCACTCATGCCCGATTTGGAGAGCGTTTACCGCTTGACGGTGGAAAGCATTTCCGCTCTGGATTGAGCAAAAAAGAAAATCGATCAATGAAACGTGGCGTAAAGCCACGCTGTTTATTTTGTACCGCTCTACAAGAAGAACAAAGGAGACTTCTATGCAGATCATGAAAAGAGCCAACGCACGCTTGACAAAGGTGAAAATATTATTGGCACTATTAACGTGCCTTTTTCTCGCGTTGTCCAATTTCCTTATTTTCAATTTGAGAACGGCATCTGCCGATGACGGACAGTCCGACAAACGCACCTACAAGGCCTGCGTTTTCAACTTCGAAGGCTATCATATGAAGGACGAGCAAGGCAGGCTGTCGGGATACGGCATCGAATTTTTGAATCTCGTTTCCGAATATTCACACCTCAATTTTGAGTATACGGGATACGAAATCAACTGGGATTGGGATACCGTAAGCGCGAAGCTGGACAATAAAGAGTTCGACGTGGTGACTTCCGTCAGTTGGGATACGACGAGGGAAACGCAAGTCGCCTTCTCCCTTCCCATCGGCAGAAAAAATACCGTCCTGTCCGTTCGGGGCGACGACGAGCGGTTTACGCCGGAAAACTACAATGGCTACACCGGCATGACGATCGGTCTTTTGAATAACAACAAAGAGAGCGAGTTGGATAAATTTGCAACCGAAAAGGGATTTACCGTTAACAAAGTAAATTTCACCAAAACCGAAGACCTTGAAGCCGCTCTACAAAAAGACTCCACCGATCCCGGTCACATCGACGCGATCGTTACCAGCGATTTAAGAAAACCCGCCAATGAAAAGACGCTCGATATCATCGGGAGCGACGACTTTTACGCCGTCGTCAGAAAGGAAGATACCGAGCTTCTGAAAGAAATCAACTACGCAATCAAACAGATGGACGAAAACGAGGGCGACTGGAAAAACGAACTCTTTTATAAGTATTACGGTCCCGCTCATTCCTCCGAACTGAAATTTACCGAGCGCGAGAAGGAATATATCCGTCAGGTAGTTTCGGGCGAGAAAGCCATTACCGTGACCGCGCTCGGCGACAGAGCCCCCTATTGCTATACGGAGGACGGGCAGCTCAAAGGCATTATGCCCGATTATTTTGCCGAGGTCATGAAGCTCGCCGCCAGGAGAATGGAGATCGCCGAACTGCCTTACGTGCTCGCAGCTCCCAACGCCGAAGGGGTCAACGTGATCCTTGACAGTACGGGCGTTTCCGACACGAAAGAGGGCAACGTCCCCCATACCTTTAATACGGACAGTTATATGACCGCCGGCATGGTAAGAGTCACAAGACAGGATTTTAAGGGAAATATCAAGACCGTCGCCGTAGCGGATTCCCAGGGCAGGGAATTGATTGAACAGTACTTGGGCGCATACACCGTTCTGCCTCCGTACGCAACGGGAGAAGAAGCCATGCGCGCCGTGCTCGATAAAGATGCGGACGCCGCATACGTGTACGCCTATACCGCGCAGTTATTCGTAAACCGCGAACACACCGATTCCCTGTATTACAGTATGCTCAACGGTATGAGCACGAATTTCAGTATGCGGATCAGCGAAAATACCGATCACGAGCTGATTACGATTCTGAATAAATGTATCAAGCAGATGTCCGACGATACGCTCAATCAGCTTGCTTCGAATTATACCTCCTTTACGATCGGCGATTGGAGCTTCGGGCAGTACTTAAAAGAAAATCCCGGAATCATCATCGCAGTCGTCGTCGTGCTCGTATTGGTCGCATTCGTCATCCTCGTGCTCTATTTAAGAGGGCGTTGGAACAGAAAGCTGCTGCTTACAACGGAGCAGTCAAACAAGAAACTGGGCGAACAGCTTTCCATCGTCGAAGCGCTGAGCCGTGACTACGTAAACGTGTATTCCGTCGATGAAAAAAACGGCACTGCCCGAATCCTTAAATTGGAGGGGTTTGTTGCCGAGGGCTTGAAAAAAGGATCGGCGGAAGAGTATAACTACACCGCGATCCTCGAAAATTATATTCAAACCCGCGTTCATCCCGACGACAGAGACGATCTGACGCAGGCTCTTTCACTGGACACCGTAAAAGACAAGCTGAGCGCAGACGACGAATATCAGGGCAGCTACCGTATCGAGGATAACGGCGAGATCCATCACTTACAGTACACGTTTATCAGAATTGCAAATACCGAAGAGGAGCACGGCGGCTTTATCCTCTTGGGATTCCGCAATATCGACGAAATGATCCGCAAGGAGCAGGAGCAGAAGAACGCTCTGTCGGAGGCGCTCGCGCAGGCGCAATACGCCAACAAAGCGAAGACCACCTTCCTCAGCAATATGTCCCACGATATCCGCACGCCGATGAACGCCATCATCGGATTTACCTCTTTGGCGGCGAACCGTCTTGACAATAAGGTTATATTACGCGATTATTTAAGCAAAATCATGACTGCGGGCAATCACCTTTTAAGCCTTATCAACGACGTTTTGGATATGAGCCGTATCGAGAGCGGCAAGGTCAAGCTCGAAGAAAAGGAGGAAAATCTCCTTCAAATCGTACACGACTTGAATACCATCGTTCAGGCAGACGTGCGGACAAAACGGCTTCAATTCCACATCGATACCGAGAACGTGACGAACGAGAGAGTCGTTTGCGATAAGCTCCGATTAAATCAGGTGCTTTTGAATGTTCTGAGTAATGCCATTAAATATACCAAACCGGAGGGCATGGTCAGCGTTCGCGTTACTCAGAAAGCCGAAGAGTCGGAGGGCTATGCCTCGTACGAGTTCAAGGTCAAAGATACGGGTATCGGCATGAGTCCCGAATTTTTGCAGCACGTGTTCGAGCCCTTCGAGCGGGAACACACCTCTACCGTAAGCGGCATTCAGGGAACGGGTTTGGGGCTTGCCATCACCAAAAACATCGTGGATCTGATGGGCGGCACAATCACGGTGGAGAGCGAAGTAGACAAGGGGTCGGAGTTTACCATACTGTTTAATTTCCGCGTTGCCGAAGAGCCCGCCCCGCAGCTGGCGCTGAAAAGCGCGGACGAAACGGAGAAGACGGAAATTCGCTTTGACGGAAAGAAGCTTCTTTTGGTGGAAGACAACGAGCTCAATCAAGAGATCGCGCAGTCCATTTTGGAGGACGCGGGCTTCGTCGTCGATACGGCGAACGACGGAACCGTTGCCGTAGACCAAATGATAAAGATGCCCGCAGGCACGTATGATCTGATCCTTATGGACGTTCAGATGCCGCTCATGAACGGCTACGATGCAACGAAAGCCATTCGGTCGTTCATCGATCCCGTAAAGGCGGCGACGCCGATCGTGGCAATGACGGCGAATGCCTTCGAAGAGGACAGGAAGGCGGCGTTGGATGCCGGAATGAACGGGTTTACGACAAAGCCGATCGAAATCGAAAAACTCATGAAGACGTTAAAGGATATCTTAAAATAAGAAACGTAAAAAACATTAAAAAGCGCACCCGATGATCGGGTGCGCTTTTTAATGTTACTGTTTAGTTTTTTTCTTGAAGACTTTCTAACCCCTCTAATTTTAACAAGCCGCCGCCCATAGTCGGCAAATAGAGCACGTTATCGCTTTCTAACTGTACGCCCTTACTGATACTGTGATAGTTGCCGTAAATTTTTACGTAATCGCCGCCCTCTGCTTTGCGGTAAATATTTCCGTTGGTATCGCTTACGTACATGACCCCCTTCGAATCGATCTGTACGCCCGTGACGGAAATATTTTTATCGAAAATTTGATTTACCTGTCCGTCCTTGCAGGCATAAAGTCCGCCGCCCACGCTGCCGTAGTCCACTCCGTTGTGGGGAGACCACGTTCTCACTACCGTTGCCGATACGTATAGCGTTCCGTCATGATAATAGATATCTCTCGGCGTTTGTACGTCTTGGGGCAATTCGATTTTTTCCCATCTGTTATTTTTCAGCTCGAATACTTCTCCCGCCTGTACTCCCCCGTTATACGTGCTTCTCGCCGTACAGCCGAATACTCTGTCGTCCTTCGCCTCGATATCTTCCGCCAAAATATATTGGTACCGTTCGCCCTCTTTATAACTGACACTCTCTATCCCGTCGTTGATTTCCGTAAAGTGTTTGCCGGTATCGTAGCTTACGTAAAATCCGTGATTCATCGTTGCGACGTATATCGTCAAGTCGTCTTCCCTGTTCTGCGGATAAACGATACTCATTTTTACGGGGATCGCAGTTTCCGGTAATCCCGTAGAATAGTCGCTGTTCCACGTCTTTCCCGCGTCGTTTGATATTGCAAAGCCGCCCGCTCTGCCGTCCGTTTCGTTGCCGGGGGAATAGGGCATATCGTGTCTTCCCGACCATACGGAATACACGACGTTCTCCCTTCTTTGATCGAATTCGGCGTCGTATACGGTGTTCGTCCATGCCGATTTGACCCCCGTCAGCGCTCTTGTCCAAGTCGCCCCGCCGTCTTCGCTTCTGATCAATCCCAAATCTGTATTTAATAGCAATAGGTTTTCCTTATTGAACGGATTTACTCTTACGCCGTAAGTCGTCTGTTCATCGATCCCGTTTGTATAATATTTTGTGACATTTCCATCCTTTACCGTATGGCAATATCTTTGATAAAAATACTCGCTGTCCGGCGAATAGTATACGCCGCACAAGGTCGTATAAAGTATCGCGTTTTTCGCTGTCTTGCTCAATGCAATCCCGTAAGCTGAAATGTTTCCGTCGATCCACCCCTTCCCCGCCAAAGCGTCGGTTGAGTGATTTTTATACGGATTTCCGTATAACCATTTACTGCTTTCTCCGTTAAAACGGATGATCCCCGCTATGTAATACAGATACTTTGAATTATCGGAGTACGAATTTTGCGTTACGTAAATATTGTTTAGTGAATCCGCCGCAATATATTCGAATTTCCATTTGTACGTGACGCCCGTATATCCGTTTGCGTCAAACGTGTCTTGCAATCCCGTTACGATCTTGCTGCTGATATCCACCGTATGCTCCGACGTAAAATCCGTTGTATAAAATACTTTCGTATCAAATTTTTCAAGCCCCGTCGTCTTTTCTATCACAGTGAAATACGTTGTGCCGTTTTCCTGAAAATAATCCATATTGACGATTCCCAATTCACTGTGATATACTTCGTTACATTTACCTTCATTCCTATCGAATTGAAATACGCCTTCGTCCGTAGAATAATACAACGTATCCGTTTCTTTCTGATACGATAACGCATTATAAGATAGCCAAAGATTGCCCTGGTAAGTTTTCTTAGTGTAAGAGAATATTTCCTGAAAACTTTCTCCGTTGTTCTTGCTTTCAAATACAGTTCCGTCTTTTCCGTAAAACGTGAGTACGAAAATATTATCGGAATCATTCGGATTTACCAAGATGTCTTTTACTTGTTTATAAGTCGGATAATTTCCGCTTGTAAATAAGTATTGCATCATCGTTTCATCTGAGTTTCTTCTTTCAATAATTTCTTCTTCCTTCGGGAATATCAGCTGAAAGGTATCCCCGTTATCCGTACTTCTGTATAATCCGGAGCCGCCTACATATACTACCCCTTCCCTGTTGGGATCAAAGTATGATTTTTGTACAAGTCCTTGCAGATTTTTTCTCGTCCAGTCCACCCCCGTATTATGGGATACGTAAATTCCTCCCATATCCGGTATCACCATCATTGTTTTTTCATCAAACGGACTGATCGACGGACTGTGAAGCATTCCTCCGCCGCCTATTCCCAACACCGTAGCTTTTAATGAAGTGGAATCATTTGAAGGATCGTTAGATGAATCATTAGAAAGATCATTGGAAGAATCAAGCGGATCGCCTGCCTCTCCCGTCTTACAGCCAGAAATCCCAAAGACGCAGGCAATCGTTGTAATGACCACTAAAATAAAACTTATAAACTTCTTTTTCATCAAACGCTCCTTGGCGGCTTTTTCATACTAAAATAATTTTATCACTATATAACGGGTTAGTCAAGAATACCGCTTTATTTTGAGATTGAGTTTCCCAATGATATTTTAAGGCATATGCGTCAAAAATTGACCTCAGCAAAAACCATAAAAAACAAGGCATTTTTAGCCGAAAACGGCGTAAAAATGCCCAAAAATCAACCTTTTACGTTTGTTACGAAATCCTTAAAATCAGCAACTTCCCAAAACTTCCCAAATTTTTTCATAAAATTAAGCTAATTTTTATGGTTCAATTCGCATATAAACTAGCTTACAACATGCAAATTTCTTAATGTAACTTTTTATTCAAAATAGTAAAATATTGTTAGTTTAGAATGAGAAAAGAACAAATTCGACAATTTTTTAATACAAAATTCAAAAAATCAGTTGAATTTACTTCAAAAATAGTTTATAATAATAATTGAATCTTATTTTAACGAGGTAATAGTAATGAGAATTAAATCTTTTACTGTGGGTGGTTTTAAAAATTTACCAAAAACTACAATTAATTTAAATAAATCAACCGCAATTATAGCTATTAATAATTTTGGAAAATCTAACCTTTTAGAAGCTTTAAGTTTTGGATTAGAATTTATTTATCAAAGTCCAAAATTGAGAAAAAGACTTATGGGATATATCAAAGGAATCCCTTTAAACCCTTGTCTTGATTCACGAGACTTTATTTTTGAAATAGAATTTGAAACCCAATCTGAAAAGAGCTTGTATTCTTGCGCAACATATGGATACTCTTTTTCCTGGTATAAAGACAACAATTCAGGTTGTAAAATTACAAATGAGTGGTTAAAGGTTAAGGAAAATGATAATTCAAAATATTCATGTCTTATTGATCGAAGCGAAAAGAAAATTCGCAAGAGTAAAAAAACTTTCTATTCACAAGAATTAGCAATCGATGATACTCAGTTATTAATAGATTTCATAGGCAATGAATCTGCAATAGATTATAAAGATATTATTGATAACATTAAAAATTTGACATTTAAACTTTGTTCTTCAATAAGCAATGAGGAAAGTTTTATTCCTATGCCTATTGAATATATGTCAAATGATGATTCTCTTTATGAATCTTTAGATCATAATGATATTCCCAAAGCTTTATTTGCTTTGAAAAGTCAAAGTCCTGAAAAGTATGAACTTTTTGTAGATTCAATTAAAACATTATTCCCTGATTTTAGCGACATCGTTATTGAATCAAGCACATTATCAAATGTAAAAATTAAAAAACTAGTTATATCAAATAGTGAAACTAATAACGAAGAAACAAATACTAATGAAGATGGCGATGAACCTCCTTTTAAATTGAGAGATGAATATTATAAACTATTAATTAAAAGCGATTTTTATAATCAACCTATAAACATTAATAGAATGTCTGCTGGTACTCAGCGTACATTTTGGATTTTGGCTAACGCTATAATTTCAGGCAACGCATCTTCCCTTATGGGTATAGAAGAATTAGAAACAAGTCTTCATCCTAGATTATTAAAAAATCTTTTAGAATCATTAGATGAGTCAATGGATTATACTCCTTTAATATTTACCAGCCATTCTCCAAATTTAATCCAGTATTTAAAACCTGAGCAATATTATATTGGAATCCCTAATCCGGAGGGGGTCGCATTATTTAAAAAAATTGCACCGTCAAAATATAATAAATTGATTGCCGCAGCACAAAGTGAAGGGTTGTCAGTAGGAAATTTCATTTTCGAATTATTATCTGGCGAAAGCGCTTCAATTAATAGGTTGAATAAATTCCTTGAGGATTAATCTATGAAAAGTTATACTAAAGGAATTGCTCTAATCCTAGAAGGTGCAACTGAACTTGTTTTTTATGAAGAGTTCTTGTTAAATCTTTCAAACAAAAATAATTTTAATATTTCTAAAGAAACAGATGAAGAAACTTTTCAGGAATTTTATGAAGTAAAAACATCAAATAATTACTTATCGATTAAGCTAAATAATGTCGGCACCATTACGCAAATTACTAATCAAGGAGAATGGTTTAAAAATAATTGCTATAGAAAGCACAAAACACAATGGAAAGTTTTCTTATGTTATGATACTGATTCCCCCAATAGAGATGTCAGCAAATTTAATGAAGGAGATTGGAAACGATTAAAAGATGAGTTGCTTTTATATGGAACCAATGTCGTAGATTTAGCAGCAAGCTATGATATCGAAGATGTTTTACTTACCGATTTAGAAAACGTATTAAAATTTTTGAAATTACCTAAAGATACTAAAATACCTTCCGGAAAAAGCGGCAAGAGCAAAATGAAAAAACTTTTTCGACTTGCCGGCAAACCATATCATGAAGGTGAACGAAGCAGAGAGTTAATTAAATCTTTAAATTTTCAAACCATAATTGATAATTCCCCTGAGATACCTTTTGCCGAATTATTAAAAGAAATAGAATAATAAAAAGGCTCGCATAAAAAGTGCGGACCTTTTTAAATTTACTTTGAATAAGGTGGACTTATTAATTTGTGTTTGCTTAATACTCCCTATTAAATGATTATCATTTTTCATTAAAGGAAAGAATCATTTAGCTCTTTTTAAAATGCAAACTCATCCATTAAATCGTAAAAATCTAACTTTTTTACCCAGACGTCTTCTTTATCTTCGGAATCGTCATTACAAAATTTAAACATTACCACCTCATGCACTTTCGCTGTTATTCAAAATCACCGTATCAAATCCACCGACGACGGTGTCGGTGCTATGACGATTAATGCCCGTATAAGACAAGGAACTATCCTCGTAACGCTTAAACTTAAACACGGCGTCGTTCATTAAGGGTGCGTTAAAGAGATTTAAACTGCACAACAACTCAAAGTCTTTCACGTCCAAGCCCGTAACCTTTTTAAATAACCCCGGCTCCAATTGCGTAATAACTTCCTTTAATGTCTGTTCGCGGTAGTCGGTCAAGTACATAAACACCGGCACACGCGTTGCAAACTTAATTAGCTTTTCCTGAATAATTTTTCGCTTGGACTTGTACTCTTTCTCGTCGTCGGAAAGTTCCTTCCTCTCTTTGGGAGTCAACTCTTCGCTGTTCGCCTTTTCTTTTGCCTTTTTAATCTTTTCCGACTTGTTTATAATCGTTTCCAAATCATTATTGAGCGAACGGAACCCCTCGATACTCATAAGCGCGTTCATCGCCTGCTCGTTAGCCATAAGCCGTGCAAGCGTAAAATTATCCACGTTGACAAGCAAAGCCGACTCCCACCGCCTTGCAAGTAGCGTTGCCGTCGTTCCGCTCATAGCAATGTCTAGAATACCCGCCGCGTCGATCTGCTTCATAGAACTTCCGTCGTAAGCAAGCACGGGCAAAAACTTGATAAACTCGGCGACCTTTCTTTCGGGGTTGACCTCATCCACGTTCAATCGGCAGGAATAATCGGCAATCTGCTTCAACGCACGTTCGGGTGCAAAGTCAAAAACGTAACACTCCAGCTTAATTATCTCTTCCTCGTTCAGGTTAGTTTCGCTTTTAACCGTCCACGGCGACTGCACGCGGAACGCCGCCTGAAAATACGTTTCGGGACTTGTCAAATTGCGTAGCATAAACATTCCTGTCCACGGCTTCACGGTAACACCCGTAGTCAGCTTGCCGCACGAAAGCGTGATAGACTTTGAAGACAACGGATCTTCCATTGCCTGCTTTACGGGCGGTAATGCGTTTAACCCGATACCTGCCTGCGCGCCCGCGCAAACGACCACGTTGTAATCGTGGTAAAACTTGTTCTGCTTTTGAGCCAAAAGATTACGCATTGCGTAACACGCCGAAACGCTCGGCAAGAACCAAAGCGTATGTGAAAGCAAATTCAAAAGCTGTCCGTTGCTAAAGGGCAGGGGCGGCTTTTTTGCACCCAACCGCAAGTTGTCGATAGTCGTTTCAAGATAGTTACCACGAATTAAATCCAGCCACTTTTGCACTTCGTCCTCGTACTTGAACCGCGCAAATTCTCCCTCGCCTTCGGCGGAAAAGAACACATTCAAATCGAATTCGTCAAACTCTCCGCCCGACGCTATATGCGTTATGCTTTCGGGTAACTGATAGGTTAATAAAACCATTCGCGGAAGGCTTGCATACGGGTTTTGCCCCAAGGACATGTCCCAGTTAAGCTTTTCGCGCTGCTCGTCCGAATACGTCCAGTTGTAGATTTGTTCCTCGATAAATTCACCCGAAGATATAGCGCGGAAAGGCGTTCCCGATAAGTACAGATACGATCTCGTGGATATGGGCATGTAGTCTTCGTTAAAGAACTCCTGACCGCCGTCCTCGGCTTTTGATTCCTTGTCGTCCTCCGCCTCGAAAAGCTCTTTTGCATTTTCGCGCCATGCGCCGTAATGGTATTCGTCGAACACAACCATATCCCACAAAACGGTATGCGCCCATTCGTTTTTCAGTTTGATACCGCCCGCCTTGTTTTTTCCCAAAAAGTCCTGGAAGGAAGCAAAGCAAACAAACGGCTTGTCATGGTCAATCTGCTCGTATGTAAGTCCATTTCGGGCAATAAACTGCCAACCCTCAAAATCTACGTGAGAGCGCAAATCTTCTTCCCATGCACTCTGCACGGCGGGCTTGAAGGTAAGCACCAAAATTTTTGTAAAGCTCAACTTTTTAGCAAGCTGATAAGCTGCAAAGGTCTTGCCGAAACGCATTTTACAATTCCACAAAAAGTGCGGTGGCTTACCGTTTTCATCGGTCATATATTCCAAAAAGTAATCCGCCGTTTTCTGTACCGCTTCTCTCTGTTCGGGGCGCATAGCAAAAGTTTGATTACGGTTTTCTATATTGGCTTTTCCAGATTTAACGGCATATATTGCCGCTTGTACATCTGCAACCGTACATTTAAACCACTCGCCACTGGGATTATAAAAGCCCTTCTTTTTTAGCACATCGTGGACTTCATGATCCATAAAGGTCGTGCCGTCGTTCTTCATGGCAGTTTCGGTATGTTCAATTTTATAAGACCGCTCTGGCGTAAGCACAGGGTACTGATCAGCAACGCGCTCCTCTACGCTTTTTGTGGTGTAGCCCACTTTGAGCATATTCGGGAATCGCGTATCGCTGTAAGCGTAAATTTTAG
This sequence comes from Clostridia bacterium, assembly GCA_029060985.1. Classification (GTDB taxonomy): domain Bacteria; phylum Bacillota; class Clostridia; order Christensenellales; family Borkfalkiaceae; genus Gallimonas. The sequence goes on along the minus strand of JAIDSX010000128.1, from coordinate 7,473 downwards.
GCGCGCTTTGCGGTCTGTTCGGAAAAAAATCTTGCGGCATATTGTTTACCAAATCCTTAATGCGTTGACTATTGTGCGGCTTGTTTCCATAACCGACATATTTTCAACCAGAGTATGCAACTGAATATTCTCGTATGAATTTCTTATAGTAATACAGTCCACAATATAATGCACATATTGTTTTTTAGCCTTACCTATAGCCAATTGTTCAAATAAATTCATCATATTTCTCTCCTTTTTTTCTTATATTATGACACTTTAAAATAGGGTAAAAATACAATGTTCGTTTCGATTTTATTCAACTTTTGTTCAGTTTTGTATGTTTAAGCAAAAATAATCTTTATCAATGTCGTCATATATTTCTTTTGTCGTAAACGTTTTACTTATTGATTGCAAATCGGGCAACGCATATTCATAGGGTTCATATGATGTTACTGCATCAATTTCAAAAAATCTAAAAACCTTTCTTTTTTCGGTTTTAATTTCACAAGCTCTATTTATTGCAACACGAAATTCTTTTTGATAACTGTATTTAGATAATTTTAAAAAAATACTATCCGACCAGTCATCGCTGAAAAATCTTTCACCAATTTGTTTTGGATGCATATAATAATTTACTCGTCCAAAATTCATTGTGTATTCATCTGGATATAAATAAATTTTATCTATAAAGGATTTAAAATCAATCAAAACCAACCGTCCATCTTCTATCTTATCTTTGAAAAAATCACTTAGTAGCCTTTTATCTAGTTTAATTACCCCACCTTTTACTTCGTCTATTAAAATAGCTGTACAACACCAAATAGGTCTATTTCTATTTTTATAGAGTTTTAACTCACTTGAAGATAAACTTTCCCAACAATCATATTGACCGTCTTCTTTTTTTCTGGGATTAACATAATAATTCACTTGATTCATAAATAAACCTTTATGAAGCAAATAATCAACGTGTTCCCTATGAACAAACTTTATTAAATATTTAATTTTATTTTCATTTTGTATGTAATCTTCTTTATTCACACTCACTCCATTGGTCTAATCATAGACTCTATAAAATCAATTTCTTCTTGCGATAAATTATACTTTTTATAGAGTTTATTGTCAATATCGCTTACTGATTGTCCCCAGCATATTTCTGAGTCTTCCGTAAAATCTTGCATAGGGACAAAGCAAAAGCTATCTTTCGTTATATGTATAGACGTAAGTGCTTGCAAAAGCAAAAATCTTAAAAATTTAGTCTTTACGTAAACGCTAAAATTTGTTGCAAGATTATAGTTATCAAAAGTATTCAAAATTAAATATGTTTCGGTGCAAACCTCATCTGGACTTAAAATCTGTAATGATGACACAACTTGATAATCGCCATTTAATGTCGGCTTATTACCACCTGACATTGCATAAGTAATAACGACTTTATATTTCGATAAAATATTATCCTTATCGACCACCTTATTAAACGGATAAAACCCTATCCCGTTGCTTGACATTAAAATAACATCGTCAAATTGTTCTTTATTCTTAGTCCCTCTCTCATAGCTCCGTATAGTAAAATAGCTATACTGCTTACAATACTTATCTAATGTTTCTCCTTTAAGTTGAAAAATTTTTCGTATAATTTGCAATGCAATATTATCTCTAACCAAGACAGGATATTCGTTTAAAAATCTATCCATGTGGTTTAATAATTTCCCCTGTTCCATATTAACGACATTACATTTGCCATTGTAATCTCTATTCCATAAAAAATAGCAGACGCCACCAGCAATGTTTACGCCAGGAAAGCAATCTTCTGAATTTTTATAATCAACTAAAAATTCTATACTTGTGTCATCGAGCATTGAATTTCTAAATTCATTGATACCCTTACCTTTTCCATTGCTGTACCACCGCGCCGGTATAACCATTACCAAATAACGCGGTTTTAACTTTTTCGCCTGCGTTACAAATAAATGATAAATCGATTTTGCGCTTGCAGCATTACCGCCGTCCGAAAGTTGATAGGGCGGGTTACCGATTATTACGTCAAATTTCATATTGAAAATCTCCGTGGGGGTTAGAGTGTGTATAAACTGATAGGCGTGGCTCTCTAAATTCATTCTTATTTTTTCGCCGTATTCGGTCTCCGCCGCGCCGCAAAACTCGCATCTGCCGTTTTTGAAAGTGTGCTTAATTTCGTTAAAAATAATATTTCCGCTTTCATCCGTAAACTTGGTACAAACCGAATACTTTCCGTTTGCGTGTTTACTGCAATACACGCTGCGCCGCGAAAGCATACCCGTCATTTCAGTTATGGAAATTCCGTAGAGCTGTTTTGAAAAGATATGATCTATACGTTGTTGTTCGTCGGGGATTTTGTTCTTTAACCCGATAATGAGCCGCTTTGCAATTTCCCTTAAAAACACGCCCGACTTACAGCATGGATCCAAAAAGGTTGCGTTCTCGTCCTGCCATATCCCTTTGGGAAGCGTATCAAGCATTGCGTTTGCAAGCTCAGGCGGAGTAAATACTTCGTCATTAGATAAGTTTGCAAGACAACTCAATACATCGGGATTATAATCTCGTTTAAGCATAATTTTTTATCTCCAGGTAACTTACGGCAGGATATTGCCTTACGGGTACAGGTAATTTTTCTTCGGGCTGCATATCAAACAGCGTATCCTGCGACTGCTTTTGGCTGCTCTCCAAAAGGTTGCTCATAGTAAAATCTCTTCGGGTAACTTTGCTCCCCGCAAAGCCCCATTCACTGAAAACTATCGGCGTGCCGTCTGTCTGCAATAGCGTAAGCGCATCTCCGCAAACAATATTCTTTCGAAAGATGTACAAAACGTTTTCTAGGTAGCGGTTTGAAATTTTGGTTTTGTACAGCGTTTTATATCTTTGTTTAAAGTAGTCAAAAAGGCGGTTTTGGCATTCGGTTACGTTATCCTGTAAAAGCTCCACGCCATACAAGCTTGACACCGCCACCATTGCGTGGATTTCCCAATCCCACTGACTGCGCTTGTATGCGCCGTCCACGACGTTCAACTTGCGTTCGAGGATTTTTATAAGGAAATTGCCGTTGCCGCATGCGGGTTCCAAAAAGCGGCTGTCAATGCGCTCGGTTTCGTTTTTAACAAGATCGAGCATTGCATTTACTTCCCTTTCCGCCGTGAACACTTCCCCATGATCGCGCACTCGGCTCTTCGATTTTGTCTGTTTTTCTTTGGTTGTCATAACTTTTTTCCACTTTGCATATAATTAATTATATGTGCTATGCACATTTTTGTCAATGTGTTGTGCACATTTTTAGTAGTATTAAAATATGCAATACGGCAAATTTTTTAAGGAAGCGCGAAAGCGCAGCGGACTTTCTCAAAAGCAAGTTTCTGAAAAACTGAATATCCATCAATCGAATATCAGTGATTGGGAAAATGACATTTCGCGTCCCGAATACGAGAAATTAATCGCGCTTTCTGAATTGTATGATGTAACGCTTTACGAACTTTTGGGGGTACAGGATCCATTTTTTCGACATTAGGCATAGTGGGAAATTAACCGACTTTTTTATAAAAATTAAAACACTAACCGCCCGTCTTTCTCCCAAACAACAAACCCTACTTCTTGATTTTTTAAAAACGATATAAAAACGGCGGAGAGTTCTTTAATTCTCCGCCGTACTAAATGTCTTTACTATTTTTTAACTTTATTATTTATTTCTTTTACACGCATCGAGCAATAAAACTACCTATTTACCTAAATTAAAAGCGCAGTTTTAATATTGTTTATATGTTTTGTTATTTTATTTTCTATTTGTTTAATTGGAAAATTATGGCATTATAATTATTATAAGAGAAAGTATATTTAAGGTGAACTTATGCCAGAGAATTTAACAAACGATGAAAAACTAAAATTTACTTCGACAGCTCCTATTTGTGATGAGAAAAAGTATGGCGTTTATGCAGATATAATGGACCAACAGGTCAAAGCCAGTAATGTTTACAATATAGGTATTATTGCTACTTATGGAGCAGGAAAAAGTAGTTTAATTAAAACATTTAAAGATAAAAAATTGGGTAGGTTTGAACGACGTAAAGTAACAACTATTTCGTTGGCTAATTTTAATTCACCAGACGATGAACCTGACGATAAACAATCTGATAAGGAAACTAATAAGGGAAATTCAACACAAGGCGAGTCTACAATATTTGCACCCGTTCAAGATATTAATTGTGATATTGAAAAAAGTATACTAGAACAGATTCTTTTTAAAGAAAAGAAATCAAAGCTTCCGCACTCAAGAATAAAGCGAATAGACAACAGGCATTGCTGGCTATCTTTTTTAATAGCATTAATGATGACCGCAACTATCGGTTTAGTTTGTTGCGGCGTTTTAGAATGGCTTAACAAACTCCCCCATTCCGACGGTACAAATTTTTACTATTTCTTCGGATTTGCTGCTGGTTGCGTTCTGTTGTTAATTTTTATGCTCTTATATAGCAATAAGCTTAATAAAATTTCGGTTAAAGATATTGAAGCCGATATATGCGATAATTCCAACTACTCCGTCTTAAATACTTTTATAGACGAAATACTCTATTACTTTAAAAAAACAAAAACAAATATAGTAATCATTGAAGATTTAGATAGATTCGACAACACACATATTTTTTCAAAGTTACGTGAACTTAACTTTTTGATAAATAATAGCAAAATAGTTAAGCAAAAGGTAACTTTTATTTACGCTGTAAAAGATACTCTTTTTAAAACTGAAAATGATAGAGCAAAGTTTTTTGATTACATAATTTCGTTAGTGCCCGTATTAAGCTTTACAAATGCTCGCGACCTTTTAAAAAGCGAAATGAAAAAACTCTGCCCTGATTATATGTTGTTGCCTGAATCTTTTATTTACGAAGTTTCACATTTTATTACAGAAATGAGAATTTTGAAAAATGTAATAAATGATTATATGACATATTATAAAATTCTTAATGTTAAAGAATTAAATACTGAAAATAAAAACATTAAGTTGTTTTCTTTAATTCTATACAAGAACCTTCGCCCTGCTGATTACGCTAAATTACAGTTTGATAATGGTGAATTAGTAGGTTTGTTTGAAAAAAAGAAAGTAAAAATAAATGAGCAAATTGAAACTTTAAAAAAAGAAATATTAGCGTTAGAGCAAAAACTCGTTCTTGCAAATGATATTAATTTAAAAACCTTAGATACTTTTAAAAGCTTTCTTAAAGGTATTATTGTCGATGCAAAACAAGCTAGGACCGCGTATAACAATTATGATGATATTGATACTCTTCAATCCTTTGAAAATATTAATGGTGGTTTGAAATTTGATCAACAATTATATATGCGATCTTATGGTAATATAACTGTTACTTCTTGTTGTTCCGTTGCATATTTGGAAGAACAATTAGGTGATAAATTAATTAATTTTGAGAAGAGGATAAAAGAAAAAGCGGCAATTAATCTTGCCGCGGTTAATTCTGAATTAACAAAAAAGAGACAACAGCTTAAAAACCTATTAAATTTGTCAATCCAAGAATATATCAAAGAAAATGAAAAGTTTGTGTCCGATGAATTAAAATCTTTCTTTTTGTCGAACGGATATGTTGCGGAAGATTATAAAGATTTTATCGCCCATTCTGACCAAGATTTACTAACTGCAAACGATAGTGCTTTTGTGCGTTCTGTTTTAGCAAAGCGGATATTAGAATATGGCTATAGACTTGACAATCCTTTAAATGTAATACAGGAAATTCAGCCGGAAAGATTTTCGGATAAATTTGTTCTTAATTTCGGTTTGGTTAGTTATCTATTATCTTACAAAGACAAAAAAGACAGTATACTTTGTAAACGTGAAAACCTAATTAAATACCTTAATTCTAGAGAAAATATAGTAAAAACATTTTGTAAAGACTTTGTCTGCAACAATTATAATTCCAATGTATTAGTAAGTGCCCTTACTCCCACTAATCAATATTTTGCTTATGATATTCTAACAAATAATGAAATCAGCGATATTTTTAAATGTCGAATTATTAAAAACTTCATTGAAAACTTTAAACATGACGATATTATTAACCTGAACAACAAAAATTGCATAAGTGAATTTTTAAATAGTTGCAAAAATATTTTAGACGAAATAAGCGTTGTTAATAAAGAAAAATTTGAGGCCCTATCTTCTACACTAAAATTAAAAATTAAATATCTTAACTGCGAGGAAGAAAATTATGATGTAGCAAATTATTTTATAGAAAATAATTTGTTTGAATTAAATGCAAATAATCTAGAATTTATTTTTTGCTCTATAAACCATGTTGACATATCGCAGTATTATAAAACCCCGTTAACAGTTATGATAAATTTGAAGAATGAAAATTTTGTTAATTTTATAACGGGTAAACTTCAAGAAATTTTAAAGATAATTATTGATTTTGAATCTCAAACTTACGAATCGCAGTCAACTATTGAGTTAGTACTAAATTCTAATAAAACACCTGATGAACTGTGCAGGAAGTTTATAGATAAACAGTCCGAATGCTATAATTATTTTAGCTGTACGAATAGCGGATACTTGGAATACATGTTTCAAACTGACAAAATCAAAATTGATTGGGCGAACATAATACAAGCAGATAAAGACGGACTCAATTGGGATAGTATTATTGATTTCCTTATTAAAAACTCGAAAGAGTTCGGCAAAAAACAATTAGCCGATAAGGATTTAATAATAGCCTTATGCAATGATGTGAAGTATAAGTCTTTAAATGATTTTGATAATTTGTCAAAATCGTTTAATGTTGATTTAGAAATTGCGGATATCAATGAAGACGCTATTTTAGCTACTTTAATTAAAAACTCTCTTATTCAAAGCAATGAACAAAATTTCAAATCTTTAAATGAAAAGCCAAACTCAATAGTAAAAATGCTAACTATAAATCCAGAATTTGTAGAATCTATTGACAATGCGATTTTTAGCAATGATACAATAGACGCATTAATATTAAACAAAGAATTAAAAGATGATATAAAAGCTAAAATAATTAAAAATTCTTCTTATATCCCTAATGTGTCTGAAACCATAGAAAAATCATTTGATATTTTGCTTAATAATCCTATAGATAAATGTCCTTATAATTTAATTCTTAAAGTAATTAAAAACGTTCAAACATCAAATGAGAATAAGTTAAATTTTATTGGGAAAAATGATGCTGATTTAACAAAAAATCAATACATAGATTTACTTATAGAAATCGAACCCAATCTTTCTGAATTAAAAACAGAAAAAGAAATTAAATTGGGTCATGATAAAATCAGTAATGAAATTTTAATGTTTCTGGACAACAAAAATTTATGCAAATTTAAAAAATTTGAATATGGGGTTAGAATTACTAAGAAATAGTCCTCATATGGTAAAAACAGAATAATTAGCCTTATTACTCACAATTTTAGCACTTTTTTATATAAATATTTAAATTA
>JAIDSX010000127.1 GCA_029060985.1 Clostridia bacterium | reverse complement strand
TCAAAAATTTGCGCTACACGAAAGAGGCGGTGTTCCTTGCAAAACAGCTCTCCGACGAAGCGTTTGAACGAGGGGATTTAGCAAGTATCCGAACAGCCGCCATTAAGAAATACGAGAGCTTAAAAGACGTAGTGCTTAACTAAAAAACACCTCCCGAAAGGGGAGGTGTTTTTTAGTTGATTTTTACGCGAATATGATTTGAATATAGCAGAGGTTGATACACTTATCGCTCGAAGTAATATCAAGGGTCAGTTCGCCGTTCGTGATTGTAACTTTGAAGAAAATCTCCTCGTTTACCGCGCCGTTCGTGATCTTGGATACGCCGTTTGCGCTTACGTTGGGGTTTTTGGAGCAGCTCCACGGGTCGGCGAAGTACATTCTGACTTCATACGTTCCGTTTTCAAGCTCGAATTTATAGCCGAGCTTGCGGGCAATACTGCTTTCGAATTGATTTTTCGTATAGCGGTTGGAGACCGTTTTATCGACTCCGTCGCCCGTGACGAATTCGTACGCCCAAGTGCTGTTCGTGTACACGCCCGAGGGGTTATTGCCCGACCAAGTCTTGTTATAGCCGTCTACGATTCCCCACATTTTGCCTGTTTTGGCGTCCGCGCCGTAAGCCTGATCGGTAAACGAGATGTATTTTCCGAGCACGTCGCCGCTGTTGACGGTGGAGGTATTGAAGTCGCCGCAGTCCACAAAGTACGCCGTGTTGTTTTCAAGGTACTGCGAATAGATATACGAGCAAACTCTTGCCGATGCCGCACTGTCGTTACTGCTGAACGTAATGGAAAGAACGTTTACCGTTTTTCCGTTGTGGTCGTATTCCGTTGCGCTTTGAACGAGGGTGTCGGGAAGGGCGATTTCCACGCTGTACATATCGCTTTGCCCGTCGTAATTGAGCGTTTTACCGTAAAGGGTCGTGCTGCCCGATTTAATGAGAATGGACTTGTTGTTGTCCGCTTTTGCAAAGGAAACAACGAGGCGGTTTTGTTTGGTTTTGTCAACGATCATGCGGTAGGTGAACGAGCCGCCTGCATTCGCCGCGCGCGTCGTACCGAGAACGGGAACGTTCTGCGCGCCTACGGTGTTCGTCTCCTGCAAATTATGCAGACTGTCGTTTTCGTACTGACCGTATCCCGGTTGAACGGTATCCTGCGTTTGCCAAGTAAAAGGAGCGATTTCCTCTTCGATTTCTTCGGTAGTGAATTTGAAATAAATACCGTAACGCTGTTGATATTGACGGAAGTGATAGGAGTAGGTGAGCGTGCCGTTATTGCACTGCAAGGTGAATTTGTTGTTCGCGCTCTTTTTAAGATACTCGCCGATATTCGACTTAAACGCTTCGAGGTCGTCTGCGCCCACAGAATAGGTTTTATTGCCGATCGCTTTTTCGGGAATGGAAACGTTGACGCCCGTAGACGATTTGCTCATATTCTCGCTGCCGAGCTCTGCGGAGAGCACGAAGGGGCCGTATTTGAAAGCTAATACGTCCTCGCCGTCGGGAAGGTCGTAAGCAACAACCGTCTTTTCCATGTTGATGGTAATGTCGTCGCCCTTTTTGACGTCCACGGATACGAAGGAAGCGTTGTTCCCGATTTCCACGGTTTTATCGTTCACCGTTACGGAGAAGGACTTCGTCCAAGCGGGCTTTCTCAGTCTTAAAACGGTACTGCCGCTGTCTACGTGGAATTTGACCGTATCGGAATTTTCGAGATCCGCCGTCTGCGTAAGGGAGACGGTATCCGACTTATAAGTAGAGCCGACGTAGAGGGAAACGTAGACCGCGTTGCCCGCTTCGTAATAGATACTGTCGTTGAGCTTGGTAAAGCTCTCCATGCCGCTGCCCGTGCAGCACCAGAAGTGGTTTTCCGCAGAGGAGTACACCTTGAAATAGCCCGTAGCCATGGGCTGGAAGTAGGTCGTCATGCCCGTTTCGGGATTCTGCGAAGACCAAATCGCATTGTAATAGGTGTTCTCGTAGAAGTCGAGGTACTGTTTATCCTGCGTGATTGTAAAGAGCATACGCGAGAGCTTGAGCATATTGTAGGTATTGCAGGTTTCGCAGTTGCAGTTGGTGCGCTCGCGGTTGAGAACGTCGTCCCTGCCGAAGTGCTCCCATTCGGAGTTGCCGCCCGTCACGTAGGTGTGGTGATCGATGACGTATTCCCAAAACTCCTCCGCAACCGTCAGATACTCGCTCGCGTCTACTTCTTCGCCGTTTATCGTCTTTCCGTTGCAGGTAATATAGCGGTTGAGCGCGCCGATGATTTTGGGGATCGTGGTATTGGCGTGTAAGCCGTCCAAGTAATCCGGTTGCGCATTCAATACCTTTTGGAAGAGGGTTTCTTCGTCGAACTGGTGCGCCGCAACGGCGTATTTATCTTCGCCCGTGATCACGTAAAGACTGTATAAGCTGTCGTTCATGCCGCCGTATTCCGCTTTGAGCACCGTCTCTTTCTTTGCGCTTGACCACGTGCTCACGCGGTTATAGACCCAATCGCCGAGCGAAACTGCAACCGTCTTTGCGGTTTCGTTGCCCGTATAGGTGTAGGCGTCCATAACGCCCTGTAAAATCTTGTGCATGGTGTACCAGGGCACCCAGACCTTTCCGCCGACGAAGCCGTTACCGTTCTTTTCCACTTCGTCGAACTGCGATTCGATCGTGGTCGCGCCCGAAGCGGTCGAAGCGCCCCAAATAAAGCCCGCCTTCGCGCCCGCCGCTACGGCATTATCCTGACAGCGTTTCAGCTCGTTTACGACGTGCTCGATTTTCGTGAGAAATCTCGCCTTGTCGTTTTCGGGCGTGTTTGCATTGGCGTAGCCCTGCGCAAGCGCGGAGAGATAGTGCCCCAAAATATGTCCGCCGATGAGTGCGCCTTCCCATTCTCCTCCGTAGGACGAAGTCGCAAGAGGGGTGAGCCCTGCGTTTTTATGAAACCAGAAGAGGAGCTTATCCGCGTCGAGCGTATCCAAAAGATATTCGCGTTCCTTTTCCATCGCGTTGACCGCATAGGCGTCGGTCAGGGTCACTTCGTCAAGTCCCGTATAGGTAACGGGAGCGGAGTTTTCTACGGTCGATTGTTTCATGGTTTTTCCTCCATCGTCGTTCTTACAGCCCGCCATGATTCCCAAAGTGAGAGGGACACAAAGTAAGGCGGAGAGCACCGCACCAAACCTTTTGTTCTGTTTCATTTTCACAATTTTCCCCTTATTTCAGTTTTTTCAGCTCAACTATTGTGAACTTATAAACTTTATGTTATAATAATAGTAAGGCGGTTCCTGAAAAAATGCAATTTCATTTCGGCATTTATAGGTGTCAAAAAGTAAGATGATTCACTTTAATTTGGAAAAACCCGTTCGGCTTGCGTTTGCGGGAGAATTCAATTCACCCGAACGCGGTTGGAAGCACCTCACGCGGGAGCTTACCGACTACGAGCTTATGATCGTGACTGAGGGCGAACTCCGTATCGGGGACGAAAACCAAGATTATTCGGTGCGGGCGGGGGAATACTTAATCATGAGCCCGACGCGCTTTCAGCACGGCACGGAAGAGTGCAAGTGCCGCTTTTTTTGGATGCACTTTTCCGCCCCCGATTTTCCCGCTTCGCTTTCGCTGTCTCCGCAGGGAAAATTTATGGACGGGAAGCGGATTTCAGAGCTCATGCAAACGCTCTTCCTTGCCGAAAGCGAACAGCGCGGGGGCTTGCGCTCCTGCTATCTCGTAACGGAATTGCTGTTCGAGCTTGCGGGTAGGGGCGGCTTGAAGGCGGATGAAACGCCGCTCGGCGCGGCGCAGGCGCTCTGCGAGCGGGTGAAAGCGCTCGCCGCTTCCAGACGGTTTACGGGAGTGCAGGTCAAAGAAATTGCAGACGAACTCGGGTATCACGAAAAGTATCTTTCGGCGGTGTTCCGCAAAACGGAGGGGATAACGCTTAAAAGTTATCTTTCAAAGCGGCGCACGGCGGAGGCAAGGCACCTTTTATCGGAAACGGACTTCACGGTTGCGGAGATCGCCTATTTTCTCGGCTTCGACGACCCGCATAACTTTTCAAGGTTTTTCAAACACGAAGAGGGGATAACTCCCTCGGAATTCCGGGATAAAAGAGATTAAAAAATCGCCCGCTATCTTCGCTTACAAAGTTAGCGGGCTATACTTTTTGTTTATCGATATTCAAACGAAAAATTGAAATTTATAATTCTTTTGACAATATCAACTCGTATGACTCGTTCTCCATTAAAAAGCCGCCGATGGTATTGTACCCGAGTTTGTGATAAAAATGCTGCGCGCATTCATTTGCTTGCGTAGAGGTCATAACGGTATTAAAACCTAACCGTTTCATTTGTTCCTCCCAATATATAACCAAGTTCGTTCCATATTTCTTGCTACGGTATTCGCTGAATACAAATAGCATATTCATAAATGGAGTGTTATCCCAAAAGTAATTATAGCGTAACCAACCAATGATTTTACCGTCTATTTCTGCTATGAGTATATGTTCCCGATTTATTGCATTTTCCAATTCATTTTCGGAAATATGCTTATCATACTGTTTCAAAAAATACAGGTCATTTATTTGTGCAATGCGTATTGGCATATTGTCTCCTAAATTACTGTTTATCGTAGTTAAAAGTATATCAAAATCTGATGAAAAAAGCAAGGACTATATAAAACGTCCGCGCAATGCGCGGGCGTTTTTTTTAATAACAGTCGGAAAGTTTCTTAATTTCGTCCTTTACGCGTCCCACGAGGGATTCGGGGGAGAGTACTTTGAATCCCGCGCCTACGGATAAAATTCTTCCGATGAGCGCGTCGTCGTCGGGCAAAAACGCCTCGGCAAAGTATTCTCCGTCCTGTTCGTATACGTTCTGAACGCCGAGCCATTCCTCCACGAAGGGCAGGCATTCGGGCGATACCTTGAACTTTGCGTCGATTTCATTCGCCGTCTTCCAAAAGGAGAGGGGAATATCCTCGCGCTTGAAGGGAAGCCTTTCGAATGATTCGCCCGTATTGATAACGGAGCGGATCCTGCCGAGCTTAAAGAGGCGGAACTCTTCCCTGAGTTTGCAGTACGCGTATACGTACCAGATATTCTGTTTGAGAACTAACAGGTGCGGAAGAATGGTGCGGTGCGTGCGCTCGCCGCCTCTGTCGGCGTATTCGATATAGAGCTCTTTGCGCTCTTCCGTTGCGTGCGAAATAACGGAGAGAAGATCGGAAAATTTTCGCTCGTCGCCCCATGTTCCGCCGTCCACCATAATATTGCCCGAAAGTTCAATGCCGCGCTCTTCCGCTTTTTCCCTGCGATTCAGCTTTTCAATGACTTCGCTGAGCGTTTCGTCGTGAAGCTGTTCGTTCATGGCGAGCAGGCTTTCGAGCGTTTTCCGATACTCTTCTTTCGTTAAAAGTCCTTTGGAAAGGGTGAACGCGTCCGAAATAAAGATGCCGCCCTGTGCGCCGCGCACCACGTCGATGGGCACGCCCGCAACCGTCATTTCATCGATATAGCGGTAAATCGAGCGCACAGAAACGCCGTATTTTCCCGCAAGATACGAAGCGCTCACCTTTCTGCGCGCCAAAAGCGTGAATAAAATTCCCGTCATGACTTGAAATTTCATAAAAATCACCTGATTTTTTTGAAATTATTTTATCATATATGACAATATGTGTCAACTATTATCCGTATAATAGTGGATACAATGAGAAACGCAGAAATCGAAATCTTAATTGAAGAGTACAACGAAAGGGAAAGGGCAAAGCGTGATAATATGCTTCGCGCCCGCCTTTCCCGCCCCTGCTCCCGCGAGGAGCTTTTAGCCCGCCTCGGCGGACTTGCTTCACCCTGCACAGATGCGGGCACGGGTCAAATTCTGTTGACAAAATCTTCCTCGCCATATATAATGG